>JBFWZL010000068.1:0-17229 GCA_050185455.1 Binatia bacterium | reverse complement strand
TCCAAGAGCAAGCGGTTCGTGAATTGTGCTGATCCGTCGGGGTTCACGTGACGTGTGCGCGGTTTATAGGCAGAGCCTTTCGCCTTGAGCGTTTGCAGGAGCTGTTGTTGTAGAGTGATTGGCAAAGGCTCAGAGCTAGGGAGTTGCGGCAACGATTCCGTAGCGAAACTGCTCGAAGTTAAAAAAAGAATGAAAAAAAGGGGGAGAACATGTTTCAGCAAAAACCCGAAATATTCGTTCAACACTCGCTTCCCATGGCTAGAACATTTCCCCTCGCATTTATCAGAACCAGATAGTGCAAGGAGAGTGAGCATAAGAACAACACGATTTAGCCTGCGCTTATAGCCACTCTAGCATAAAGCGTAGAACCCCAGCCCGCTCGCACAGCACAGCCCCTTTATCCCTAACAATCTCTCATTCCACTTACTGATGTCGAGGTAATCGCCCCTGAGCAATCTCGCGAAGCCGAGGAAACGCCGCATCTTTAGGCGACAACAGAGGTCGGGAAATCGGCCACTTAATGCCGAGGTCTGGATCATTCCAGAGAATACCGCCCTCCGACTGCGGGTGATATACATCCGTACATTTGTAAGAAACCAGCGCGGTCGCACTCAGCACACAAAAGCCGTGCGCGAATCCGTCAGGAACGTAAAGCTGGTGGTGGTTATACTCCGAGAGCGTTACACCCAGCCATTGGCCAAATGTCGGCGACCCAAGGCGAATATCAACCGCGACATCAAAGATTTCCCCCTGCAGCACGTGGATCAATTTTCCTTGCCCATGCGGGTTTTGAAAGTGTAGCCCTCGCAAAACCCCGTGGAGCGAAAAAGATATGTTGTCCTGGACAAAACGAGTCGGCACGCCGTGCTCTTCATAGCGATCCCACCGCCACGTTTCCATAAAACTGCCGCGCGCATCCGCAAAGATTTGCAGTTCGATCAGCAGCACTCCCGGCAAAGCTGTTTCAGATATTTTCATCAGGTTTTCTATCGTGCAGGAGTTTGAGCAAATACTCGCCGTACCCACTCTTCTGCAAAGGTTCCGCTAGCTTGGCGAGTTTCCGCGCGTCGATCAACCCCAGGCTATAAGCAACCTCCTCGGGACAGGCGATTTTCAATCCCTGCCGCAGCTCAATCGTCTCAATAAAGTTCGCGGCCTGCAGCAACGAAGCCGGAGTGCCGGTATCGAGCCAGGCATAGCCTCTTCCAAGTATTTCGACCTGTAATTGCTCCTGCTCCAGATAACGTTTGTTTACGTCAGTGATTTCCAGCTCGCCTCGTGTCGAAGGACGTAAGCTGGCCGCGATATCCACGACTTGATTGTCGTAAAAATACAACCCGGTAACGGCGTAGTAAGAACGTGGAGACTGGGGCTTTTCTTCAATGCCAATCGCCTTTCCCTTGCCGTCAAACTCCACCACGCCGTAGCGTTCTGGATCGGTCACGCGATAGGCAAAGACGGTCGCGCCACACATCTGCCGCGCCGCACGACGCAACTGCTCGGTGAGACCGTGACCATGAAAGATGTTATCACCAAGAATGAGCGCACAGCTGTCTTGTCCGATAAATTCTCGGCCAATCAAGAACGCTTGCGCGAGGCCGCCAGGATGAGACTGGACAGCGTAAGTAATCTTCAGCCCCCACTGTGAACCGTCTTGGAGCAATTGTTGGAATAATGGCCGGTCATGCGGCGTGGTAATCACCATGATGTCCGTAATTTCCGCTAACATTAACGTCGTCAAAGGGTAATAGATCAGCGGTTTGTCGTACACCGGGATAAGCTGTTTACTGACGACATAGGTGAGCGGGTAGAGCCTCGTGCCGGAACCGCCCGCAAGGATAATACCTTTGGTAATCACCGCACACCCTCTTTGTCTCTTCCCGCCGTTATTCGGTCACGAGCGTCATAGTTCACTTCAAGCCATCGCCGATACTCGCCGGTCTGCACCTGATCGACCCATGTTCGGTTGTCGAGATACCAACGCACCGTCTTCCGTAATCCTGAGGCGAAATTTTCTTGCGGCTCCCACCCTAACTCGGTACGAATGCGCGTGGTGTCCATCGCATAGCGCAGGTCGTGCCCAGGACGATCAGGTACAAAGGTCATGAGATTCTCGAACTCCTGCGCGGCGCGACCGGTTTCTTCCGCGAGGACCTGACAGATTGCACGCACAACGTCGATATTTGCTTTTTCGCTGTTGCCACCGATATTGTACGTCTCCCCGATTCGCCCGTGCTCGATGACTTGCCAGATCGCCTCGCAATGATCCTCCACATATAACCAGTCACGGACGTTTCGTCCTGCGCCATAAATGGGCAGCGGTTTTCCTTTGAGGGCATTAAGAATCATCAAGGGAACGAGTTTCTCCGGAAACTGCCGTGGTCCATAATTGTTCGAACAGTTGGTGAGCTTCACCGGCAGGCCAAAAGTCCGGTGATAGGCTCGCACTAGGTGATCACTCGCGGCTTTGGAAGCAGAATACGGACTACTGGGGTCGTAGCGAGTTTCCTCAGTAAAAAGGCCATCGTCTCCGAGAGAACCATACACCTCATCCGTACTGACGTGCTGGAAAAGGCCGCGCATCGCTGAGGTCCAGGTAGCGCGACAGGCTTCCAACAAATTGAACGTTCCCGCGATATTCGTCTGAATAAATTCAGCCGGACCAAAGATGCTTCGGTCCACATGACTCTCCGCCGCGAAATGGATGATCAACTCAGGCATATACTCCTGAAAAACCGCTAACACCGCTGATGCATCAGCAATATCCACTCGCACGAAAGTGTAATTGGGCAGACGCGACACTTCGTCGAGGCTCGACAAATTCGCCGCGTACGTCAACTTATCAAGGTTAATAAAAAGATGTTCAGGATAGCGCGGAACGAAAAGTTGCAGGAAGTTTGAGCCAATGAACCCGGCGCCGCCCGTGACGAGGATTTTCATGTCTTCGTGAAGTTGCCAGTTACCAGTTATTAGTTGT
The DNA here is from genome assembly GCA_050185455.1 of Binatia bacterium. Classification (GTDB taxonomy): domain Bacteria; phylum Desulfobacterota; class Binatia; order Bin18; family Bin18; genus SYOC01. The sequence goes on along the minus strand of JBFWZL010000068.1, from coordinate 14,252 downwards.
CAAACGGAAAAGGGGTCAGCGGTCAACAAAGCAGGACAAGTAGCCAGTAGTCAACATAGAGCCTACCTCTTCTTTTTCGTTGGTTCTTTTTTCTACTGTCTACTGATTACTGCCTACTGAATTACTGTTTACGCCGCCCCATTCTTCTTGAACCATTCCTGTAGTCGTTTCCAACCGTCCTGCGCTTGTTCTTGACGATAACTCGGACGGTAGTCGGCGTGGAAACCATGCGGCGTGTCTGGATAGATAACGATCTCCGAAGGTTTTTTCGCAGCCTTCAGAGCAGCTTGCATCTTTTCTACAGAGTCAATGGGAATACCTTGATCAGCTCCACCATAGAGTCCCAGGACAGGAGCCCTTAGGTCGGATACAAGGTCAAGTGGATATTTTGGCGTCAGATCGTTCGCCTGCCCCACTAAACGACCATACCACGCTACCCCGGCCTTCAAGCGCGCGCTATGCGCGGCATATAACCACACGATGCGCCCACCCCAACAGAAGCCGGTAATACCAAGCCGCTTAACGTCGCCTTTTCCGGATTTCTCCGCCCAGTCCACCGTCGCGTCCAGATCACTCATAACTTGCGCATCAGGCACTTTCGCAACGACCGAGCTGACAATCTCCTGAATATCCGTCATCTTCGAGGCATCGCCTTGCCGCGCATAGAGCTCCGGAGCCACAGCGCAATAACCCAGCTTGGCAAACCGACGGCAGACGTCTTTGATGTGTTCATGGACGCCAAATATTTCTTGGACGACGAGAACGACAGGAAAAGGACCACCGCTGGCGGGCATCGCCCGATACGCAGGCATTTGCCCATCCGCAGTTGGGATTTTTACCTCACCGGCTTCTAGCCCGCTTGCATCGGTTGTAATCATAGTTTGAGCGGAAACCGGCCGTACGGCCAACGCGAACCCAGCGGCCAAGGCAGTGACGACAAACTCGCGCCGCGTGAAATGAACCTTTGGCAGTAAACCGCGAATTTCTTCTTCCATCATAGTAGTTCTTGCCCCCTAACGAGTTCTTACCATACCTTCTTTCTTTTACACAACGATGAACGGACGCAAAAGGTTGTCAGCGTTTCAGAGAGCGAGGCATTATTTGACACTTTTTTTCAGCAGGGCTAGGCTTGGCGGAAACAAGGAGAAGAAACGCCATGAAATTCGGACTTGGTCTTTTCTCCATGCAAGCGCCGTCGGGTTCCAATAAAACACATAGGGAACTCTACCGGAAAATGCTGGAACAAGTCGTGGTCGTGGAAGAGATTGGCTTTGACTCCACCTGGCTAGTCGAACATCACTTCAGGGAAGATGGGGGTACCCGTCGCTACTCGTCACTGCTTCCGCCATGGCGGCGCGCACCTCGAAGCTCATTATCGGCGCCAGCATGTACCTTTTGCCCCTCTATCATCCTGTACAAACGGCGGAAGATATTGCTATCCTCAATACAATTGCCGACGGCCGAGTTCGTAGGAACAAGGGGATAGGGGAAGTATTTTTATGCGTGTGTTAGATAAGTTTCGACTCGACGGCAAGGTTATCATCATGACCGGCGCCGGGCGTGGCCTTGGTCGTGAAATGACGCTGGCGCTGGCGGAGGCGGGAGCGGATATTGTCGCGGCGGCGCGCACCCAAGCGCAGATCAACGCAACCGCCGACATAGTGCGCACGAAAGGTCGCCGTTGCTTGGCAATCTCGACAGATGTGACAAATGCGACCTCCGTGAAGGCGATGGTGGACGCAACTATTGCCGAGTTCGGACGCATCGATGTCCTGGTGAATAATGCTGGCGGCGCCTCCTCTGGCTGGAATAAACCAGTCGAAGCCCTTACCGACGAGCAGTGGCGCGGCGGCATCGATCTCAACATCACCAGCGCCTTCTACTGTTGCCGCGCAGTGCTGCCGCATATGCTGCGTCAAGGCGGCGGCAAGATCATCAATGTCACCTCCGGCGTTGGTGTCCGCCCCATGAAGTACAATTACATGTACGCCACTGCCAAGGCTGGCATGATCAACTTCACTCGCGCCCTGGCATTCAATTACGCGGACAAAAACGTTCAAGCCAATCTCATTCTACCCGGTATTTTCCCACACGATGATCCTATGATGATGCAGTTCTGGCAGGGTGGGAAATTTATCCCGGTTGGCCGCGTGGGAAAGGATGAAGAACTCGGTCCAGCTTGTGTCTTCCTAGCTTCAGAAGCTTCAAGCTATATGAATGGTGAGATGATTGCTTTAGAAGGCGGAGGTTTGGCGGGTGGAGAAGCGCCAACAGGCTTCGCGCCGGTTATACCTCTGGAGGAAGAAGAGACATGAGCGTTGAAGCCTTTACTTTACAGAGGAAAGTCGCCCTGGTGATCGGCGCTTCCCAGGATATCGGTCGCGCTACTGCCCTTGCGTTAGCGGAAGCAGGTGCGGATATCGCGATCGCCTCGGTACTTTCTTCCCAGCGACAAACAGGAGCGGTCAGCATGTGCCTCAGTGAGATCCAGGCGCATGGTCGCAAAAGCTTTGCGCAAACGATCGACGCCAGTAATGAAGACAATGTCAACGCACTCGTGCAACGCACGGTCAGGGAACTTGGACGGCTGGACATCCTCGTCAATGCCCACGATCTATCCTTCGCTAAACCTGTTGCGGATATGTCATTGAGCGAATGGCAACGTGTGTTGGATGTGAACCTGACCGGACCATACCTTGCATGTCGAGCTGCTTCCGGTCAGATGATTGCACAAGGTCAAGGTCGAATTATCAATATTGTCTCGCTCTTGGGGGAGCGCGGCATGACCAACGGTAGCGCCTACTGCGCGGCGCAAGCCGGGGTGCTGAATCTAACCCGCGCCCTCGCACTCGAATGGGCGCGGACAGGCATTACGGTTAACGCGATTGGCGCAGGGTGGACGGAAGGCATGGGAATGCTTTCCAACGAAGTCCTCCAGCAGCAACTCACTCGCTATATTCCCCAGAAACGGTTAGCACAACCGGAAGATATTGCCGCCGCCGCAGTGTACCTCGCCTCGGATTCGACAGGGTTCGTCACCGGGCAGATTGTTTGGGTTGATGGCGCGGTCAGATGTCGATTATAGCGTCCCGCAGTCGGCAACCAATTCAGCAAAGCTGAGAGCAACAGGCTGTAGGCTTGAGAGCAAGAGCTTCTTCAGTCTTCAGCCTCAAGCCTGTCGCTTTTTTCTTTTGGCTAACAGCTGACAGATTCTTTTTAATCTTTTTCCAACCACATATCCGGCGCCGGATCAACATCTTGCCGGGCGAAGATCGCGTCGATCTCTTTCATGTCGGCGTCGGAGATAGACCAACCGAGTGCGCCCACGTTATCGTCCACCTCCGCACTATTGCGGCAACCAACCAATGCTGTGCTAATCACTGGATTTGACAATGTCCAACGAAGGGCGAATTGCGGCAGGCTCTTCCCGTAACGTTTGGCCATCCCTTTGAGTTCTTCCACGACCCGAATGTTTTTCGGAAAATAATTCGGCCCGAAGAGATGCTGAAAGAGAGTAATTCCCCCCATACGCCCGCGCCGCGCGCGCCAGTCGTCCGATTCAAAATTTGTGTCCTCGGAGAACACTCCGGTCAACAAGCCGTACGCCAACGACCCGTAAGCCATAACGCCAATGCCGCGTTCGCGGCAGTAGGGGAAGATGTCTTTTTGCATACGTCGATCGAACATATTCCAGCAGTATTGCGCGACATCGACCCGCCGCGTCTTCATGCTGGTTTCAATTTGGCTCAGACGAAAATTCGAGACGCCTATCGCGCGCACTTTGCCCTGTTGCACGAGATCTTCCAGCGCGCGTAGGGTTTCCTCGAACGGAGTATTCACATCTGGCCAGTGCACCATATAGACATCGACATAATCAGTGTTGAGCGCGGCAAGACTGCTGTCTATCGATTCCATAATGCGTTTACGACTGCTGTCGCGAAAATTCGGTGCTTCCTTGTAGCCAACGCCAAACTTGGTGGTGATGACCGCTTCTTTGCGACGCGAGCCCAACGCCTTCGCCAGCGATTTCTCCGACGCGCCAAAGCCATAGGCTTGTGCGGTGTCAAAGCAATTGATGCCCAGATCCAGCGCGCGATTCACCGCGGTAATGAACTCGGTTTCCTCGATGCTGCCGTATCCGCCGCCAATTTCCCAGCAGCCGACGCCGATCGCCGAAATCTGGATGCCTGTTTGTCCAAACGCTCGATATTCCATGCAACGCTCCTTTTTGAGAATGACTTTCGGCTATTAGCTATCAGCTCTCAGCAAGAATGTCGTCCCACCAGAGAAAAATCTCCGTTTTGTAGTCAAGGGTAGTAGAACAGGCTACAGACTAAACGAGGAAGAGAAACAAGAAGAAGATTGACAGTTAAGCCCTGAGAGCCAAATAATAGTGTCCAATAAGGAAAGGCTCTCAGTTAAGATCTCCTCTTTCCAGTCATTCCCATCTGTGTCGCAAGGATATCACCAACAAAGAAGCGAGAGAACAAACATTCAGGTCATGGTTCGGTAGAAGATATCATTTGCTCAAGACGTGCTCGGAATCGATTTCCGAATAAACCTGGTGCAAAGAGGATCCGATCTAGCCAGCAGACGACATTATAGTAGTAACTTGGAAGTGACACATATTCGTCCAAAAGAAAGGCCAGCTCTTCCCGTTCTCGCTTGTTACAACAGAAAGCCACCGCAGCAAGTCGGATTTGATCTTGTTTGTGACGGAGGAGCCTCTTTAAAAATTTTCTGAATTTCCTCAGAAGAAGCTATTAGTCTTTTTTCAATGAGCGTCCGCACGGCCACCTCACGAACTTTAACAAAAGGATCAGTACATAGATCCTGAGCAAGTGCGGTAGAGATTTGACCTCGCTGCTCCAATAAACGGGCAGCAAAAAGCCTTGTTGCCTGGTTAGGACTCTTCAACGCCACAGATAAGAGCTTTGACGAAAGAATTTCTGCTTTATATTCAAGCAACTGTAGGAGTTTTTTAGAGGGATTCGCACTATCTAATGATGAATTGGAGCGCCCGTTCCGGTTCTTCACGCACCGTAATGAACGTTTTCGCATCAAATACTGCCGCACTCATCGCATTTGACCGTCGCTCAATAGCGTCTAGAACCGAGAGGTGTCGAGACGCACCAACCGCACCGATCCATCTCACTAGCGGACGTAAGATGGACTTTTCTGTTGTCTCTAGCAAACGAGCAAGCGAATCGTCCTCCGGAAGAGGAATGCCAAGATCAACTAGCAGCGCCAACGCGTTGACTTGTTCATCAAGAGTGAATTCCCGCTCAATCGCGTGGAGGACTCCTTTAAACATGACATCGTCATTCACGTTACGAAACCAATACCAACCAGTCTTAAGAGAATGCTGGTCGACTAACACTGTGCGAAGGAACAAAATAGTCTCGGCTGGGAGCGGATCAATCGAGTTTTTGTCCCGATACAGTAAATTTATTTCATGGCCAGATAATGCTTCTGCGCTGAAGCGAGCCGTGATTGTTGCTTTCAGCGTGAGAAAAAGACGAGTGACGGACGCCCTTGGAAGAGATTCCAGAGTTTGAGTGTAACTCTGCAAGTCTCCATTCATTACACCACGATGTAACTCTGATATGGCCTCAGTCAGTTGAGTCGGCAACTCGCTGCTCTGAATATTCTCGAAGGTTTCTTGTGGCTCGGCGCTAGCCGCTGGCGATGGTATAACTTCATTCGGTGAGGGTTGGCTCAGTGCTTCTCGCTCCTTCTTAATCAACTCTCCGATATAATTCTGAAGCCAGGTACGAAGCTGTTTCTCCCAGTTATCTCCGTCGAGGAACTCCTTGAAAAGCACGGTACGAGACGCTTCCTGGGTCTGACGAAAGGCTATTACTCGCTTCAATTGTTCTCCAGGATCTTGGAGCTGGTCTTGGTCTATCTTCTCAAACGCAAGCCATATCTCCGACTCTCCAGTTTGACTGCGGCGAGCAAGGGTCCTTTTATATTCTTCTTCAAATCCCGATGAATAGGTTTCTCCAGGAGGAGTATCCCATCGTTTCCACAGCACCCCGATAAACAGCTAACACTTGTCTAAATCACGATTGATTTGTCCTTGCGGACGGCCATAACCAGGACGCGTATCTTCCCAACCAAGCAAGTCAACAAAGATGTCTAGAGGCCGACCAAGCGAACTATTGAGTTCGTCGACGACTTCACGGGCACGTCTCCGCTCCTCTTGCAAGTCTCCAGGTGAAGCGAGAAAGATAGTGAGAGTTTTCTTTTGTGGGAGTTCTGCCATGACCGTTACGCATTAATCCTGGAGATGCAGTTTGATCAAGGGGACACGGCTTTGTTAAGCTTCTTGTCCCTAGCTCTTTCACATTCTCTAGTGACCCGTCCTGCGTAGTGCCGTATCTATAGTAAAATTGTGCATAACTGCACGCCCTCTGACTCTGCTTCGTTGTGGGCGGATAAGAAAGCGCAGAAATCAGTTTTTCATCAACCAAGCTAAAACCCAAACGGTAAGTACAGTGTCCCCAACCCGATACTCAGGAGCAATCGCATCCGTGCTTTCCGCGCGTTCAGTTGATTTTCAATGACAATACCGGCGGCGCGGAGTTCATCGTAGTCTCCAGGATAATACTGCTCCGCTGCCGTTGGTCCGCTGGAAGCGCTGGAACAAAGGACAATAGGAATTCCCTGTTGCGTCAAGGTCAACACTTTTTCCTGAGCGCTAGATGGGATACTCCCTGCCCCCATCCCAGCAATCACGAGTCCTTGGATGGAGCCCGCAGCGATTCTGTCGAGCACTGCCCCATCATCCCCAATACCCATCGTAAGGATTGGGACAGACGTCGGTAACGTCTGAGGCAAAATGCCGAAACGCGAACGAGGAGCAGATCGCCACGGCAGCTCAATGGTCTGGTTAATTATGTGACCAGTAGCCGCGCCGCGGCGCGCCGTGAACCCATCGAGCGCCGTCGTGTCGGCCTTATACACACTCCAGGCTTCGAAGATCTCATCATGCATTGTTACGAGAACCCCGTACTCCGCGGTCGCGACGGCTGCGATACGCATCGCGTTCTCCAAGTTGCGAATACCATCATAGTCCAACGTCCAGCCTGGGCGCATCGCACCGGTGAACACAAGGGGAACGCGTGAAGCAAAAATCTCATCAAAAAAGTACGCGACTTCTTCAAGCGTATCCGTCCCGTGGGTGACGACTACCCCGGCTATGTCTTCTTGGAGGTGCCGTTGCAAAAAGCTCACTGTGGCAAGGAGATCGGCAGGCCGGCGGATCGTCCTCAGCGACACAGGGGCGTCGATACAGCGGACCTCGCAAGAATCCGCCAATGAAGTTTGTTCTATCAGTTCAACGGCCGAGAGGCGCGGCACACTCCTTCCCGTATGCGGATCCTTCTCCAGGCTGATGGTGCCGCCGATGGAAACAAGCAACAACTTCCGTTTTCGCGCAGGTTCAGCCATTCACACCGTAGTCAATGGACGTTTCGTGAATTGAAAAAGACAAACGGCAAACCACGAGCGTTCATCTGTCCAACACTCCTGATGCTGCAACCCGAACGGCGTAAGTTGGGTGATCATTTCTTCAAGGTCAAATTTCCGCGAAATTTCAGTATGGATCGTTTCCCCGGCGCGAAACGACACTTGTAGATCGAGATCGCGAATCACCACGTGTTGGGCGCATGCGCTACGAAGATGCATCTCAATCTGGTGCTGGACGGAGTTATAGAAAGCAACATGAGAGAAGAGAGAGAGATCAAAACTGGCCCGTAGTTCCCGATTTATGCGGCGGAGTAAATTCAGATTGAAGGCGGCGGTGACACCGGCGGCGTCATTGTAGGCAGGTTCGAGAATGCTAGCGGATTTACGGAGATCCAATCCCATCAACAAAAAATCTCCGGTCTGTAGAGCCCGCGCCAGAGCGGTAAACAACTGATTTTGCTCAGCAGGGGAGAAATTCCCGAGATTGCTGCCCAAGAAAAGCACCAAGCGACGGGACGCCGTTGGCAGGGCGTTTAGCCCAGTGAGATATTCCGCCGCTAACGCTTCCACCTGCAGCCTGGGATACTGATCGGTCAGGTTTTGGGCCGTCTTTTCGAGCATCGAAGCGCTAATATCAATGGGGATATAGCGAGTCTGATAATGACGGTGTTGACACTCATCCAGCAGTAAACGGGTTTTTACGGAACTCCCGCTGCCAAGTTCGACAATCGTGCAGTCGCCCACGGCGGCGATAATCTCGGGAGCGCGACGCGCGAGAATAGTCGCCTCCGTGCGCGTCAAATAGTACTCAGGTTGCTGACAAATCTCTTCAAATAAAAGAGAGCCTTGCTGGTCATAAAAATATTTCGGTGGGATCGTTTTAGGGTTCTGACGAAGTCCGGCTACAACATCGTCACGGAACCGAGAGCGGATCTCAGCCGGCGTGGTGATACGGAAGCGGGAAACAGGCTCAGTTTGAGTATTCATAGGCAACAATCATGAATATGAAGATGTGTCAGGCGTCCTCGGCGCAACGGAAACCGGCAAAAATCTCCCTCATCCAGGGATAATACCAGTTGCGAAAAGTTATGCGCTTCACATGCGGACGAGTCGCCTGCGATCCGCCGCGTAGGACCCGATGGCGGTCGTCAAAATAGGGAACGGAGTACCCTTCGTAAGGGTGAGCGACGAATCCAGGGTAGGGAGTAAACCACGTCGAGGTCCATTCCCACACTACCCCCCGCCTTTCCAATATATTCAGGCTAGCGGCTTTTTCCCATTCCGCTTCCGTGGGTAAGCGTTTGCCGACGCAACGCGCGTACGCCTCAGCTTCATACCAGCTCACACATCGCACTGGATGTTCCGGCATAAGCAAATGCGCCCCGTCAATCTTGATCTCACACCAACCGTTTGCCGTCCGCCGCCAGTGCAGCGGCTGTTCCACGGCGGAGTGTTCGCGCCATCGCCATCCTTCTTCACTCCATAGCGAGCGATTGCGATAGCCGCCGGTTTCCACAAATCGCTCATACTCCGCATTAGTGACAGGCCAACGGTCAACGGCAAAGGCTGCGACCCATTTCTCATGTTGTGGCCGTTCATTGTCAAGCGTTTTGGCTCGGTCGTCGCTGCCCATGAAAAAATCGCCGCCAGGAACGAATACCATCTCATGTGAGGCTTGGGTGCTTTTTCTTTTCTCTCTTGAGGAGCAAGGTTTCAGGACGCCTGTCTGTGTATCGGATGCGTTACCGTTGGACGGAAAGGGGACTGGCGCCGCTCTCCCATATTTGTCCGTCGCCAAGAATTGTTTAATGAGCAAGACAGTCTCAGTATGCTGCTCTTCATGTTGGATCAGCATGTGGAAGATACCGCCCTCGCACAGCAAAGGATGGACAGCATCAAAGTCAACGTGATCAAGAAACGATACGACCTGACCACGAACAGTCTCAAGATAAGAGAGAATCTCTGCGCGGGAAGGCAGATGAATGCGCTGGGGTTTGGGATTATCCGTCGGTGTAAAAAAACGATCGTAGGCCGCAGACAACGTCGGCTCCTGCTTACACTGTTGAAGAATCCAAAATGATTCGGTCACGCCAATATGTCCTAGGTGCCAACCGAGGGGGCTGAAATCCGGATGCGCCTGGCAACTAAAATCACCGTCGTCAACATCTCGAAACAAAGAGAGAGTGTACGCTCGCGCTTCTTCCAACGCGGCGCGAAGCTCATTGGCAAGATTCACGCGCGCGCTCCCCGCTCCAGACCATACCGTTGCATAACAAGAGACGTATCGAACCCAATAATGGAGGCTTCTGGTATCACGAGCCAACCCTCTCCAGCCCACAGCCGTTCTGATGCGATGACTCCAGCTCGCGAAAAGCTACCGGCATCCGTTAAAGAGTACAAGGACGGGGCGACGCCTTTGTTTGAGAACCGTGAAGCGACCACACAGGCGCCGTCGGTTACGGCAAGATTGAGCGCCACACGAATATCAAGTTCGTCCGCCCAGGTCACCAGCTGATTAATCGTCTCGTGCAAGGCGTCGACGACCGTCGCTACTGTCACAGGCTGTCCGTGCAGATAATTCAAGAAAAGAGCGAAGAGGTGCTCGGAATCGGTCGAGCCGCCGATGGCGGTGTAATACTCATCTCTGAGCGTTTCACGGATCTGGCGCATCAGAGTAAAGCGAAAATTCTCGATATACCCGTTATGCATGCACATGAATTGTTTGTAGGCGAACGGCTGGCAATTGCTTTGATCGACCGCAATGCCCGGCGTTGCGCTGCGTACGTTGGCGAAAATACATTCCGACGCTACGTGGCGGCTCAGACTCGGCAGGTTTCTATCACTCCAGATGGGAGAGAGGTTCGTATACACGCAAGGCGTCGGATCAACGGCTCGATTGTACCACCCCACTCCGAACCCATCGGCGTTCACTGTTCCTGAAGTCATCTCCATCGGTTTATAGCTTTGCACGATCAGTGAGTGATCGGGTTTGCTAATCACATGCTCTAAGGTAGTCGATTGACCGAGATAGGCGACAAAACGACACATAATTTAGTAAAAAGTGCTGAGGACTGAGTGCCGAGTCCCCCTCTCCTCACTCGGAACTCGATACCCAGCACTCGGAACTTTCCTTACCATGGTGATTTCTTCGGCTGCCGTAACAACAAGCGCCGCAGCCGCTCGGCTTCCGCGTGAATTTCTTCGTAGCTAGAGCCAAAAAGGTCGAGCTGAGCAAGCACGATGCCGAACTCGCTCATTTGCTTGACCTGATCAGTCTCAGAAAAATAGAGCGTGAGTCCAGGAATCGTTCGTGCTCGCGTAAAATCGAGCAATCGGTCGGCTCGATCCTCCGCGAACGTAATAAAGTTGAACTGGCCGCCGGCTCTGTTCGCAACGCCAATGTGGACCGAAGGATTTCTTCCACAAGCCAACTGCACCCCGGCTTCATAGATACATGCATCCAAACAATGACGATAAAGATTATAAAAACAAGTCGCCGCGCGTCCATTGATCTCGGTCAACGTCACAGCATTCTCATGACACCAGAACTCGATGTTGAAGAAGCCATTATCCAAGCCGACGTTGTGGATCGCTTCCTTCGCGCGTTGAGTAAGCAATTGCTGGAGGCGCATCGGGTGTCGCGAGGGCAAAGAGAAATTATCGATCACACGCGTTCCTGGATACGTATTCGTGTCAGTAATCGCCCAGATATAGGGCTTCCGTTGATACACCCAGCCTTCGACCGTCACTTGCGGACCATCAACAAACTCCTCGACCAACATGATGTCGCGTGTCGCTAATGGGTACTTTTGCAGATCAAGGTAACGACGAAAAAACGGATAATAGAGCGGCGACCAGGCGCCATAGTCCCGACGCGCAATCGTCAGCGCATGTTGCAGATCTCGCGGAGATTCGAGTTTGAACCCCAGGATGCCCAGGTTCAACCAAGGAGGTTTCAGGTAACAAGGATAGGCGGTGATTTGCGGATGCTCGTCCTGAAGGTCAATATACTCACAACGAATTGGCGATGGCTCACTTTTCCGTGCGTAATACTTGTGAATGCACTGAAACACCGCCTCAACGCTAGGGCCAGGGAAACCAAATTCAGCGCACAGAGCGGCGGCGACAAGATCAGCAACGTCGCGGGAGTAGAAAATCGCATCAATATGGTGCGTACGGATGTAGTCGCGGCAGCGGTCAATGTATTCCAGTAAATCAAGTTCCGGGGAAGGAGTGCGCGGATTCAGTTTCGCATCAAGAAAATGAAAATTGTAGCTCGAAAGGTTCGCGACCGCGTTCCGATCTCGTTGTGAGGGACAGGTAATCAATACCTCCATAAACGCACCCGCAAAAGCTACACGTTCGGGCATTCTAGACAGCCACATCCTTGTGTCAACCGGCATGCAGCAAGTCAAAAGTTAAAGTGCAAGGGCAAAAATCAAACCTGTCATCTTTTCATTTTGCCTTTTGCTTTCTCTGTCGGGTCGGGCTATACAAGAAGACATCTCACAGTCGCTAAGGGGAGATTATGCTGCTCTACTTAGACACCACCCGGGCGCCCAATCCACGAAAAGTCCGGATCTATTTGGCGGAGAAGGGCCTCACCATTCCCACCAAGGAATTAAACCTGCGCGCCGGCGAGCAACGGACGCCGGACTTTTTACAGAAAAACCCTTTTGCCGGTGTGCCCATTTTAGAGCTAGATGACGGCACAGTGATCGCCGAAACTCTCGCGATCATGGAATATCTCGAAGAATTACATCCAACCCCACCGCTCATAGGCGCCGATGCTGTCACGCGCGCGCTCGTGCGCATGTGGGAGCGGCGCTGCGAGATTGGCGTGTATCTCCCCGCCTCACGCATGGTGCTCAACAAAGGCGAGGTTTCCGACCATGCGCGTAAGACCCTGGTCGCTAGACTCGCGTTGGTCAATGATGGCTTAGCCGGGCGTGAGTGGTTAGCGGGCCAATTCTCGATTGCCGATATCATGCTCTTCATTGGTTTAGAGACGGCGCACCATGGTCAGTTTGCTCTTGATCCAACGTGGACGAATGTCAGTCGTTGGTACGCCGCCATGAAAACGCGACCGAGTGCATCAGTGTAGACGGCCTACCCGAGCTGGAAGACAGGGTGAATGAGAATTCGCCCTGCAGTGGGGTAAACGTATGGAAACGTACTTCTCTTTGTCGACTTTTCTCATGCTCAGCTTTAACGTGTTGGTGGTTACGGTCGGTTTTGGGCTCACCCTGCGGTAAATGCGGCAGCAAGCAGTCCATCAAGATGCAATTTGGCAACGCTTGTTCATGAAAGCCGATAACACCGAACGACTCACTCAAGAAATCCTGACTCGTCTGGCCAACAAGAGACAACCGCACTGACATGGATGGAGGGAGAAGCGCTCTGTGGCAAAAAGACGTTAAACGCTACTCACTCTTTTTCGCGCTTACCTACTTCGTCCAAGGCTCCATAGACCTCACCTCAGGGCTCGCCAACCAGCCAGTACAATATCTTCTCAAAGAGCAGTTACATCTCTCCGCCACGCACACCGGCTTTTTCTTCGGCGTCATCGGCCTGGGGTGGACAATCAAACCACTCTACGGCCTGATCTCTGATTTCTTCCCGTTGGCTGGATATCAGCGGAAGAGTTACCTCCTGCTCATGAGCGCTTTGGGAACAGGCAGTTGGTTCGCGCTGACAATGCTTCCGTCGCAGTACAGCACAGTCCTTATGCTGCTGACTCTGTGCGCCGCAACGCTCGCTTTCTGCGACGTCATGGTTGACGCTTTGATGGTGGAAGTAGGACGGCCCTTGGAACTCACCGGCAGTTTCCAGGCGATCCAATGGGCGGCAATCAGTCTGGCCTTCACCGTAGCGCAGTTCGTTGGTGGATACTTATCCACGCATGCAACGCCACAGACAGTATTCCTATTGTCAGCCGGGTTTCCGCTGGTCACGTTTTTCGCTTCTCTTGCTCTTGTACAAGAGCCTAAGAGCAAACTGAATCGCCACAGTCTGCACGACACTCGCGTAGCGCTGAGGCAGGCGGGACGGTCACGAACACTCTGGATCGTGGCGGGATTTCTCTTCTTTTGGAATTTTAGTCCATCACTCGGAACACCGTTGCTCTATTACCAAACCGACGTCTTAGGATTTTCCAAAATATTCATTGGCGCGTTAGGAGCAATCAGTAATGCCGCGGGCGTCGTTGGTGCGCTCGTCTTCTTCGCCTACTGCCGAACGTTTAACCTCCATAGGCTTCTCATTGTCTCCGTCGCTCTCGGCGTTATGTCTACTTTGAGTTTCATCTGCCTTACTGGTCCTCAATCCGCGGTAGTCATCTTTTTCGTCTTCGGCATGTTGTCGCAGATCACTCATCTCGCGGTCCTGGACCTCGCCGCACGCTCGTGCCCGGTACGCGCCGAAGGTACAGTGTTCGCACTCTTAATGTCATGCCTGAATGTCGGAAGAACTGGTTCGACTTTTCTTGGCGGCTGGCTGTATGACCACGCCGGACTTACACCGCTCATTTTCATCAGCGCCGGTTTCACCGCGCTGTGCTGGTTGATCGCACCATTTCTCAAAACCAAGTCGTCAAGTCGTTAAGTTATCATTAGGCCATCAAAATAAAATCGACTTTAAGACCTGACGACTTTTCTACTTCCCATCCACTGAGAACCCAAGCAACACGTTCCCAGGCATGCCGCCCCAGAATCCGTAGCCGGAATTTACGAAAACCATCCCTCCAACCACCGTTGGGCCAGGTCCATCCAATGATCCGC
>JBFWZL010000067.1:0-17288 GCA_050185455.1 Binatia bacterium | reverse complement strand
CCCCTTTTTGGTCCCAGACGATAATTCCGTCCTGATTCGCCTTTCCGCGAGGGTCGGAGTTACGGTGTTGTTCGGATTGTGACATGCGCATCTAAGGCCTCCTTACTTTTTGCGGACAAAAAAATAGTATTATTTATTGCAGTTGAGCCGTGCTGGGAGTGTTGACATTTCCTAGCCAGCTCAGTGTCGAATCGTTTTCATGTTCCATGAGCAGTTCTCGTCTGACGATTTCTGCTTCGATGATCTCTTTGACGAACTCACCGGGAGACATGGCGCATGCTTGTGATACCTGCTGTAGTCGACGCCACCAGGAAAGAGGGATAAGAAGAGGCAAAGGCGTTAAATCGTTCGTGGACATAAGTACCGTTATTCCTTTCATGATGCTCTCTCTTTGTATAATACGCAGCGTGTCCTACACTCCAGTGACAAGCATGTAAAAATTTGATGACACGAAGGGGCAATGAGTTTCACATTTTTGTCATTTTCTTGTCACATTCTTGTCATATCTCCGGAGCAGGATAGTGACCGCACTACAATATGAGATAAAAGACGACTAAGGTCTGTTATGAGTTCTATTCCCTAGGTTGTTCACAGTCGGCTACATACAATTTTCTATATCAATGATTACTGAGGAGGTGTCCGTTGACCGATCTGCAACAGCACGAGAACCAAGGGGAAAACCCAAAAGATTCAAGAGATCCCGCGGAACAGGTTTTATTCCATCTCTTACGGCACCCCTGTGATTTGATAGACGCTCGTCGATTGATGCGACGCTTTCATGCATCGGCGGCGGATGTGTCCTGCGCGCTTAATCAATTCGAACTGTACACACCTAAATCGACAGAGGAACCAGAGTGGTGAAGGGTGGTATAGTGGTGGAGCAGGAGGACAGCGTTGGCAATGCCCACCTCAGAGCTACTCACCCTCATCGATATCGGCTCAAATGCTGTTCGCTGTTTATTAGTCGAACTCACTCCCGAAAACGGATTCACGGTGCTGCGCCAAGAACGCGCCCAGACGCGTTTAGGTAGCGGGTGTGTAGGCGAACTTTCGGAAACCGCCGTGAATAACACGGTGAAAGTGATCTCCTCCTTTTTACAAGAAGTTCGGCAGGCAGACCCGACTACAGAGTCGATACGCACAGTCGCGGTCGCAACCGCCGCGGTCCGCGACGCGACCAATCGAAACGAGTTTCTCCGCAGACTGAAACGAGAAGCAGGAATTTCCATCCGTGTACTGAGCGGTGAAGATGAAGCGCGCCTGGGAGCGTTGGCGGCGCTTGAGCGCCTCGCGTTTCGCGACGGCGTAGTAGTTGACCTCGGGGGAGGTAGTCTGCAAGTCTCTCTGATCCGGGCGGGTGGCGTGCACCGCACCGCCAGTGTGCCGCTCGGCGCGATACGTACGACAAAGCGTTTTTTCAAAAACGATCCGCCCACGAAGCGAGAAGTGCTTGCTTTGCGTGAAGAGGTGCAGAATCGGGTTCGCGCCCTATTGCCTGCCACGCGGGAAGGAAAAACCATAGTCGGAATTGGAGGGACGGTCCGTACGCTTGCCTCTATGCAGATTGCCACTCTCGATGGGCCGCGACCGTCGCGACAGGGCTTCCAGTTATGGCGGTCGGATATTACGCGACTGCGCGAGCAATTAGAGGCCTCTTCCATCCAAGAGCGGCGGCGTCTATCTGGCTTGAAGATGGAAAGAGCGGATATCATCCTTGCTGGTACGATAGTTCTGGAAGAAGTGATGGCTTTGGGCGGCTATGGAGTGCTAGTGGTCTGCAAAGACGGCGTTCGACATGGACTCCTGTTGCACGAAGTTTATTATGGGGGCGCGGAGCGTGGAAGAAACAGCTTTTCTCAATCGTGAACTTTCCTGGCTTGAGTTCAACAAACGAGTCCTGGAAGAAGCGCTTGATCAGAGTGTCCCCTTACTCGAACGCGTCAAGTTCCTGTCGATTTTTAGTACGAACCTCGACGAATTTTTTATGGTGCGTGTTGCTGGGCTAAAGCGACGCATCGAGGCGGGCTCTCAAGAACCAGGGCCTGATGGGTTGACGCCGGAAGAAACTTTAGTAGCGATTTCTGAGCGGGTTCATCAACTAGCAGAGCAACAGCATGACTGTTTTCTAGATGATATCCAACCTCGACTGGCGGCAGAAGGGATGCGCGTGGTGCGCCCCTCTGAGATCAACGAAGAACAAGCCCGTTTTCTCGAAAACTATTTTCGCCGTACGTTGTTCCCCGTCCTCACGCCGCTGGCGATCGACCCAGGGCATCCGTTTCCACATCTCGCGAATCGCTCGCTCTGTTTGATGGTGTCGCTGAGTTCGACAGCACCGTCCCGACTGCCTGAGACCGCTCTGTCCGTTGTGCATATTCCCGCTCAAGTTGTGCCTAGATTTATTGCACTCCCGGCGCCTGCGGGCGAATTTGTCTTTATGCTTTTAGAAGACGTGATTCGCTTGCACCTCACGCGGCTTTATCATGGCTATGAGATTTTGTCGTGTCACGCCGTGCGCATCACGCGTGATGCGGAAATGTCCCTTGACACGGAAACGCCGCTTGACCGGAATAGTGATTTGCTAACGATTATTGAACAGGGGGTGCGGGAGCGACGCATGGGAATGGCGGTCCGCCTGCAATACGATCCTGATTTACCGGCAAACGTATTAGCAATGTTAGTTGATGAACTGGCCCTCACGCCAGCGGATCTCTACACCGGTGAAGGGTTTACCGCGTTTGCCGACTTGTTTCAGCTCTATTCCGCGGTTGACCTCCCAAAGTTAAAAGACCGACCCTTGACTCCCCTCCTTGTACCGTCATTTGAGAGCGCCGCTGATGTGTGGAGCGCAATCCGCGGCAGCGACATTCTCGTGCATCATCCTTATCAAACCTTTCGAGCGGTGACGCATTTTGTGGAAGCCGCGGCGGAAGACCCCAAAGTCCTGGCGATCAAAATGACGCTCTATCGCGTAAGCCCCACCTCTCCTATCGCTCAGGCGCTCACTCGCGCCGCAGAGATGGGAAAAGAAGTCGCTGTGCTGGTCGAACTACGCGCACGCTTTGACGAGGAAGCCAACATTTCCTGGGCGCGGGCGTTGGAAGAAGTGGGCGCGCACGTGGTCTATGGCCTCGTCGGCTACAAAACGCATTGCAAAGCCTGTCTTGTGGTGCGGCAGGAAGCCGACGGCATTCGTCGCTATTGTCATCTTTCCACGGGGAATTACAACACGCGGACAAGCAACATTTATTGTGATCTAGGGTTATTCACGTGCCGCGAATCGTTTGGCGAAGATCTGACGGAACTCTTTAACCTCTTGACTGGATATACACGACCGGAGCAATTCCGCCATCTTATTGTCTCGCCAACGGACATGCGCAACGCACTCATCATGCGTATTCGTCGCGAAGCCGCTCATGCGCAAGCCGGTCGGCCCGCGCGTTTCATCATCAAAATCAATAATCTTGTGGATCAAGTGCTTATTGAAGAACTGTACGCCGCCAGTCAGGCAGGCGTGCAGATTGACCTCATCGTCCGGGGCATTTGCTGTCTCCGACCAGGCGCCCCGGGGCTCTCGGAACATATTCGCGTTATTTCCATTATCGATCGTTTTTTAGAGCACGCGCGGATTTTCTATTTTTCGAATAACGGTGACCCTGAGTATTTCCTGGCGTCGGCGGACTGGATGCCGCGTAATCTTGACCGCCGTGTGGAAATCGCCTTCCCGGTTCTCGACCCCTGGTTGCAAGCACAACTCCAGGAAGTGCTTGATATCCAACTCGCAGATACAGTGAAGGCGTGCCAATTGTTACCGGATGGACGCTCTCAGCGGATTCAGACCGACGGGACGCCGCCCCTGCGTTCACAAGAACGTCTCTACGAATTGATTGCTCAAGGACGGAACGCTGCGTGATGATTTCTTTAGAGAATCCGCCCTTGCTTCCCCTGTTGTGTCATCAATTTGTCACTGGCATTTCATACTAGTTTCATATTCTTCCTTTACCCTCTGCACGTCCTCACCCCCCTCTCCCTCCCTGGTGGGAGCATGGTCGCTCTCCCATGGTTACATACCCCACCAGGGCCCTCCTTCTTTTCGTACTTGTTGCAACGAACGAGTCCTTGTTCGATCCCGCGCTAAAAAACGGAGTGCGCCCGTTTGGGATCGAATAAACGATGTCAATTCACCAATTTTTCACTTTCCTGTCATCCTTATGAAAAAGAGAAAGGCGAACATGGTTTGTAGAGGAGGGCCATCGCGTGAAGCGTATCCTAATCGTGGAAGACGAACTCAGCATCTCAAACTTGATTTCCTATAACCTGCAGCAAGCCGGCTATCAGGTCGCCCCAGCATACGATGGGCCTGAGGCAGTTCGCCTGATCGATGATTTTTGCCCTCATCTAATTACTCTTGACCTGCTCCTTCCCTTACAGAGTGGGTGGCAGGTGCTGGACGCTGTCCGCCGACATCCGCGTAAGCAAGTCACCACGATTCCAGTCATCGTGCTGAGTGCGTTAAGTTCGCCCAAATTACAGAATGAATTACTCCTCAATGGGGTGGTTCATTGTCTAGGAAAACCTTTTTCCGTCACTGAACTCTGCATGCTGATCAATTCACTGCTTAGCGAAAGTGGCGACCCTGCCTGGAGTAGCCCTGTGTGAAAGTTCCGTTGGCTTTTCCGGCCGTGGTATTATAGGCATAAGACGAAATCTGACTTGTCACGGATAAATAACTCTTCCGTCACGATTTTGTAACACAGCCTTACTAATGTGGATCTCTTGTAGTTTACGGGAAGGGGGTGGTGCGTCTTGATGTCAACATGACAAGCAGGAGCAGGCGAAAAGTACCAAATCCACGATTTGCGAAGGAAGAAGGAAGGAGAACCGTACGCATGCAACTCATGAAAACCGTCATTCCACTAGTCTGTGCGGGAGGACTTGTACTAGGTTCGTTCTGGGCAGCTCCGGCCTACGCGCAGAGAAAGAGTGTCGCCGAGGAGCTTATCGAGATTCTCGAAGCCGACGGAAAGATTAGCAGCACCAAAGCTGACGAATTGCGACAGAGAGCAAAAGTTGAGAACGAAGCGCGGGAAGCCGGAGTCGAAGCCTTCCGGCGTGATCCGGTGAAAGCAGTTAAAGACGACAAAAGCTTTGATTGGTTGAAGCGCCTGTCATTCTCTGGTGACATCCGTTGGCGTACCGAAGGTTTTTATCAAGATGATGTGAATGCGCGCACACGCGAGCGCGTTCGCTTTCGTCTTGGGATGAAGGCCAAGATCAGCGACGAACTCGAAGCTGAACTCCGCCTCGCTACTGGCAGTGTCAACGACCCAATTTCCACAAACCAAACCCTTGGCGACGCCTTCAACAAAAAATCATTTAACCTCGATCGGGCGTATATTAAGATCACTCCCGGCGCGACTTTCGGCCTAGGAGAATGGAATGGTCTGAGCATCTATGCTGGCAAAATGAAAAACACCGTGTGGTCGCCAGAGGCAGGTATGGGCTCAGAAATGATCTTTGACGGCGACCTGACGCCTGACGGCACCGCCCAAACATTGACGCTCTATTCGGCAGCCGAAGGAGTGTTACGTAAATTTGAGTTGAATGCGATCCAGTGGTTTCTCAAAGAATCCAGCCGTGCCGCGGAAGCAATGACCTGGGGCGGTCAAATGGTCGGGACATTCCAAGTGTTCAAGGGAGTAGGATTGACGTTGGGGATTGGCGATTATTACTTTTCCCACCGAAGCCTAATTGCTAAAGAACGGAACAATAACGGTGATCTAGCCGTCACTAATAATGTTGTGTTGAAAGATGGGACAATCGTGGGCGGACGCTCTATCAGTCCCAATTCGGCCAACCCGATCGTGGATTTTGCCGGCGGGTTTAACATTTTCACGGTAGGGTCGCAGCTTGACGTCGACACTGGTTATTCCCGATGGCCTCTCAGCTTTTTCGTTGATTATGCCCTGAATACCGATGCGTACAGCAACGACGACACAGCGGTTTGGGCTGGCGTTGGTCTCGGGAAAACGAAGGACCCTGGAGACTTTTCCATCGCGGCTATCTGGGCAAGAACTGAAACCGACTCGGTCCTCTCAATGTTTAGTTATAGTGACTTTGGTTCGGGTGGAACCAACCGCCAAGGACCTTTCCTGGCGCTGAATTACCAGTTGCTGCCGAATTTAACCCTCACGGCAAAGAATCACTTCGTGTCGTGGATCGACAGACCAAGTGAGCAGTCGAACGCAACACTGAATCGTCTCCAGCTCGATGCACAGATGAAATTCTAGCCACCTTGGGGCGGGTTTCCTCTCGCCCCTTTTATCAACCTGATCATTCTCCAGTCATTCCCCTGTAACATCCCTGTAACATTTGTGGGTTATTAGCCTAAGGGAAAATAAAAGAAATAGAGGAGAAATGTATGAAAGGAAGAGATTTTTGTCGCAACGTAGCCACGACAATCACTCTTGCCGGTTTGGTTGCCTGGGCGCATCCTACGGCAGCTCAACAGGTAAAAGTCGACCCGGCAATACCTGCCTACCAGCCTGTCAGCGGCATCTCTGGGAATTTGAGCAGTATTGGTTCAGACACCCTGAATAACCTGATGACTTTCTGGGCTGAGGGTTTCAAAAAATTCTATCCTAACGTCAATATTCAGATTGAAGGAAAAGGGTCCAGCACGGCGCCTCCTGCTCTTATCGAAGGGACGGCGCAGCTTGGTCCTATGTCACGCCCAATGAAAGGCTCCGAGGTTGATGCATTTGAAGCAAAGTATGGCTACAAACCTACACCAGTCCGCACCTCACTCGACTCCTTGGCAGTCTTCGTGCACAAAGATAATCCGATCAAAGGCCTGACGCTGACGCAAGTCGATAATATCTTTTCCAAAACGCAGCGCTGCAAAGGAGCAAACGCTACAACTTGGGGGCAAGTAGGAGCGGATGGCGCGTGGGCGGGATCGCCAATCAGTCTCTATGGCCGTAATTCCGCTTCCGGCACCTACGGTTTTTTTAAGGAACACGCTTTATGTAATGGCGATTATAAAGACACCGTGAAAGAGCAACCCGGTTCCGCGTCCGTGGTGCAAGGCGTCAGTGAAGACCGCAATGCGGCTGGGTACAGCGGTATTGGTTATACGACCTCTGGTGTACGCGCGGTGCCGCTCGCAGCGAAAGAAGGCGACGCATACCATCCGGCGAATTACGAGAACGTCGTGTCCGGCAAGTATCCGCTGAGCCGTTTCCTGTTTGTGTACATTAATCGCGAGCCTGGCAAGCCAACCGACCCACTCGTCAGAGAATTCGTGAAGTACATCTTCAGTAAAGAGGGACAAGAAGTGGTGCTGAAGGACGGCTACTATCCCATTACTGCAGCTATCGCCACGGAAGAGATCGCTAAGGTGCAGTAGACGGCAGTCCATTGAGTTCATAGAGTCTATTGGGTTCAGAGGGTCCACCAGGTCCTGCAGACTCAATAGACTCACCAGACCCAACAGATTCAATAGACTTGCAGCGAAAATCTGAGAGCTGCCCATGCCAGAACTCCAAGAAACTGAAAAACCGAAAACCATCGCGCCCGAGAAAGCTCAAGGTCGTTTAGCCCAAGGTCGTCTCTATGAAGCGCAAGGCAAAGCTCGCACGCAGTGGAAAAAAATAGCCGACAAAACCGCGAATGTTGTGATTACAACCGGCGGAGTGGCGATCATCCTGAGTGTCTTGGCCATCCTCTTCGTCATTGTGGCCGAGTCGCTGCCGCTGTGGCACGATCCAGTAACGGAACAGCTCCCGACTATCAATCTCAAACAGGCTAACACAGTAGCTTCGCCAACTTCATCGACTGACGCCGCAGCTGAAACGGCAACCAATCTGGGAACCCCTCTTGCCGCAGGAGTTGATGAGTATCAGTCGATTGCGTATCTCGTAACAACATCCGGAACGCTTACTCTGCTTTCCTTAGAGGACAACCGTGTCCTGCAACGTTACCAACTTAAAGGGCTGGAAGGACATTCGGCCACCGCTGCGTTTGACGACAATCTCCATCATGTCGTAGCTGTCGGCTCTTCCGCGGGAACGATCATCCCCTTGACCATTATCTTTGGCACGAGATTCGAGAATGGGAAACGGATCGTTGTTCCTACCATTAAGGAGGGGAAACCTATCCAGATCGATCCCGCGGGCCGTTCTATCACCAAGCTCGTCTACGCAATGGAAGAAGGGAAGGCAAGCGCGGCGGCGCTCCTCGACCCCCGTACGCTGCTATTCTACGCTCGACGCGAAACGACTTCGCTCCTCGGTGAAGGCAGCGCCGAGGAATATCGCGCAGACCTCTCTGCGACACTCAAGGCTGAGGTAACCTCTCTCGCCCTTGACAAATATCAAGCGAATCTCCTTGCCGGAACCACAACCGGCAATATTCAGCATTGGCAGGTCGATGAACCGGACAAGCCGATATTAATCAACACGTTTACCGCCACCCAAGCTGACAACGCTGGCATTAGCGCGCTAGGGTGGTTGCTGGGAGACCGTTCTCTCCTCGTTGGCGATACGGCTGGAGGCGTAAGCGTCTGGTTCCAGGTCCGCGCCGCTCAGAACTCGCCAGACTCTCCATTTCGCCAGATCCATGTCTTTAAATCCCATGCCGCGCCGGTCATAGCGCTCGTTCGCTCGCCGCGTGACAAAGGATTTCTTTCTCTTGATGCTGCCGGCGCTATCCTGCTTCATCACTCAACATCCGACCAAACGCTTTTGGAATTACAAGTCGGCAACAAGGTCTTGCCACTCTTAACGTTTGCCCCGAAAGCAAATGGCATTTATACCGTCGATACGCAAGGGCAACTCTTTCGCTGGAGCCTTTTTAATCCCCATCCAGAAATTAATCTGAGAACTTTGTTCGGCAAGGTATGGTACGAAGGTTATCATGAGCCGGACTACACCTGGCAATCCAGCAGCGGCAGCGACGAGTTCGAACCCAAGTTCAGTTTGACGCCGCTTATGTACGGCACCATGAAGGGAACCTTCTACGCCTTGCTACTAGCGGTGCCGATCAGTCTGTGCGCTGCATTGTATACCTCGCAGTTTCTACATCCCAGCCTCCGTAATCTGCTCAAACCCACGGTTGAAGTGATGGCGGCTTTGCCGAGTGTCGTGCTCGGTTTCTTCGCTGGCTTGTGGTTGGCTCCGATCGTCGAAAAGATCGTCCCGGGAGTCTTTTTAATGTTCTTCATGCTGCCACTGGTGACTCTGCTGGCGACCTTTGTTTGGCGGTTGATTCCACTCCAGACTCGCAGCCGCCTAAAACCAGGCACGGAGTTATTCTTCCTTACTCCCGTACTCTTAGCGACGGTTTATGCTTGTGTGAGCGTGAGCGGCTGGCTAGAAGCTACCTTTTTTGCGGGAAATTTTCCGCAGTGGCTATACACGACCACGGGAGAACGCTACGATCCGCGCAATTCGCTGGTGGTCGGTTTCGCCATGGGATTTGCGGTGATCCCTATTATCTACACCATCTGTGAAGATGCGTTCTCCAATGTGCCCCAACATCTCGTTTCCGGCTCATTAGCGCTTGGCGCTACCCGCTGGCAAACCGCGCTTCGCGTTGTCGTACCGACAGCGAGTCCAGGAGTGTTTTCCGCCATTATGATTGGTTTTGGTCGAGCCGTGGGAGAGACCATGATCGTACTCATGGCGACCGGGAATACCCCGGTCATGGACTGGAGTATGTTTAACGGCTTTCGCGCCTTATCCGCCAACATCGCTGTGGAAATTCCCGAAGCGCCGCATGGCGGCACTCTCTATCGCGTGCTGTTTCTCGCGGCGTTGTTGTTGTTTGTGTTAACGTTCGTGGTCAACACCGCGGCGGAGATTGTCCGACAGCGGCTACGGGAACGGTACAGTAAGATTTGAACCGTGAAATGTAATACGTCTTACGCAACACGTACTATATTTCATCTAACACGATAAGCATGGAACAGAGAAAGAATCACATGTTTAAAGGGTTCTGGCGCAGCGGCGACCCATTTATCTGGCTGACTGGCGGGGCGTTGGCGTTCAGCCTCATCATGATTATCGCCCTGATCGTTATTGTCGCTGCTAATGCATTAGGTTTTTTCTGGCCGCGTGAACTCGCCCTCGTACGGTTGCAGGACAGAAGCGAATGGCTCGGGCAGATTACTGACCATGAGCGCATTCCAAGTCCTGAAGAAAATGAGACTGTTCATTATCGAACTCAGCTCCAAGTAGCCAACCGAGATCTGTACGGGGCGGATTTCCGCT
Source organism: Binatia bacterium (assembly GCA_050185455.1). Classification (GTDB taxonomy): domain Bacteria; phylum Desulfobacterota; class Binatia; order Bin18; family Bin18; genus SYOC01. The sequence continues at coordinate 7,017 of JBFWZL010000067.1, read as the reverse complement.
GGATCGATGATGAAAAAATTCTCGAACGCTCACATCCGCCTGACGCCGTCTTTTTTGAACGGTGGGAATGGGGACCACTGTTTGGCTACATCAGAGCGATCAGAGAAGGTGATACCGTTATTGCCGAAGGACCTCAGGCCGGATGGCAAAAATTCCAAGAAGTTCATCCCGAGACGCAAAAACGGCTTGAGCGCATTGAGAAGATTGAGAAAAACGAGATTGGCTATATCAACTACAACCTTGAGCATCTGCGTCTGGAAATAAAAGGGCTCTCGATGCACGCGGCTGACGCAGCGCGCGTCGCCGCTGAAACCGCTGCCTTGGAGCAGCAAGAGAAAGAATGGCAGAGGCAATATGAAGAGAAAGTAAAAGAGCTACAAGCGCTTCGCCAGGAGAACAACCGTTACCATATTATTGTACAAGCCGCTGACGGTCGCGAGAAAGATATGCCAGTATCAGGGGTTGTGCGCGCCTTCCTGCCTAACCAGATGAGTTGGGGCGATCGGCTGCTGCTCTACATGACGAGACTATGGGAGTTTGTCTGGGAAGACCCCCGGGAATCCAACACTGAAGGAGGCGTATTCCCAGCGATCTTTGGCACGGTGTTGATGGTGCTCATCATGAGCGTAGTAGTTGTTCCTTTTGGCGTCATAGCCGCGCTGTATCTGCGCGAGTACGCGACACAGGGACCGCTGGTGCGCGCCGTGCGCATCGCGATCAATAATCTGGCCGGAGTGCCGTCTATTGTCTTCGGCGTTTTCGGTCTGGGGTTCTTCATCTATTTGCTCGGCGGCAGCATTGATCGGATTTTCTATCCGGAAGCGCTGCCAACGCCAACGTATGGCACAGGCGGCATTCTGTGGGCTTCACTGACTCTGGCGTTGTTGACCGTACCAGTTGTTATCGTTGCAACCGAGGAGGCCCTCTCAGCTATCCCACGGGAATGGCGGGAGGGGTCGCTAGCGCTGGGCTCCACGAAATGGGAGACCATTCGTAAGATCGTGCTCCCAGGGGCAATGCCCGGGATTCTTACTGGCGCTATCCTAGCCATGGCCCGAGGCGCGGGTGAAGTGGCGCCGTTGATGATTACTGGCGTCGTGAAACTGGCCCCTACTCTACCGCTTGACGCACAGGCGCCATTCTTTCATCTTGAACGGAAATTCATGCATCTTGGATTTCATATCTACGACGTTGGTTTTCAGTCCCCAAACGTTGAGGCGGCGAAACCGATGGTGTACACCACGACATTACTGTTGATCGCCATTATCATTGCATTAAATCTGACGGCGATCGCCGTGCGTAATCGATTGCGCAGCCGACTCCGTTTTGGCACGTTCTAACGTAGAGCATTTGCTATGGCAAACCAGACCTCTCCTCCGACTCATGCGGTGTCTCTGTTGCGGAAACCGGGACCAAATAACGGTCAGGATACGTTTTCTCCGATGAGCGTGGAAACAACCGAGATTCAAATTCGTTCTCTTTGCCTGGATTACGGAAGCAAACGAGCGCTCCACGATATCGACATGGATATTAGTCGATACAAAGTGACCGCGTTCATTGGACCTTCCGGTTGTGGAAAATCTACGCTGCTCCGCTGTTTGAATCGACTGAATGATCTCGTCGATGGGGTGAAGGTCACCGGGAGCATCCTTCTTCAGGGGAAAGAGATTCTCGATCCGACCTTGGATGTCACCGAATTACGGAAACGCGTTGGCATGGTGTTTCAGAAACCGAATCCTTTTCCAAAGACAATCTATGAGAACATCGCCTACGGACCGCGCATTTTAGGCATCAGAAACAAGACGCGACTCGATGAAATCGTGGAAAGCAGTCTTCGTGGGGCGGCCCTATGGGAAGAAGCGAAGGATCGCTTGCACGATAATGCGTTAGCACTCTCCGGTGGACAACACCAGCGCCTTTGTATCGCACGAACGATCGCGGTAGAGCCGGAAGTGGTGCTGATGGACGAACCGTGTTCCGCGCTGGACCCGATGGCGACAACGAAGATCGAGGAACTGATTCACGAACTCAAGGAGCGGTACACGATCGTCATTGTCACGCATAACATGCAACAAGCGGCGCGCGTTTCCGATTATACCGCGTTTATGTATCTGGGCAGGCTCATTGAGTATGGCAAGACCGAGAAATTGTTTACAACCCCTGAGAAGCAAGAGACGGAAGATTATATTACCGGCCGATTCGGCTAAAATGTGAGGTCGCGCATGCCGCTACATACAGATAAACAGTATGAAGAAGACCTGCAAAAACTACGGGCTCAAGTGCTCGAAATGGGTGGGTTGGTGGAAAAACAGATTAGCGACGCCATGACCTCCTTGGTCGATCGCAATTCCGCTCTGGCTCGGGAAGTCATCGGGCGGGACCATACCGTGAACTATTTGGATGTCGCCATCGATGAGGCGAGCACGAAGCTGCTGGCTTTGCATCAACCGGCGGCGCGCGACCTGCGGTTCATCACCACGAGCATGCGTATCTCAACGGATCTGGAACGCATCGGCGACATCGCGCAGAACATCTGTGAACGCACCATTGAACTGAATCAGGAGCCGCCGCTGAAACCCTACGTCGATCTGCCGAAAATGGCGGAATGGGCGCGCGCGATGTTACAGGATAGTCTTGACGCTTTTGTTCGGGAAGATACCGAGCTGGCCTTACAAGTGTGTCAGCGAGATGACTTCATTGATAATCTGACGGCGCAACTTTTTAATGAAATGCTTTCGCATATGACGCAAGATCCGCAGAGTGTCACTCGGGCTGTTCGTATTTTGTTTCTTGCGAAATATCTGGAACGCATTGCCGACCACGCAACGAACATTGGCGAGATGGTGATTTACATGGTCAAGGGAAAAAGCATCCGCCATGTATCTCCGCCGCCGGAGTCAGTGTAGATTGGAGGTGAGAAGCATGCTACCTCTCTCTGCATCAGAGATTCACATCGGAGTGACGGAACGTGGGCGCCACCGGAAAGAACACATGGAAGGACAAGAGTTGATCAAGCCCGCCGTTGGCGAGGCGAAGCGTAAAATTTTGGTTGTCGAAGACGAAAAAGATATTCGCGACCTGGTGCGGTATAATTTGGAAGCTGAAGGATTTACCGTTGCGGAAGCAAGCGATGGAGAGATGGGACTGGTGCTGGCGGCGCGCGAGCGGCCGGCGCTCGTGGTGCTTGATCTCATGCTTCCCGGTCTTTCTGGCATGGAAGTGTGTCGAAAGCTGCGCGAGCGTGAAGATACGCTACGGGTGCCGATCCTGATTTTGACGGCGCGGGCGGCGGAAGTCGATAAAGTCCTGGGCTTGGAAATGGGGGCCGACGATTATGTCACGAAACCGTTTAGTCCCCGTGAGCTTGTAGCCCGCGTGAAAGCGGTGCTGCGCAGAGCCTATGGCGTTACTCCGGACAAGCCGCACGAAGTGTACGACAAAGGTCGGCTGCGGATCGACTTCGACACCTACGAAGTCGCTTTGGACGGTCAACCGCTTGGCTTAGGTCTGCGCGAATTTGAGCTGTTGAAATTTTTTCTCCAGTACCCGAATCGTGTCTTCAGCCGTAGTCAAATTCTTGACTTGGTGTGGGGGCAAGACGTGTATGTGGAACCCCGCACGGTGGACGTCCACATTCGACGCCTCCGCCAGCGGTTGGAGCGTGATGACGCCAACCCGACGTTCATCTTGACCGTTCGTGGCGTTGGCTACAAATGTAATCCCAATGCGTTGGAGGAATAGTATCCTTCTACCGATTGTCGCCTTTCCCAGTCTTGCCGTCCTTGCGCTTGTCGGCTCTTTCGTGCTTTATCCTCCCTCTTCCTCTTCTCCGTTTCTCCACTATAGCTTCTTGCTACTCGGTCTTTCTTCGCCGGTGATAGCGTTTTTCTTTGGTCGACGGTTACAGCGTCGCTTTATGCAGTTATCGGAATTTATTGCATCTGAACCGGTTCGATCTCCATCTTCTCGCGCACCTACACGACATCCAGATGAGATCGATATTATGGAAAAAAACCTCCAGAAACTGCTTTCTCGTTTTCATGAAGAGATAGGGGCTCTGCAGAGCGAAGAGAAAAAGCTTGAAGCAGTGTTGCAGAGCATGGCGGAGAGCGTGATTGTGACCGACCGTGCTGGCGTGGTTATTCTGTGCAATCGCGCAGCACAGGATTTATTTGGGCTGTCTCCGGCGCAGGATTGGCGTGGAAAACCCGTTCAAGCCTTCTCTCGTCACCCTGTCCTGCAGCAATTGCTGCAGGAGGTTGCAGGTCGGCACGGCGATGAGCCCGTGACCCGCGAAATCGAAAGCGAAGGAAAAGCCCTCCGTCATCTCTCGGCGAGTGCAATGCCCGTCTATGGTGAAGGAGCGAAAGTCAGTGGATACGTCCTCGTCTTCCACGATCTGACACAACTCAAACGACTTGAGTCTATCCGCTCGGATTTTGTGGCGAATGTCTCTCACGAATTGCGTACGCCCCTCACCGCTATCAAGGGTTATGCAGAAACGCTCCTGAATGGGGCGATTAAAGAGCCGGAAACGGCAGTGCGCTTTCTGACTATTATTGACCGCCATTCCGAGCGGCTTAGCCGTTTAATCGATGATCTGCTGACTTTGTCTAACCTAGAATTAGGAAGGACTGAATTGCGACGTGAGCCGGTCATGTTTCCTGAATTAGCGGATGAAGTGTTTGAGGTTATACGAGAGAAAGCCGACCGCGGCAGTGTGCAACTGGTGTCGGCGGTCGCCGCAAATCTTCCCACGCTGCTTGCGGACAGCGACCGGCTGCATCAGGTACTGCTCAACTTGATTGATAACGCAATCAAATATACACCGGCCGGCGGGACAGTTACCGTATCGGCAAGGGTCGCGGTCAGCCCACAGTCCAAAGTGCAAAACTCTGACGGCATGGAAACCGAAGTGGACCTGCAAGGAAAGTGGCTGGAAGTCGCTGTAACTGACACTGGTTGCGGCATTCCTGAAGCAGATATTCCACGTCTGACGCAACGCTTCTACCGTGTGGATAAAGCGCGGTCTCGGGAGCTTGGAGGGACCGGACTTGGATTGGCGATCGTCAAACATATCGTCCAAGGACACGGCGGGTTTTTACACGTTGAAAGCCAACTCAATCATGGAACAACGTTTCGTCTTTTTCTTCCTGTTCCGGAGTCCGCCAACCTTGTAGGAGCCGTGACAGAATCGGCGCTTTCCGCGTAAAATCTGGAGGTCTTATCGTTCAGGTATAGACTGCCGCACCCAGGCGAGGGCGTCCTCACGGGTCTGAAGACGGCCTTCCAGTTGCCCGTCTTCCACGGCAGCGAGAATCTCCTTGAAACGAGGACCAGGGGGAAATCCCAGCGCAATGAGATCTTTTCCTGTAAGCAGGCGCGGCGGCGCAATCTGTTCAGGACCGAGCTCGGTCAGCTTCTGTTTACAAAAGTCGTAAGGCCGGAGATCCCCACTAGACGACAACGCGTCGAGGCGCACGAGCGCCAGCAGCTCTGCAATGCCGTCTTCTCGCAGAAATCGTTTGAGCGTGGCGGAGCGCATATCCGGCGCACTCAGTGCACGAAGATGGTTGCGCACCAGATATTCAACGCGCTCCCACGTCGGACGTGAACGCTTTAAGCGTTGGCAGATTGCCACCGCCATCTCCGCACCTTTTTCGCAGTGTCCATAAAAGGTAATGCGCGCGCCCTTGCGCTCCTGGCAAAGGGGTTTTGCCACGTCGTGGAGTAAGGCGCCAAGCGCAAGCGCTTCAGTTGGCTTGTCGAGTTTGTCGAGCAACAGCAACGTGTGAATAAATACGTCGCCTTCTGGGTGGAAGTCCGGCGATTGTTCGACGCCGTGCATGGCCTCAATCTCTGGAAGAATGACCGTAAGCAGACCAGAGTCGGACAGCAATTCAAATGCCCGCTTGGCGCCGCCCTCAGTAAGGGCTTTGATGACTTCGTCGCCGATCCGTTCCCAAGCGATATCGACAATAGTGAGCGCAAGGTCCTGAATGGCGGCAAATGTGTTGACATCGATGGTAAAGCCCAGCCGAGCGGCAAGACGTATGGCCCGTAGCATGCGAAGCCGATCTTCGGAAAACCGTGCGTATGGATCGCCAATAGCGCGGATAACGCCGGCGGCAAGATCCTGTTGTCCATTAACGTAGTCAATCACCTGTTCAGTGGTCGGATCGTAAAACATGCCGTTAATCGTAAAATCACGGCGGAGCGCATCTTCACGTGCGTTAGTAAAGCGAATACTTTCCGGATGACGGCCATCAAGATAAATGCCGTCTGAACGAAAGGTCGCTACCTCACACGACAGTTCGTCGTGCACGACGAGGACAACGCCAAACTGCGCACCGACAGGAATCGTGTGATTAAAAAGGCGGCAAAGCTCCACGGTATCGGCGCTCGTTGCAACGTCAAAATCTTTCGGCTCGATGTCAAGCAGCTTATCGCGGACGCAGCCGCCCGCCAAATAGGCTTCATAGCCATGGCGGCGTAGTGTTTGGATAATAGTTCTAGCGTAGAGTTCTTTTTCGGTCACATACTTATGGTGACATGAGGGAGAGAGAGGATCAACGTCTTGCAGAGGAAGGCGCGCAGTCGGTTACCCTTTTGAGCCGATTTGGCGCGTCTCTTCCTACTCTTGCTCAGTTGAGGGAGCCTGGGTAGAGTTGGCGAAGCATGTCGGTTTCATTTACCATTCAAGAAGTCTGCGAGGCGACTGGCGGCTCGCTAGTAAGCGGCGGCGCAGACGCCATTTTCACTTCAGTAACGATCGATTCCCGGAACAGCGCTTCTGGAGCGCTGTTCGTACCACTTCCGGGAAGCCGTACAGATGGCCATGCGTATTTATCCGAAGCCGTGCGGCAGGGAGCTAAGGGGTTTTTCTTTTGTCCGACACTGGTTTCCTCGCTCCCTCATGACGCAGTGGGGATTGCGGTTGCTGACCCTTTGAAAGCTTTGCAGGACTTGGCGGCTTGGTATCGACATCAACTGCAGGCGACGGTCATTGGCATCGCC
>JBFWZL010000066.1:0-17319 GCA_050185455.1 Binatia bacterium | reverse complement strand
CATGCTGTGCCCTTACAGACGAAAACGACACGTGGGCGCCGCAATAACTATATGGACGGCGCCCTAAGTAAGTGAAGTAATAATACCTCGACGTTCGGCTTCAGGTCCTCTCTCCCCGTTGTGGGAGAGAGACAGAGAGAGGGGGCGTCCGGCAACCGTACCCTAGTGCTATGAAATTCCTGATGTCGTGTGTTCACTCCCAGCGTCTCACATCTTAAACACCTTCATCACTTCATCCCCGAGGTGATTGATGACTTTCACGGCGATGCGTCCGGACTTGGGTTTATCGAAGGGCCGGGAGGTGTCGCTGTTCAGCATGGCCCAGACTTCTTCGTTGATTTCAGCCTTGAGGATGGTTTTGAGCGCGCTGGAGGGGTCGTTCGCGCCCAAGAAGTATGCATGGCGCACGAAAAAGCTCTCTTCGTTATAGTCGGTGTCGATGAACCAGCTTGTCCATCCCTTATCCAATCGTCACGAGGGAGTTTAGTCTGCTCCAGTACTGTCCGTGTCGTTTTCTCTTGTTTGTCGGTCGGGTAGCCGTATTTGTGCAGAACGCGCTTGATCACTACCCGGAGCTATGCGCGAATGTTCATCTGGTCTAGTCAATGGTCACGTTGGCAAGGACGGTTTTCACCAGTTTACGTGCCGTACTTCTTAGAAGGCTTCTCGCGCACGGCCAGCGGCCAAAACTTCCTTAGCGTCCAGAACTCGATACCCACGAGCTTTTCGCCCTTACTGATATTGAGGGCAATTTCCTCGTTCAACCGCACAGTACGACACTCGTGCTTGCCTTCGATTCAGCGAATGCAGAGAGCATCAATTTCGGAATCGTAGCTAATTCTCATGGCTCGCCTGCAAGACAGACTCATGTTGCATAAGGACGCGCGCGTGCGTAATCTCGCGCTTGCCTACCGCACGCACCTGCGATGCTTCCACAGTCACCACTGCGGCGGTCTTGCCTTCGAGAGTCGTGAACTCCACTTCATAAGCGCCGCCGTCCCGATAGACATGCACCACTGTTCCCACATCACCCGCCTCCAACCCGACGGAAGGGACGGGCGCCTTCAGTACCACTCGATCATGTTCTTTGATCATAGTGTCTCTCACTCCTCATGCGGATAAGCTGTGACCAGTCGTGGTATGTCCACCCCGCGCTCCACAATCCAAACGGTTTGCACCATCTGTATTGTCGGTGTTGGGCAATTTCATCGTTGCCCGCTCTCCTCCACCAGCTTGATTTCCTCGGGGGTCAGGTTGTAGAGCGCATACACCAACTCGTCCATCTCCCGCTCCAACGCGCTCGTGTCTGCCTGGGCGTCCCGCTGCTTCGCCGCCGAGGATGCGGGCAACTTCGGCGAGATGCACCGTTTCAAACGGCTTCAAATTCAAGTGCGGTGATTTTCAGCTTCGGCGTGCGTTTGGATAAGTAAAGCATTTCAATCCCGACAACTTCATTCTGCTCGTTGTAATCTAAAATCACGCCCGGCGCGACTTCATCGGACTCGATGATTTTGGAATCGTCGAGCCGCAGGTAAAGTGCGTCGGCTTCCTTGTCCACATGCAATTTCATAGTTTGCCTTTCATTTTACGGTCAAAGAATATACTCACAATCCGGTTCGGTTCAACCGTTGTGTTCACGGCCACTCGCGACACCCGCCCGCCGAATTCGGGAATCCTCCGGAAACGACGCTCCACCGTTGCGTCATCGGGATCGGGCAAAACCAGTTCCGGGGAGGACAACGTCCGCTCCATCCACTCGGCGGCGATTTCCCGTTCCGCGAGCACCTTCTCCGCGTGCTTGGTTAATTCATATTTCATTTGGCTGCGCCTTCCACGATTTGGATTTCCTCCGGCGTCAGGTCGTAGAGAGCATACACCAACTCGTCTATCTCCCGCTCCAACGCGCTCGTGTCTGCATCGGGATCGTTCCTCTTTGCCACGAGAATTCGGTCAACGAGAGCAACAAATTGCTTTTGCGCCGATTCAGTCCCCCGTTTGATTTTCAGCAAACTCACGGGTTCCGGATAACATTCATATCTGTAGTCCATGAGCTTCGCATAAGTCTTCAAGTGGTAATCGAGAAACCACGAGTTCAGCAGCGCCAAGAGATACTTAGCTTTGAATTTTTCTCGGTACTCTTCCTTCAGGATTATGAGCGTGATGTCTGCGCTGCAATAGAGGCTGTCTGTGTCGAGGGCAAACGTGTTGCGTTCTGCCTTGAATCGGCAAATGAGCTTTCATTGTCGAAGAAACGTTTCTCCCGCGGCTATTGCAAGTCGAACGCAGTCGTCTTCACGGCCTTTTGTTCATCACCAGTCAGCCGTGCGAGGCTTTCGGTAAAAGTGTCGGCGATGCGGAATTCCATCAAGTCTCCACGGTTACCGGTGCAACAATTTGATTAGCAATGGCGTTATAGAGATCAATCTCAGTCTGCTCGGTTCGGATCGACACAATGAGGCTATAGCGCGAGGGGAGGTTATATCGTTCTTGTGCAGGACGCGTTCGCCACCAGCCCGTTGAGAGATGCACAACAATAAAGCCACGGCTGGCAAGAGCGGCGGCTGTACCTTCCCAAATGTCTTGATGCAACGAGCCGCGGTGTCGCAGGCGGTCGCCAAGCCACCAATCCGGGTCCTTCGGATTGATCGGATCTCCTTCGTCTTCGCGTTCAACGGCAGCATTTGCACTTTAGCACTCTGCAACGCTCCGAGTTAATCTTTCGGCCACGGCAACGTGTGCAGATGCATTTCTCTAGTCTTGATGCCCTTTCCTGTAATTTTTTTGTAGGGATATATAACGTCTTCAACAATCAATGCTAGTGAGTTCCCAGCGCTCCAAAGCGCCCGATTTAAATCGGGCACACCCCAACCACAGTGACGTCGGTGTGGCGTTCCAATCTTCTTCACTGAGTCCCACCCTCGCCTCGAAGGCGAGGAGTTTAACTAGGAGTCGATTGTAAATCGACTATCATCGAGGATAGGTTCCCCTTCCTGTTCTTCAATGTACTTTTGGATCAACTCATCCGTGATGTTGCCCGAACTCACCGCCAGCTACCCCCGTGCCCACAAGTGCCGCCCCCAGAATTGCTTGCGCAGATGGGGGAACTCTTGCAACATCACGCGGGAGCTGATGCCCTTAAGCCACTGGACAATCTTGCTGATATCCTGGTGGGGTTTGTACTGGAGAAACATATGGACATGATCCCTGGCTACCTTCCCGGTAATGATATCGAGTTCATGTTCAACCGCGATCTGGCGCAAGACATCTCGCACGCGGACGGCCACAGGGCCGGTCAACGCCCGTTTACGATACTTGGGAATCCCGATCAGATGCACCTTCAGGTCCGTCTTCGTATGGGCCCCTACTTGGTAACGTCGCAGAGCGACACATACTAGCTTCTCTTCGCCTAAAGGCGAGGGGTTTCAACCATCCCCGACCGAGACACTAATCCCAAGGGGTGGCGCTGGAGTTGCCAGGATTGGCTTGCTGCCTATCACTAAACCGCAGCTCCCACAATCTCTCGCTCCCCCTCTGTGCGGTTACCGTCGAACACCATCTGCAGCTGGGTAGAAGGTTCTTTCCGTTTCTTTGGCTTTGGGATCGGTGTGATAAATTCAGCTCGACGACGACGCTCGCTAATCTTCTGGGTCGGCTGCCCGCTCTCGTCGAGTTCCCAATGCCGGGTCGGGTACTCATAAGGAGGATTGAGGATTGGGTGGTCGAAAAAGGAATTGGGCATCAAATGTATCCCCAGAAAATTATAAACATGCTCTTCGCATTCCTCTGGTTTGCCAATGTACATGATACTCTCATCCTTAGGCAACAAAGGCTTCACCTTTACGAATGTGGTCTATCCACACTCTTTTTGCTCCCAAAGCCAGCAGGCGTTCATTCTCTGAGCCTTCGAGGGCAAACACGGGCTTTCCCCAGGACAGCACATCGTCACATAATTGCTCAAGCCTGCCTTTCGGCGTTGCGTGGGCAATCAATAGCGCGTCAGCTAAGGCAGCAACCAACGTGTTACGCGCCAGGGCGCGCGGCGTTGTCGTCTGCTTCTGTTCCTCCGCAAAAGAGGAAAGTAACAGCAAGCGATTCTCTAACAACGCAGCCTTCCATTCGCTACGCAATCGCAACCGGTCAACGCTGCGCGCCGGACAGAGAATCACAGGGGAGGACTGCTGCAACAGCGTCCGCAAGCATTCTTTTTCCAGTGGCGAGTGAAACCCGCTAATGACCGTCACGCCAGCGTTACATAGAGCCCGAGCGAGGTCGTATGTGTGCAGGATAATCGCCTCGGAACACTGCACTGAACAAAACAAAGCCACAAGCGGCTTACGGCGGAGGAGATCAAGATTGCCCCGTATGGTGAGGGTCGACGGAGCTTGATCAGCAAGATGCAGGTAAAGAGACGAGGGATACGCAGGATGGCTCCTGCCGATGTAAACGGGGTCGCTCATTCCTCAAGGGAAAGCACGAGAGCCTGTCCTGTGTCAAGAAGAAACTGTACACTGCCGACACATGAAATTTCCGACAAACGAGCAACATGTCGAACTCAAACTGGCGCGCTTGCGCGACGCCCAGCGCATCGCCGTGATGTCTCGCGATTTAGTTGAGTTTGACTTGTCGTGGTCCTGGACGGCTCGACGAGTCGCCACGCACATCCGTTCGTCCGAAAGCAATGTGTTGACGGCTTGGTCAGGTGATCATCTTGTCGGCTTTGCGGTCATGCAATACTTCGTTGAACACGCGCATTTGAACTTGTTAGGCGTCGAACCTACGTACCGACGCTTTGGGATCGGACGGCGGTTAATCGAGTGGTTAGAAGAAACCGCGCGAGTCGGGGGCATTTTCACGATTACATTGGAAGTTCGCGCCAATCAGACCGGCTCCAGAACATTTTACCGCGCGCTGGGGTACCAGGAGGACAAATACATTCCCGGCTATTACGGCGGTCGCGAGGCGGCGGTCAGAATGAGTCACAATCACAGGCGATCAGGTTCATAAGAAATCGCTCTGTTCGGCGACGCTATTGACCTCCACAAAAGGCGATACACCAGTAAGCGACTCATCTGTCTCTTGAGCGGCGCCAACCCAGACAGCAAATTCTTCTAAAATTCCACTCAAATTCCACGATTTTCGACGGCAAACGGCTACGTCTTTCTGTTATGCTCTTTAATTAAGAGACACAATAAAGGAGAGACAATGAAAGCACGAAGGGCTCATCCGCAAGGGGGAACACCGGCTACCCACCAGCAAGCTATTTCCGCTGAGCAGGCGTGTGGTCTCGTTCGGCAGGCACGGCTCCGTATCCGCACCGCCCGGACTCTCGTGCGCGGCACCCAACCTACCATTCAGCATCTGCACTCCCTCTTACGCAATCGTGAACTGAGCACACACGATACAGCTCAACTCGGCAAGGAAACTGAGCGACTTGCCGGCTTAACTCAACAGCTGACAACGCTGGCGCATGCATTCGCCAATACTGTACAAAATTTCCTTTTGGAGGTTACGCTTCATCACCACGAAGAGCAGTCGCAGATTGCTACGAGCAATCTGCAATCGTCGTCGGCAGATGATTCTTGTGAAGAGACATTGTAAAGTGAACTATCTTCTCAAGGCAACAATTCGTGTCGACGAAGTGCTGCCGCATCCTCATAGATAAACCTTGTCACTGCACCCCCTCATATGAGAGGGAAGTCACCTAAAACTCATACGCCATTGACAACCCGCCATAGACGTTAAAATCCGGCGCAGGTTCGAAGAAACGCCCACCAACAGCGTTGAGCCGCACCAGGCCATTGTAATGCTCATCGGTAATGTTGTTGAGACCGATGAACGGTGAGAAGCGGATGTTCCCGAGATACGTATCGTAGCCAAAGCGTAGGTTCAGCACGGTATAGGCATCGTTACGTGTAGTATTTGCATCATCAGCAAAAAACTCGTCAATGAAAAGGATATTGAACGCGCCATAGAGTCCGGACGAATGAGAATACAAGAGTTCGGTAAACAACTGGTTCGTAGGGATGCCAGGCTCATCGTTCTCATTGAATCGCCCAGCGGGAGTCGTGTAGCGATCGAAGGACGCATCAATGTAGGAATATGCCAACGACCAGACTAATTGCGGCAGAATGGGGTAGTCAAAATGAAACTCCGCGCCTCTACGCGTCGAACGGCCAGCATTGCGGAAGAAGGATCGCCCCGACTCTCCTTCAAACTGAATCAGCTCATCGTCAATCACAATCCAAAAGAGCGCGGCATCATAGGAGAGCCGCTCCCCTACTGTTCCGCGCACGCCAACTTCATAGTTAATCGCCTTTTGCGGCGCGATATCCGGGTTGAACCCTCCCCCTTCGTTTGGGTTGGCAAACTCAGTGGTCGTGGGCACCTGAAAAGCGGTTGACACATTCGCGTACATGTGGAGGAACGACCACGGACTATAGAGGATGCCGCCCATCGGGCTGAGTTGATCCATCGTGCGCCCGCCGGAATCGTCGCCATCAGCAAGGAAGCTATCAGCCACGGAAAACTCCACGCTGTCGTAGCGCAAGCCAAAGCTCAGTTGCAGATCGTCACGCAGATAAAATTCATCCCGGAGGAACGGCCCGACACTGGTCACCTCCTCATCTTGATGAAATCGCAAGAAACTACGGTTCGCATTCTCATTGTCGAACCGTCGGCGATTGTCAATTTGATACTGGGTGTCAACGCCAATGATTAGGCGGTTGCGGAACCCAGCGATCCGGGTATCGATACCGTACTTGACGCCGCCGCCGATGCCGAAACGGTCAAACGCGACGATACCGGAACCAAGTCTCGGAGCGATCGGCAACTTACCCACGAATTGGCGAAACATGGAGTACTGCGTAATAGTCAGCTCATGTCCAGGAAGGACTTCATGGCGATAGACAAATCCCAACTTTCCCTGCCGGAGTCGTTCTCCAGCGCCAAATGTAATGTTTGTATCCCGTGCTTGCCGACGGTTCTGCTTGACTTGGTCACGGGTCAACCCGCCGGCGTCGTCCGCAAGCGGCGCGTCGGTAAAATTCAGCAACGTGGTCAAGTCCGCTTGCTCATTGATGGTGTACCGCAATTTCCCATTGAAGATTACGTTTTGCGAGCGGCTACGATCGCGAAACCCGTCGATCGTGAAATACGAGGTATTAAAAAAATAATTCAGCTTGCCGAATTGTCCGCCGGTTTTAGTTTGGTACTTCTGCATGCCGAAGTAGCCGCCCATCAACCGCGTCTCAAGAAACGGTCTGGTGGGTCCGTCCTCGGTGATGATGTTAATGACTCCACCCGATGCGTTTCCATAGAGGGAAGACGCTGGACCGCGCAGCACTTCGATGCGCCGCACTGATCCGAGGTCGAGCGTGTCGATTTCGGTCTGCCCGTCTGGAGAGGTTTCAGGCAATCCATCAACGATGAGCTTGATCTCGCGAATGCCAAAAGCCGCCCTGGTGCCGAAGCCGCGAATGGACAATCGTTGGTCTTGTGAAAAATTGAAGTTGTTTTGCGGAAAAACGCCGGGGACGCGGTTGAGTGATTCATCTAGTGTGATGGTCGGTTGGCCAAGCTGAATGTCGCTCTGCTCCACCACGCTGACCGCCGCGGGCACATCCGTTAAGGGGGTGGCGCTCCGGGTAGCGGTGACGACAACCGGCTCAAGCTTGGTCACTCCCGCGGCCTTCTGTTCGGATGGTGACTGCGAGTCCCCACCTGTTTGGGCAGGGGGCGTCGGTTGAGGCGCTTGTTCCTGCGCCCACGCCGTTCCCCAGAAAAACAGTATTAGAAAACAAAAAACAACAGACATCTGCCTTTTCCCCTCCTCCGGTTCCCGCCTCTGCGGTGAATAGACCTGGGGTTCTCTTTATGGTTTCCCTACAAGTGGATCAACAGCCCACCAGCACTCGCTTGACTCTGCCAAGACGCGCGGCCATGCTGACTGCTGCGGAGTACGGTTATGAACATTCAGATTTTTGGCGTTAAGAAATGTGTGGATACACGCAAAGCACAGCGATTCTTCAAAGAACGAGGAATTCGCTTTCAGTTCGTGGACCTCAATGAAAAAGGGCTTTCTAAAGGGGAACTCCACTCGGTCGCCGCCAAAGTGTCGTTAGACCAATTGATTGACCGTTCGAGTCCACGCTTTGCCGCCAAAGGATTGACCCACGCCTGGCTCGACGCCGACAAAATCGAAAGCTTACTCCTAGACGATCCTCTACTTTTTCACACTCCGATCGTACGTAACGGCAAGGAAGCAACAGTAGGATATTGCCCAGAGATTTGGCAATCGTGGAAGAGCAGCTCTTAGCGATCGGCCTTTTGCTTCTTTACAACTGAATCGGGGAATCGGGAAGCCGGAGACTCGGTGAGTAAGACATATCTTCCGTTTCTCCTCCTCTCCGTTTCTCCGATTCTTTTTCGGCTGAGCACTAACCGTTTCAAGCTAGAGCGTTCGGCGCATGGGGAATCTGCTTCCATTGATCCGGATCATGCCCGTAGATGATCGTTGCGCCTTGTTTGTCACGCAAGTCGCGTAATTTTCCGAGTGAGCGATACATCTCTTGTTCATCGTAGGCGATCGAGGGTAAGAGGTTCTCGTCCATGTTGGTCTTAGTGTAACAAGCATCGCCAGTTAAGACGATCTCCGCACCTTTGGTGACGCACACCCGCAAGGATTGGTGTCCCGGCGTATGTCCATGGGTAGGAAGAATAACGAGCGAGCCATCGCCAAAAATATCGTACTCGCCGTCAACTTCTTGGTAGTGCAGCTTGTGGTCGTAGTCTTTGGGGTCGAAGAACGCTTTCTTACGCAGTTCCGGATCACGCGCCGCATGCATTTCATTTTTTTGTACGAGGATTGTCGAATCGGGAAAAAACTCATTTCCGCCACAGTGATCAAAGTGAAAATGAGAGTTGATCACGTATTTTATATCTTTCGGCGTGAGTTTAAATTTGGACAGCTGTGCCTCGATCTCTTCACCAGGCTTGGTCCTGGGAACAAACACTCGCGCAATTTCTCCTAAGCGTCCTATAGGATCATCAATAGCCTGACAGTGGATGCCGGTATCAAACACCACATTTCCTTGCGGGTGAGTGATCAAATAGCTCGGCACGGGAATCGTCATCAAGTTGCCTTTCGCCCGATTAGGAAAAAACAGCGAGATGTCAAATTCGAGAAATCCACACGGCAGGGAAAAGACTTGTAACATCGTTTAGTCCTCCTGTTGGCTAAAAGCTGACAGCCAATTGCTGATCGCTAAAATGTCAGTAATCGCGTCCGACGTCCAGCGGCTAGAGAAAAGTCTGGCGGCCTCTACAGCCCTCCCTGACAACCTGCTACAGTTGCCCGCAGAGGAGGATACCAATGCGCCAACAGGTTTCACGGTACGCATTTCCATGGACGCTTGCATTGACACTTGCGCTCCCGCTGAGTGTAGAAGCGCAGGATGGCAAGAAAACGTATAACCTTAAACCGGTAACACAAGAACGTTTGCTGAAAAGCACGGAGGATACCGCATCTTGGCTGATGTATGGCGGTAACTATCAGAGCTGGCGGTTTAGTCCACTGAAAGACATCAATCGCCAAAATGTAAAGAAACTGACCCCGGCATGGATCTTTCAAACAGGCATCCCGGGACAGCTTGAAGCTTCACCGATTGTTGCTGACGGCATTCTGTATCTTACCGCATCATACAATAATCTCTTTGCACTCGACGCCGCTACTGGCGATCCTATTTGGAAATACGTCCATCCCTTACCGGCTGATATGCGAGTGTGTTGTGGACCCACGAATCGCGGCGTCGCTATCGCTGACGATAAAGTGTTCATGGGCACGCTCGACGCCCGCCTGGTAGCGCTCGATCGGAAAACCGGGACCGTGGTGTGGAACGCCAAAGTTGAGGAGTACACCGCTGGGTTCAGCGTGACGGTCGCTCCGCTTGTAGTCAAAGACAAAGTCATCGTTGGCATTGCCGGCGGAGAATATGGAGTGCGCGGGTTTATTGACGCCTATGATGTCAACACGGGCAAGCGCAAATGGCGCCGACATACCACACCAGCCGCGGAAGAAAAAGGAGTCGACACCTGGGCGGGTGACTCCTGGAAAACGGGAGGCGGACCAACTTGGATCACGGGCTCTTATGATCCTGAACAAGATGTGCTGTTTTGGGCGACGGGCAATGCGGCGCCGGACTGGAACGGAGACGTGCGCGAAGGCGATAACCTGTATACCGATTCCGTGCTCGCGCTCAATCCCGACACTGGAGAGGTGAAATGGCATTTTCAGTTCACACCGCACGATGTGTGGGACTATGACGGCAACACGGATTTATTCCTGGTGAATGTCGAGCGCAGCGGCAAAACCATCAAAGCCCTTGCACAACCAAATCGAAATGGATTTTTATACGTTCTGGACCGCTCCACGGGCGAGTATCTTCATGGGGCGCAGTACGTCGATAAACTCAACTGGGCGAAAGGACTCGATGAGAAGGGACGACCTATAGTTGACCCCAAATTTGTTCCCCAACCGGAGGGCAAGGAATGGATCTGTCCAGGAGCGCCCGGCGGGAAAAACGGTTCGTATACGGCAGCGTATAGTCCGATCACCAAATTGATGTACGTCCCGGTCATCGAAAGCTGCATGCAGATGAGGAAAGCAGAAGCTATGTTCATCCAAGGCATTCCCTACTGGGGCGGCGGCTGGAATGGTTCACAAGCGGATGATCAGTCCTCATATGGCCACTTCTCGGCGATCGATCCCACGACCGGCGCCGTCAAGTGGCGTCATACCGAGGCCTATCCATTGTTGGGCGGCTCGCTCGTTACAGGCGGCGGTTTAGTATTTACCGGCAATCAAGAAGGTTTCGCCTTGGCGTTTGACGATGCAACAGGAGAGCTGCGGTGGAAATTCCAGACTGGCGCGTCCGTGCGCGGCCAACCGTCGACGTACAAGATCGGTGGGCGGCAGTATCTTGCGCTGCCTAGTGGCGGAGGAGGCATCGTGGCCACCATCGCTGGAGAACCCCCACTCGCCAGCAAAGGCAGCGCTCTTATAGTTTTCGCCTTGCCACAGTAAGATAGTCTTCAACAGTGACCCACGAAATATCTGCACATGGAGAGGAGGAGGAAAAAATATTATGATGAAGTATCAGTTCGTCTTCGTTTTAATAGTCTCATTCTGCTGCATTCATTGGGCCAATGCTCAACCGGCCAATCTTGATCGTCCGGCAAAACTGCGCGTAACGGGAACGCTGCTTCCCATGGAGGAGCGGCGGCGCGAGGATCTTGTTACTGTGCGCATTCTTGTGGAAGACACGCCGTTGCTCCTGCGCGTGGGCAAAGTAGAAGAACTCACGTCAATGGAGCGAGAGCAAGCCGTCAAATGGGGTGTCCTCCTACGACAGGTGCGTTTTTACGGTCCGGAAGAGTTTATTGGACAACTGCGGAAACCAGAGGCCATAGGAAAAATTTTCACCATAGAAGGGCAGCTTGACACCAGGGATCGACAGTTTTTGGTGACATCGGTGGTAGCGGAAGGAAAAGAGCAATCGCCGGAGAAGCCGTAAGCGAGCGAAGCCTTTAGCATTTTTTCTGCACTTGACGAGGATTTATAAAGATCCCCTCCGAGAGAACAGGGAAGCCGAAGAGTAAAGATGCGCAAAGTGAAGAGTTTGAAACGCGGGATCTTGGAAACGACAGATGCGCCTCGGGTGTGAATCCAGTGGTGCTCCGCCCCAAGGGGGTCAACCGATCTCGATTCTGCTCGAGCCTGAGTTGGCGAAGCAGTTGCGGGAGAAGGACAATAAGCGCGGATTAGGGCGCCAAACGATGCTCAAACTCATTGTATGCGAGCACTCGCATGAGTATTGGTAGTTAGGAAAAGCGACTGCTCCTCTTGCGGCGCGTTTACACGCCCCCGCTTGAAGACTCGCCTTTCCCCTGCCCCCTAATCCCCCGCTCCTAGCCTTCATTCCTTCCCTTGACCCGTAAAATAAAAGCCAGTACGTTGCGACCGCGTTTGGTTTCTGCATGACCAAATAGAGGAGGAAATATCCATGAAAACTCGCTGGTTATGGCGATTTTTTAGCACTGGGATCGCTCTGAGTCTTACTCTCCCTCTGAGCATCGCCGCGGCGGACAAGAAAAACGGCGCTCAGCTGAATGGCCTCAAACCAGTCACTCAAGAACGTCTACTTAAAGGCACGGACGAAGTGTCCAGCTGGTTGATGTACGGCGGCAATTACCAGAACTGGCGCTTCAGTCCCTTGAAAGATATTAACCGTCAAAACATCAAGAAACTCCAAGCGGCGTGGATCTTCCAGACCGGTATTCCTGGTCAACTCGAGGCCGCTCCGATCATCGCCGACGGCGTCATGTATCTCGTGGCGTCGTTTAACCATGTGTATGCGCTGAATGCGGTCACCGGCGAACCGCTGTGGAAGTATGACCATCCCCTGCCGGACGATCTGCGCATCTGCTGTGGTCCAACGAATCGTGGTGTAGCTATCGCTGATGATAAAGTGTTCCTCGGCACCCTTGACGCCCGTATGGTCGCCCTCGACAGGAAAACCGGCGCGGTCGCATGGAACGTCAAGATGGACGAGTACAATCTAGGGTATAGCTCTACCGCGGCGCCGCTCGTTATCAGAGATAAAGTCATTATCGGGATCGCCGGCGGTGAATATGGCGTGCGCAGTTTTATCGACGCGTACGACATCAAAACCGGCGAGCGTAAATGGCGACGTTACACAATCCCTGCGGCAGGAGAAAAAGGTGTCGAGACCTGGGCGGGCGATTCCTGGAAAACCGGTGGTGGTCCAGCCTGGGTCACTGGTTCTTATGATCCCGAACAGAACTTACTGTACTGGGCGACAGGGAATCCTTCACCAGACTGGAACGGGGACAGCCGCGAGGGCGATAACCTCTACACGAACTCCGTCCTTGCGCTCGATCCCGACACTGGCGATCTGAAGTGGTATTTCCAGTTCACACCCCATGACGTGTGGGATTACGACGCCACCAATGGCCTTTTCCTGCTCGATGTCCAACGTAGCGGTCAGACAGTCAAAGCCCTGGCGCAGCCGAACCGTAACGGCTTCCTCTACGTACTCGACCGGACTTCTGGAAAATATCTGCACAGTGGCGTCTATGTTGACAAATTAAATTGGGCGACAGGATTGGATGAAGCCGGCCGACCGAAAGTTGATTCTCAATACCTGCCGCAACCCGGCGGCAACCCTGAGTTCATCTGCCCAGGTAACGTCGGTGGTCAGAACGGTTCGTACTCCGCCGCTTATAGCCCAAACACAAAATACATCTATGTCCCAGTCATTGAGAGTTGTGGCAAAATGGAAAAAGGCGCTTCGGTCTTCATTCAAGGGATTCCATTTTGGGGCGGCGGCCCGGGAATAATGCAAGGCGACGATCAATCGTCATACGGTCATTTGAGCGCGATCGATCCAACTACTGGTGCGATCAAATGGCGCTATGTCGATGAATACCCGATGGTCGGCGGCGCCCTTGCCACTGCTGGCGGACTCGTGTTTACCGGCAATCAAACCGGGTACGCCTTGGCATTTGATGACACCACTGGAGAGCTGCTCTGGAAGTTTCAGACTGGTTCAACTGTGCGCGGCCAACCAGTGACCTACAAGATTGGCAATCGTCAGTACGTGGCCGTGCCCAGTGGCGGCGGCGGTCTCGCGGTCAGCCTCGTCGGAGAGAACCCGCTGGGCACAAAAGGCAGTGCGGTAACGGTCTTTGCCTTATCACAATAACGCGAGGAGATGACCATGCCTCAACTGCAGTTTCTCCGTCGGTTTTTATGTTCTGCTGGAGGAGTGAATTTTTTCTCCATTCCGCTCCTTTTGCTGATTCTTTTTTTGCGCAACAGTGCTCATGCGGATGAAGAAAACAGTTTTCGTGTTTGCTTTCTTGAAAACAACCTTCCTTATTCTTCCAGTAAGGAGAAGGAGAATGCAGGATTCGATGTCGATACGGCCAAGGCGGTCGCCGAAGCATTGGGCAAATCTCTTGTGCCAGTATGGACCAAGAACTCAACCCAGATCGACGAGATTGAAGAGAGCGATTTCCCCACGCGAAAACTGTCCCGCAATGAATGCGACGCGATCTTCAGTATTCCAGGGCAAGACGCCATTAAAGATTCTCCGAAGCTCGCCATCGGCGCACCCTATTACGGCGCAGCGTTTGAGCTGATTGGACGAGAGCAAAACGTCCCTCACGATCTCGAGTCATTGGGGAATACGCCAGTCGCGATTCAATCACAAACGATCGCCAACTTCGTGCTTCACGCGCGTAAAGTGCCGATACGCACTTTCTTCTCGACTGGAGAAGCGGTCAACGGCGTCGTTTCAGGAGACGCCACACTAGCGCTTCTGTGGGGGCCTGCGGCGGGTTGGCACCTTCGCAACCATCCCGATCTCAAGTTGTTTTTTATTAAGGGCTACGAACCGCCCGCGGTCGTACGTTGGAATGAACATGTGGCCACCAGAAAGACGGATACCAAGTTGCGGGAGGCGATTGACAAGGCTTTGGTGAAGATAAACGAGTCCGGCGCGTTGCAAGAGTTTTCTCAGCGCTATGGCATGCCTTTCCGTCAACCCTTCGTCTCGACCTACAGCTTAACTGAGATACAGAAACTCCACTGAGGAAGGTTTCCCTTCATGACGCTGATGCTTGGACGACCTGACCGTTATTTTACCCTTATCACAACGATTTCCTGTGTGCTGGTCTTTGGCCTTTCCGCGAGGGCGGAATCTCCAGCCGACCAGAAAAACCCCTTCACTGGCGACGCTGCAGCGATCGCTTTTGGCAAAACTATCTATGAAGCAACGTGTACCGGGTACTGCCACACGACAGCCGCAGCGAATCGCGTTGGACGGTGTCCGAATCTCTTTGACTGTGAATGGAAACACGGAAACACTGATGGTGAAATTTATCACACCATCAACGACGGCGTACCGAATACCGAGATGGTTGGCTTTAAAGGCCGTCTTCCAGACGAGATGCTCCAGAAAATCACGGCGTATATCCGTTCTGCCTCACAGTGCAAAGAAGGCCAAACGACCACGCCAGCTCATTAGAGAGCAGGGGCAACTCTTCCCCCTAGTGAAGGAGGATACATGCAACGTTCACTTCTCTACTGCGTATTGCTTGCTGCGTATTGCTTATCTCCTACCGTTCTTCTCGCTCAACCTCGCGCCTATGTGACAAACGAAAAGTCAGACGAGGTCACCGTCATCGACACCGCCACGGATAAGGTCATCGCTACGATTAAGGTCGGCCAGCGGCCCCGTGGAGTCATCGTCTCCCCTGACGGGAAACGCGTCTATACGGCGAACGGTAATTCCAACGACATTTCTGTCATTGATGTCGAGAGCAATTCTGTCGTGGACACCATTCCCTCGGGAGAAGACCCGGAAGGTCTCATCATGACTCCAGATGGCTCTCGTTTGTTTGTTGTGAGCGAAAATGGCGGTGAGCTGCTGGTCATTGATCCGAAGACAAAGGAGATGCTCAACCGCATCCCTGTAGGACTCGAACCAGAGACGGTCATCCTCTCTCCTGATGGGAAAAAAGCTTACGTTCCTAACGAAAGCTCTCACGACGTCACCATTATTGACGCAGACACTTACACTGTCATTGGTTCAATCAAAGCCGGTGAAAATCCCCGTGGAGTTGCGTTCACCCCAGACGGCAAGCGCGCCTATGTAAGTAATGAGCGGTCGAACTCCGTATTCGCGGTGGATGCCGCCACGAATACCGTGACCGCCACGATTCAAATGGGTGAGCGACCGGTGGGCATCGCGATTCTTCCAGATGGGAAAAAGGCGTATGTTGCACACGGCCGATCTAATGATGTGCGTGTCATTGACACCGCCACTAACAAAGTTACGGAGACGATCCCACTAGAAGGTGAGCGAGCGTGGTGGGTAGCGCTGACACCAGACAGCAAGAAACTCTATGTCACCATTGGACGCGCGAATCAGGTCGCGGTCATTGACACCACCACGGATAAGGTCATCACCACCATCCCGGTGGGCCAAATTCCTTGGGGAGTAACAGTTTCTCAATAGCTGCAGATTCCCGTTTAAAGAGAATAGAGAAGTAAGTTAATACCTCATCGCTGCATTCGGCATAATGGGAAGCAATCGAATAGAGGTGCGATTCACTTTTCTATAACTCTCTGCTTGCTTTTCCATAGCGTCACTTCATGTATTTTCCACGTCTGTGGATTTTCAGAATCTAAAATCATCTTGAAGTCTATGGGGGTTTCAGACCTGAGCGGAAAGTCGGAGGACTCAACCTCACTTGGCGGGTGCGGCGTAGATTGAAAAGGGCCACAACGCACGATTACTGTTGCTTCTACCGGCAAAAGCTTAAGAGCTGGATCATATGGCCCTATTTTATTAACGACTACGTTCCAATCATACGCGAACATCAGTTTTTCGGAGTACTGCTCGCACTTTTCCGGAGGAGGAAGCTCCTCATGAATAAAATCTTTATCTACATAACCTTTCACTAGCGATCCCACGGTGGACGTTGAAGGGTCCTCTAATGAGGGGGGCGTCGCGTAAGATATTGAAACGAAGAACAAACCCATCATAAACGGAATTGTAGGCACACATCTTGTCATTTGCATTACTTTCATCACGGTTTAATAATTAATGGTGCTAAGTAATTCGTCAAAACAGCCATGCGGTGTCTCTAAACCAAAGGTTGCTTACTGCGTCAGCCCAAGGAGCGCCGCGCGGCTATGGAAGAAAGTTATACTACCGGACAGACGATGCCAGGCAAGCCACGCTAGACGTCCTCTGGTCGGCCTGTGGCCCCTGAGATGGTCTCTCTGAGTCTGCTTTTTATCCTTAAAGGCGTAAGGAATAGGCTATTCTATTACTGGGTGAGCATGATTGGCGGGCTTTTTCCGTCGCTCCCAGGTCTCAACAGAACGTCAGGACGGGTCTCACGCTCGCCCTGACGTTGTGGGCGATTTTCTGGTTCACCAGGAAAGTTCGAATGGAGTAAGATGAGAGTTTATCCCTGCGCTGCTGCACGGATTAACGGCTCGAGTTCACCGCTGGCGTGCATTTCACGCACGATGTCGCATCCCCCCACGAATTCACCGTTGACATAAAGCTGAGGGACAGTCGGCCAGTTTGAGTAGCGCTTGATACCTTCACGAATTTCCGGATTTTCCAGCACGTTTACGCTGGCATACTGCACCTTATATGAATCTAACATTTGCACGGTCGCCGCCGAAAACCCACACATGGGAATGTCTGGCGTTCCCTTCAG
>JBFWZL010000065.1:0-17338 GCA_050185455.1 Binatia bacterium | reverse complement strand
GGCATTGCCTATCCGTTTGGCGTTGTTGGACTTGTCCTATTCGTTCAGCTGCTGCCACGTCTTTTGAAACAAGACCTTGATGCTCTTGGGAGAAGGTTAGGCGCTCAGCAGGACACGAGCGGAACGATTGTCCATGTGCTTGTCGAAGTGATGAACCCGGCGGTCATCGGGAAGCAACTCGATGAACTGGAGTTCCTTCCCGCAGCCAATGTCCAGGTGTCCCGCGTATTGCACGACAATCGCCTGGTCCCTCTCTCAGCAGATTTCACCTTGGCTTCAGGTCAGCACATTCTCGTGGTCGGCCAGGCTTCCCACTTGCCAACTGTTATCAATCTGTTCGGCAAACGTAGCGAGCGGACTGATTACACCCTAGATGCTGAACGGGAACGTCGACAAATAATAGTCAGCTCCAAAAACGTGGTCGGACGTTCCTTGGGCGAGCTGAAGTTGCGCAATGTTTTTGGCGTGACCGTGTCGCGGGTCATGCGGCACGGGCTCGAATTTGTCCCAACTGCGTCCGATGAGATCGAATATGGCGACGCCTTGAGCGTGGTGGGTGAACCGGAACATCTCGAACGGTTTGCAACCTTCGCCGGTCACCGGGCGCGGTCATTCGATGAAACCGACCTGATTTCGCTGGGAGTCGGGTTACTCGTGGGCATGATGGTAGGACTGGTCTCCATTGAGCTGAACGGATATCGATTTTCGCTTGGTCTGGCGGGTGGTCCGCTGCTGGTCGCCTTGGTGCTCGGGCATTGTGGACGCATTGGCCCTGTGGCTGGCCATCTCCCGCGCGCCTCGCAGATGTTGCTGATGCAGACCGGCTCCGTTTTTTTTCTGGCGAGCGCGGGGGTTGACGCTGGCGGTTCACTCATGTCGGTTATACGCGAGCACGGTGTAGCGCTTTGTGGAAGCGCACTGATTGTGACCCTTTTTCCGCTCTTGATAGGATATGGCGTTGGCCGTTTTGGGCTGAAGCTAAATCTGTTACAAATTGTTGGCGGAGTGTGTGGAGGAATGACCTCAACACCGGGATTGAGCGCCGTGACTGCACAGACTGACTCCGATATTCCCGTTGTGAGCTACGCCACTGCCTATCCCGTGGCGCTCATTCTCATGACGGTGGGAACGCAAGTGCTGGTATCTGCCTTGTCATAGGAAGCCCTTGCAGGCAACTGCAGCACGCGCGGCGCTTGGGGACCACACCGCACGATAGAGTTAGGAGGTGGAAATGACGATACCACGACCCGCGGATTTCCTCATATCGAGATTGGAGCCTTGTCAGTTTCTTTCTCCCTTAGGCGAGCGCGGACAGCCGTTTGTCGAAGATACGGATCGCACACTGGTCAGCACAAACCTACGCGACTTGCAATCCTCCCTGACAACGGGGCAGCCGCCGCCAACTTTTGAGGTCGCCGGCCCCCGGAAACACTTGTTCTTCGATCCACGAACCATTACCTGTGGCATCGTCACTTGCGGTGGACTGTGCCCCGGCGTCAATGACGTGATTCGCTCGGTTGCGCTCACCTTGCGTTACGCCTATAGCGTGCAACACATTCTCGGCTTCCGTTACGGATATGCCGGCCTGTCCGCAAAGAGCGGCCACGCGCCCCTCGAGCTGACGCCAGATGTTGTAGATAACATTCATGAACAAGGAGGAACACTTCTTGGCTCTTCCCGGGGTCCGCAAGAGCTTGATGACATGATTAATACCCTCGTGCAACATAAGGTCAGCATCCTTTTCGCGATTGGAGGCGATGGCACCTTACGAGGGGCTTCAGCATTGAGCCGCGTACTACGGCAACGGCGATTGCCTATTTGTATTATCGGTATTCCCAAAACGATTGACAACGATTTGGATTGGATTGAGCGCAGCTTTGGGTTTGCTACGGCGGTGGAAGAAGCAACAAAAGCTATTGCAGCGGCTCACAATGAAGCGCGCGGCGCCTGGAATGGGATCGGACTGGTCAAGTTGATGGGACGTCACTCCGGATTTATCGCTGCCCACGCGACCCTAGCGAATAGCAACGTCAATTTCTGTCTCGTACCGGAGGTCGCTTTTTCACTAGGAGGAGAAAAGGGATTCTTGCAAACGTTGGAGCGACGCTTAGACAGCCGCCAGCACGCGGTCATTGTCGTGGCGGAGGGCGCAGGTCAAGATCTGCTACAGGGACCTATGCAACAACAACGCGATGCTTCCGGCAACGTGCGACTACAGGACATCGGTGTGTTTTTGCGCGACGAAATAACCCGCTATTTTGCTGACAAGAAGAAAGAGCTTACCATCAAATATATTGATCCCAGTTATATGATTCGCAGTTTGCCGGCCTATGCCATCGATTCAGAGTTTTGTCTCCTGTTAGGCCAACATGCGGTTCATGCGGGCATGGCGGGGCGCACCGATATGGTAGTCGGGTATTGGACCCAGCATTTCACTCATGTCCCGATTGCTCTTACAGTGGCGCATCGCAAGCAACTCGACCCGCAAGGAGCCGTGTGGCAAAGTGTCTTGCAAGCTACGGGACAACCGTCGGCAATGCTTGAAGAATAAACAAGATAAGCTAAAAGACAACACAGAGGAGGAACATGGATGAGCCACACGCCTCTTCCTATCACCGTGGAGCACTTTGACGCCGTGCTGTTCGATCTGGACGGAGTTCTCACGGATACTGCTAAAGTGCACGCCTCATGCTGGAAAAAAATGTTCGATGAATTTTTACAAAAACGAGCGGCGCACGCCGGAGAATCGTTTCAACCTTTTGATATTATCCACGATTATCAACGCTACGTAGATGGAAAATTACGCTACGATGGGGTGCGTAGTTTTTTAGCCTCTCGGGGGATCACTCTTCCCGATGGCGAACCTCATGATCCTCCCACTCGCGAAACAGTCTGTGGCTTGGGTAATCGTAAGAATGAGCTGATTCAAGAAATACTCGCCACCGAGGGCGTAGAAGTTTATGAACGGTCCGTTCACTTCGTTCGTCATCTCCGTAACACCGGCTTGCGCACCGCCATTGTCTCCGCCAGCCGTAATTGCCCAACCGTACTCGCCGTCGCCGGGATTACGGATCTCTTCGATATCCGAGTCGATGGCGAAGTCGCGGCTCAACTTCATCTTGCTGGGAAGCCGGCCCCAGATACCTTTCTGGAAGCAGCGCGACAACTCGAAGTCGAGCCCAAGCGCGCGGTAGTAGTTGAAGACGCCATCGCCGGCGTGCAAGCGGGAAAAGCCGGTGGTTTCGGTCTGGTGATAGGCGTCGCGCGCAAAGGAGATGCGCGCGATCTGAAGGAAAATGGCGCTGATATTGTCGTGTCCGACCTGGGGAAACTCCTTTGAGTTCATGCCCTGTGAAACTTTTCTCCACTGGACTTTTTATACCGTTATGAGGTTTACCACGTATGCTTCATCGTGAACGCTTCACTCCACCTGACTACATTTACCCTATTGATGAATGGAAAATGATCGAGCAGCGGTTTGCCCCGCAGTTCTTAGGTCAAGCCGAAACGATTTTCGCCACCGCGAATGGCTACCTGGGAATGCGCGGGAACTGTGACGAGTGCGATCCCGTGCTGGAGAGAGGCGTCTTCGTCAACGGTTTCTACGAATCGTGGCCGATTGTGTATGGAGAAAGAGCATACGGCTTTGCCAAAAGTGGTCAGACCATGCTGAATGTGACAGACAGTCGCCTCATTCGCCTGTATGTGGATGATGAACCGTTCCATCTCCCCACCGCGCTGCTCATCAGTTTCCAACGCGAGTTGGACATGCAGGCGGGAACCCTTACTCGCGAAGTGGTGTGGGAAATGCCCTCCGGCATACAAGTGCGGATCACCTCCTGCCGACTTGTGTCGTTCGAGCACCGACATCTGGCGGCCATTTCTTATAAAGTGACTCTCCTGAACGCCGCGACGCCGGTCGTCATCTCCTCGGAAGCGCGTTACGACCCCACTGCTCAGCTCAGAGAAGAAGACCCGCGCACAGCGCGCGGTTTCACCGAACGGCCTCTCCTCCCGCATCTCCATTATGCGAACGAGCAACGCCTGGTGCTGAGTCATGTCACCAAGAATAGCCAGATGGTCCTAGTTTGTGGCATGGACCATGTGCTCGAAACAAACTGTTCTTTCTCGTCCACCACCACCGTGGACGAAGATGTCGGCAAAGTCGTTTTCTCCGTTGAGGCGCGTCCTGGGCAGCCGATCGCGCTCACAAAATATATGACGTATCACACTGCGCAACACACGGTTGATCACGAACTATGCGAACGAGCGGAGCGCACCCTCGACCGAGCGAAAAGCGAGGGCTTCCCTACGCTTCTCGCCAGACAGCGGCGTTTTCTCGATGAGTATTGGCGTCGGAGCGATATCCAGATTGAAGGCGATCCACGCGGGCAACAGTACCTGCGTTGGAATTTGTTCCAGCTGGCACAGGCGACCAGCCGAGCCGAGGGAGCAGGCGTCGGACCCAGGGGACTTACCGGGCAGGCATACGACGGCAATTATTTTTGGGACACTGAGATCTACGTCCTACCATTCTTGATCTACACCACGCCGCGTATCGCCAGAAATTTATTGAAATTCCGACACGACATGTTGGATCAGGCGCGCGCACGCGCTCAAGAGGTGAGCCAAAAGGGAGCGTTATTTCCCTGGCGGACAATTAACGGTGAGGAAGCCTCCGCCTATTACGCCGCCGGAACCGCCCAATATCATATCAATGCCGACATCATGTTCGCGCTCAAGAAATACGTTGAAGTCACCGGCGACAAGGAGTTTTTGTATCATGAAGGCGTCGAGATGTTGGTGGAAACGGCGCGGTTGTGGTGCGATTTGGGGTTTTATTCCGAGCGACTGGACGGTCAATTCTGCATTCACGGCGTGACTGGTCCGGATGAATACAACACGGTGGTGAACAACAATACCTTCACTAACCTGATGGCGCAGCAGAATCTCCGTTATGCGGCGGCGATTGTCGAAACCCTACGTCAGGAACGGCCAGGACTCTTCGCCGCGCTTACTGACAAAACCGGCTTGAGGTTGTCCGAGGTCGAAGAGTGGAAACGCGCAGCGGATCACATGCATATCCCCTACGATGAACAATTAGGCATTCATCCTCAGGATGATAGTTTCCTCGGCAAAGAGCCCTGGGATTTCGCCAACACCCCCGACGATCACTACCCGCTGCTCCTCCATTATCATCCTTTAGTCATCTATCGGCGTAAGGTCATTAAGCAAGCGGATATCGTGCTGGCCATGTTTTTGTTGGGCAACGAGTTTTCACACGAACAAAAGCAACGGAATTTCGACTTCTATGATCCACTGACGACGGGCGATTCGTCACTTTCGGTCAGCATTCAGAGCATCCTGGCCTATGAGATCGGATACGTGGACAAGGCGCAAGAATACGCGCGTTATGCCGCGTTGATGGATCTTGCGGACGTCGGCGGCAACGTTAAACACGGCGCGCATATCGCCTCGATCGGCGGAACCTGGATGGCCATCGTCTACGGTGCGGCGGGCATGCGGGATTACCATGGGGTCCTTAGTTTTCAGCCCCAACTTCCCCAAGGATTACAGCGCATTCATTTTCCCTTGGCCATTCGCAGTCAAGACTTGGAAGTTGACATCACCGCGGAAACGGCAACGTACACGCTACGCCAGGGGGAACCGCTCACTATCTTTCACCAAGGAGAGGCGCTCCAACTTTCCGAGGGAACGTCGGTTTCCGTCGCAGTGAAAAAATCACCACGGGAGCAACTCGCTTCTTAGGACTACAAGACCAAGCCCTACGGTATGGTATAAGGTGTCATTCGCGGATGGATTCGGTCGGGCATTGTTGCCAGACGCGTTTTTTTCAGTGAAAGGTCAAAGGTGAGTTGGTCATTAATCTTTTCCTGCAATTGTCGAGGAGTGTTCCGCTCCCCACATCAACCATCCACCCTTGTTCCCCTTGAACGATATACGCTACAGTTTCTTTATTATGCTGAATTTTTCGATTTTTGCTCTGCTGACATGCATTTTTTGTGGACTCACTCCCACATGGGGAATTACTGGCGAAGAACCACAAATTCCTGCTGGAGCCTCATGGGGGATGACCCTAAAGCAAATACAGGATTTACCCGCACTGGAGCGAGACGCAGGGAAAAAGCTGCAAAAATCGTATATCATTCGCGGCGTGAGTAAAGATGAATTCGTCGCTCTTTGGCAAGGCCGCCCGATTTCTTTCTTAGTCTCTAAAGATTTTGGCCTTTACGCTGTTAACGTCGAAATGACGCCGCAAGCAATGCAGCATACCCAAAACGCGGCAGATCAGGAACTCCTTGACCTCGAACAGTGGGCGCCAATCCGCTTTGTCATTATGCAGAAATACGGCCCTCCCGTCGGTTTGGCCGTTACCTGGGACATAAGTGAAATTTCTCCGCTGTCTCAAAGGAGAGGATCTGCTGCAGTCGATATGGAAGAAACCGCGATTCAATGGCCCTATGCTCGCAGTTGGCTGGTGTGGGAAGGGGCGGAAACTCGACTCGCGCTGGGAGAACAATCGGTCTGGTATAGCAGTCGCGTCGGGTTGGCAAAGCGACAGAGAGCGAGAAAAGAGTTGGAAAAAGAGCTGGATCGATCTCTTGATCGCGAGCTGGCGCGGCGGGCGCAACGACAACAACGTCTCGAAGACGCACGTGACACGATCGCCTCGCGTGCGTCGACCGTTGAATCTCTTTTTTGACGCCTTTTTAAAAGTTTACGCCGCGGGCCGAGTGTCGGGACGCACTTTTCGCTCCTTGAAAAGCCATTTGTCGTCAATTTTCTCTAGCTGGTCCTCGTATCGACCAGAAATGATCAACTCGGTCTTCCCTTCCGCCGCGTGAGTCATCAGAAGATAGCATTCACTTGTCGCCTGATTACCGTTAACATTAATCAACACATTCATAACGCAATGACGAGGTTGCGCCGCGCCGGTCCATGCGCGATATTTCTCCGTGAACTGCCGCAGTGCGGTTTTGCCTTGCCAGCGCCCCAAGATCGGGCTATCAAAGACCCCATCCGTCGTGAAACATCCCACCCACTCGTCATACCGGCCTGCGTCAATGGATAAGCAATAGCGGGTGATCAAGTCGCGAATTTCTTCTTTCTCTTCTAATAAACTAGTCATTCAATATCCTCCTTTTCCTGTTTTGTATTGTCTCGTGGAACAGATAGCGGCTCCTGTATTTCTTTACCATCTCTGCGAACCAGAAGAGTTAACACTTCCCCTCGTTTCTTTTCCACTTTTCGTCGTAGCTCATCAATGTCCTGCACTTCCTCTCCGTTCACAGCCACAATGACGTCTCCTCGTTGAAGACGGTCGCCCCCTCTGCCTTTTTCCACCTCGGTGACCAGAACACCCGCGGAAGTAGGAAGCTCAAAGTACACGGCAAGATCGTCGGTAAGGTCCTGCACGGTCATGTCTAACAGCTTCTCCCCCATTCGCGCTTCGGGGTTTCGCACAGCTGCTTCGCGCTCTTTCTCGCCAGTGAGGGGGGTGGATTCGAACAAGGATCGCTCCACAAAAATCGGTCGGTGAAATCGCAGAGCAAGGGCGATGGCGTCGCTTGGTCGGCTATCCACTTCCATCGGATTTTTACCGTTCATGAGGCAGATGCGCGCGTAGTACGTACTCCCTTTGAGCTCACTCACCAGCACTCTATCGACCTCCACACCAACTTGTTCCAAAATAGTTTTCACGAGATCATGGGTAAGAGGCCGAGGGGGCAGCATTCCTTGTAACTGCAGGGCGATCGCTTGGGCCTCCGCGATGCCAATCCATATCGGCATCGTCTTTGTGCTGTTTTTGTCCTGCAAAATGACGACCGGGGAATTCGACAAATGGTCAAAGCCGACCTGTCGGACCTCCACTTCCACAGGTTCTTGCATTTTCACCCTGGAACGGCAGGAAGATAGGGCTAGGCTCTCCAGAACAAGTGAGAGAACAAAAACAACAGCAACCGGGGTACGGTGAATACAAAGCGACGCACTCGTTAATCGACCAGGGAGCATGGCAGGCCTCCTTTCCAAAGGAACGACCGGAACCTCTTTCCTCTGAGCCTTTTTTGTTAGTATAATTTAGAGATATGGGGAAGACCATTACAGAAGATCGGCTAAAGTCTTTCTTTTTGGAATGCGCGCGCAAAAGTTTCTGGGACCTTGGTCTCCATGACAACACCGTCATTGAATATGTCTCTGACATGCTCACCGTCTTCGCGCATTCTGATCAACTCTATCGCGTCCGTGCAATTGATGGGCGGCGGATGAATAGTTTAGTGGACATTCTCAGCGCCCAAGTCGAGGCGTCCTCTCCACCACAGCCTCGGGTCCAGCAAGAGCGAGAACTCCGCAAATACGTCGGCGATTACACGTTATTTATGAGCGGCTTGTTTCGTTCCTATATCGAGAAAACCGGAGTTCTTGATTATTATCTGCAGGAGGGACAGCGCTCATACTGGAAAGTGTCGGAAATGGATTTGGCCCGGTATCAGACCGGATTCCTCCTCTTTCAAGAGCTCTCTAAAAATTTCGAGTATTACTCAGGCGCGCTCGATTATATGAGAAAATCCTGTTTCACGCCGTCCGTGGGAGAAAATCCGTTCGGACAATTTCTGCGTCAGGTCGAAGGGTGGATGAAAATAAAGCTTTCTCAAAACTAGGCGCGGCACGTACGCTTCAGTGGCTTGTCACTACTGAAGAAGACGCACTGCGTCTCGATTCGTTTCTTGCCCGCCGGCTCGCCACGTTCTCTCGGCGCGA
Source organism: Binatia bacterium (assembly GCA_050185455.1). Taxonomy (GTDB): domain Bacteria; phylum Desulfobacterota; class Binatia; order Bin18; family Bin18; genus SYOC01. The sequence continues at coordinate 8,557 of JBFWZL010000065.1, read as the reverse complement.
ATGTACAGCGCTCATAGCGGAAAGGCATGTGCTGCTCAATGGACGGCCAGCCCCCAAAGGAGTGAAGGTACAAGCGCGGGATTTTATCAGCGTTTCCTTATCGTTTGCGGCCGCCGCTCTATCTACTTTGCCGGTAACGATCGAGTATAGTGATGACAGCATCATTATCGTCAACAAGCCATCAGGCCTTCCCAGCGTGGCGCTTCGCCACACCGACGCGCCCACAGTCGCCAATTTTCTCAGCGCTCAATTTCCTGAAACAGTAGAGGCGGGACCACGGCCTTTGGAGGCGGGACTTGTCCATCGTCTTGATACGGATACATCAGGGCTTTTGCTCGCCGCTCGCACTCCCGCCGCCTACACCGCGCTACGTGAGCAGTTTCACTCGCGTTCGGTCGGCAAACATTATCTTGCCATTGTCAAGGGAGCACTCAAGGGACAGGGACAAATAACCCAACGTCTCGAACCAACCGGACCACGCGGTCAACGCATGCGACTCTCGACTGCCGAACGAGGACAGGAAGCGTGCACCAGATATGTGTCGACGGAACTCCTTCCCCATCACACAGTTATTCATCTCACGATTAGCACCGGAGTAAGGCATCAAATTCGCGTCCACCTCGCAACTGTCGGGCACCCACTCGTCGGAGACAAAATGTACGGTGAGACAGACCAGCTTGTAGCGCGTCTCTGCCTACATGCAGAGACGCTTACGTTTCGTCATCCAACGACTGGCCAAAAATTTAGCTATACAAGCCCTCTCCCAGAAGATTTCTCTCTAGTGCTTGAACAGCTCAGAAGTACCTCGACACCGGAAACTTAGACTGTAGAAGAAAGATTGACAGTGATTCAGGAACAGGAGAGAGAAAAATGTCAGGCCGCAGTCTGCCCTTTATCTTTCGCGCAGGCCTCACACAAGTTGTAGACGTTGTTCGGATCTTCGACTAACCCGTCATCGAGATTATGGCAAATCTTTTTGCATTCTCCGCAGATAAAATAGATGCCTTCGATAGTCTTGTTGATCCGTTCGCGATTCAGGACTCGTCCTTTAAGCTTTTCAATACGGATTCCCAGCAACTCTTCGTAGCGTTTTTTAATTTTGCGCCGACCTGCTTCATCTTTTGGTAACTCTTCCTCTTCCCCCCCCTCCTCCGAGCGCTCGTCCTCGTCGAAGAGATTAACGTCTTTCTTGGCTTTTTCTTTTTTACTTGTTCGCGGCATGGAGCCCCTCCATTTTTTAACGGGTCGAGGTTACATGGTCAGAGTTTTTCTCACAGACCCAGAAAAATCCCTTCCGCCCAAATCCCGCAAACTGTATGACCTTCATTTCCGCTCCTCCTCCGCAGGCAGGACAGGTGCGTTTTGCCCGTGAGGCGTCAGCTTTTTGCGCCGTTTTTGCCTTCTCAGCCACAGAATTTCCTCCATTCGTATAGTTCAGAAAGGAATACCGACAGATCGCGTCGGTTGGATTTAAAGTATGGGATCGTCGACATTCTTGTCAAGGGTTCTTGTCGCTCTACACATGCCGTGGTAGGTTCCCGCCCGTGCAGGTACGACTCCTCCCACAAAATAAAATTGTTACATTCTCGGAAGACTTACGCGTAACCGTCTTGCTACGAAAACTGTCTCTTCTCCCGCAAACCGTCATGGTCATCCGAGGAGATCGACTGCTGACCGAAGACGAGCTCGTGCGCGCTGAGGATGAAATCGAAATCCGTTCCGTTATTTCGGGAGGCATATGAAGTGTACTCGCTGCCGCGCATCGGCGGAAATTAATCTTCGCTCCCACCATGCCTCATTCTGTCGACCTTGTTTCATTCTGTATTTTCAGAGACAAGTCGAGCGAACAATCAAAAAAGAGCGCATGTTCACCCCGGAAGAACGCCTTCTCGTCGCAGTGTCCGGCGGTAAAGATAGTCTGGCCTTATGGGATGTGCTCATCGTACAAGGTTATCAGACGACCGGACTCTACCTTGACCTGGGCATTGGAGGCTATTCCATCCGTTCCCGAGAAAAAGTCGAGCAATTTTCCTCAGCACGTCAGGTTCCTCTGCAAGTCGTTTCGCTCGCCGAAGAAGCGATTCCCGTGCCGACTGCTGCCCAATTTACCAATAGGGTTCCTTGCGCGGCATGTGGAATGATGAAGCGCCACTTCTTCGATCAATATGCGATTGAAGGAGGCTTTACCGTCTTGGCGACTGGGCATAACCTTGATGATGAAGCCGCGCGTTTGTTGGGGAATGTATTACATTGGCAAACGGAATACCTCGCACGCGAGAAACCCGTGCTGGAGCCGACACATCCGCGTTTCGTGCGTAAAGTGCGCCCTTTGTATCGCCTCAGTGAGCTAGAAACCGCAGTCTACTCGTTCTTTCGCGGCATTGACTACGCCATCGAGGAGTGCCCCAACAGCGTCGGGGCCTCGCAGCTGTTCTATAAAGAAATGCTCAACAAGATTGAAGCACAGATGCCAGGAACCAAACTGACTTTTGTCCAAGAATTTGTCCGCTCGGCTCAGCCGCTCTTTGTGGCGCCCGATGGAACGCCGCCGCGCGAATGCGAAGTCTGCGGCATGCCGTCGTTCGGCCCGATTTGTTCTTTTTGCAGACTCATACAAGAAGTCGATCGCAAACGGGAGAAACAACGGTCCGCCCAGAGCCGTCAGTCATTGACTCTCCATGACGCTACAGAATTGGAGAGTTGATTTTTTCCAGATTTCTTTTTTCTTCTCATTTCGTCCCTACTGCTTCCCGATTTTTTGGCTGATAGCCAACTGCTGACCGCTGAAAGCCCCTTATGTCAAACCGCTCCCTCCTACAACCAGGTGAGGATGTCCTTTTCGTTGATAACAAAGAACGAGAGTACTTACGGACTCTCAAACCAGGCGGTCGCATCTCGCTTCACAAAGGTTCTTTTCAGACCGACCACATCATAGGACTGCCGGAAGGCAGTCTCGTCTACACGCAGAACAACGAACCTTTTCGCATCCTACGACCGACATATGCGCATCTCATCCCCAACTTGCCGCGCCGCGCGCAAGTTATTTATCCCAAAGATGTCGGCGTCATGCTGCTGTGGGGAGATATTCAACCTGGAGCTTCCGTCGTCGAAATCGGCTCCGGGCCGGGAGCGTTAACCATGGCGCTTTTGCGTGTGATTGGCCCCACAGGAACACTCACAACAGTAGAACTCCGAGAAGATCATGTGGAAATGGCCCGCACTAATGTCGCGCGCTTCTTTGGCGAGGCCCCCAACTGGACAATTCAGCTCGCCGATGCCTATGAAGGAATTGCGGCACAAGATGTTGATCGAATCTTGATCGACATCCCCGAACCGTGGCGCATGCTGCCACATGCCGCAAAAGCGCTACGCCATGGAGGGGTTCTCGTCGGCTATGTGCCAACGGTTGTACAAGTGAAAGCGCTCGTCGACGACCTGCGAGCCCATCCCGGATTTGACGCCATCGAGGTGATGGAGAATTTACACCGCTACTGGCACGTCAAAGACCTGTCCGTGCGCCCGGAGCATCGCATGGTCGCCCACACCGGATTCATCATCATCGCCCGACGGGTGCCGGAAGAAGTCGCGATTCCGCCCACCGTCCGCGAGTTGCCTCCGCCAATACCAGAAAAGACAGAGCTCGAAGAAGCGGAATCGCAAGAACCGGAACTCTCAAATACAGAGGAGGCATAGTTCATTGAGCAAATGGCTTGGGATCTAAAAACCGATCCAGCACGTTCTTGGTGATACGGGACACATTATTTTTATAGCGGTTGTGGGAAAGGCTGCCTGCCCAGGCAATGGAGCTAGAGGACCACACGGCGCCGCCGTTCGGGGTCTCGTAAAAAACCATGTCCGCCCGCACGAGTTCGTTTTCCGTTCCGCCCAGTCCGGGAATCGTCGCAAGCAACTCCTCGCAGACGACAAGATAGAGATCAGTATGGCCGCCTTGAGAAGTCGCAAGCACTAACGCATGCGGCGGTGTTCCCAGCAAGCGGTCGGCGCGGTCGATCTCAAGACCTGCGGCGCCGCCGCCAATCAGGCCGAAGTCGCCAATGATCTCGTTTTCCCCTACTCCAGCAAAGATGAACGCGACACGGGAATTAAAACTGTCAGGCAAGCGATGATACGGAGCGGAAATATCAAACCCTTGCGCCGTAAAGCCCGTCCCAACAATCACTTGAGGCGGACGCCCCTGCCGTCGCCATAATCCACCATATTCGCCAGTGAAGCTATGATAATATTCGCCAGGCTCCGCGGCCCAGGTGCGAATCCCACCTTCGGCGCGTCTCACCTCGATAACCCCCGGCGCTTCAGGATGAAAGGCAATCTTCCAATACCAGCCGTTCGCCCCCATATACATGAGCCGTCCGCCATGATGCTGGTAGGCTTTCATCGCCTCCCACATCGGCAACGAGTGATACTCAGGATGCGTACCGGAGAGAATCACCGTGTAGGGCTTGAGCAGTTCGAAGCCCTCATAGTGCAGATCTTCGTCGGTGATTACGTCGAACTCATACCCCATCGCCTCCAGCCAATCGGTAATGTGCGTGTCAGCGTTAAACTGCCACAGTGAAGACCCATGTCCTCCTAAAGGTGAGATGTGTTTTGGACGCATGTTGAGAATTGGGCGTAAGCGTGAGGAATAGCACACGCCAGATCCATCGGAGTGTGCGTCATAACAGGACGCTCCATACTCGCGATGCTCGGTCAAAAAAAGCGTTTGCTGGTCCATGACCGGCAAACGCCCACCCAGCAGTTCAATAAGCGCGGCATTGGTGCCCATGTGTTCATTGGCGTATGCCATGTAACTAACGGTCGGCAGCAGGAAGGCGATCTTTTTTTCTTTTCCTTTACGCGGCTTAACAACAAAGGGGATATGTTCTTCTGCATCGCCTGACCATAGACGCACGGCGTAGAGCCCGCTTTGCATGCTCGCTGGGATAGTCAGAGCAAAATCCACACTCCAGCTAGCATCATACACATCATCATCATGAAAATGGATGGCGCCGTATTGGTCGGGCGCTTCTTGCCAATTCATCGCCGTGCCGTTCCAGTTGTAACCTTTCATGCCGCGCGCCGGCATGTTCACGACTCGACCATGCAGCCGGTTCGGAGAAATGTCAGTCACGTTGCAAGAATTGATATCACGCGAGAAGTCCCAGGAGCCCACCACTGCGGTCGCCAGTGAAGTTGGCACGGGACCCACTTTAAGCGTCTCCATCTCCGCGCGACTGAGGACGCGATTCGCGAGACAAGGACGGTCAATTTTTCCATTGAACTTTGCGGCAAGCGTGGTTCTGCTCCCCGATCCGCTCCGAAAAGCAGCCATCATGAGTGGAGCTTGACTCTTGCCGAGTTGCTTGGTTTTCGCCTTGGTCCGTACCTCACCGGCGTCATCCGCAAAAGGATAAAGGGTCAGAGGTTCCTGATAAAGCGTCACTTCTTGAGTGTTCGCCTCATAACTGGCGGCAACAAAATACCACTCACGCACCAGCAAACGTTTCCCAGTCGCGAGGACTTCCGCATTCCCCTTCCCATCGCTGAGCATCAAGGCCAGCGAGCCATCCTCAGCGATCATCAGAGCGAAACCGGATTTTTCACGATCGGAAAATTTCGCCATGAGGATCTGCCTTCCCTTCCCGGGAGTCGTCGGCCAAATCATCGCTTGCACGGAAAAACTTTCCAATTGCTCCAGCATGGGACTCGTGGGAATCGTCACATACGAGCCCGCTTCAATAAGTTGTTTACGCCCCTTGTACGTTCCATTCACGGGAGTTTTGATAATTTTTTCCTTGACGCCTGGTCCGGCGGGATTCGTATCGCCGCAAATAATGCGCACCACCTCGGCCTTATAGTTGGGGAGCTCACAATTCACCATGAACTGAAGGGTTTCTCCTGGGCGCACACTGATTTTGTCGCTGTATCCGGTAATTTTCATATGCTTGCTTCTGGTTGCGTGTTACGTAGGACGTGTCATACGATGCATGATGTGTAGCAAGTGATGTTGGTGTTTCACGCTTCCCGCCTCACACCTCACGCCTTCCGCCTCGCGTTTCCTATAAGTCCTTCCCCGTATATTTCTTCCACCGCCGTCGGAAAATCTCTCGTTCGGCGTCTTCGATCTTGGTAAAAACCTGGCCCTTGAGAATCTTGAGCGGTTTCCCCTTGCCATCGGGAAGCTGGCCCAAGACCCATTCTTTATGGGGTTTCGTGCAGATCAAAACGTACTTGTTCGGCGTCGGTTCACCGCGAAAAACATTGAGCACCCGCTGCAACGCCGGACTGTGGTGTCCGATGGGTTTTTGATTGAACTCTTCTACGATGTCACTATCACGCTCACTCACTTTATAGACAGTGTACATTGTGACCTTCCCTTCTTCTGTCTTCCCTTTTCCACTTTTCCTTTAGAGATTCTCCTAAATGTCAGGGAAGCACGTCATTGCGAGCGGAGCGAAGCAATCTTTGCCTGGAAAAGAGATTGCTTCGTCGCTTACCGCTTCTCGCAATGACAGTTTCTGCCCGTTTTCAATATATGCTCTTACTCTTCAAACAACGGCGCTTTGGCTTTTGCGTAGGTGATCTTCCGCACCAGCTTGTCACCCTGAAAATGCAAAAGATCCAGTCCACGCCAGGCAGTCGGTTTCCCTCTGACCTCTAGCGTGCAGCGCCAACTGGCCATGACCTTGCCCGAGTCGGTATCGATAAACAGGTCTTCATCAAGAAATTGCATGTGGCCGAAAACACCAGAAAACTGCGGAGCAAAAGCGGCGCGAATCGCGGGAATCCCGTCGTTCCTCTTACCGTTGAATTCGTCGTACACCGCATTCTCGGCGAAGAACGACATGACCGTCTCAAGATCATTGCGATTAAACGCCTCCATAAAACGACTGGTCAGTTGAGTGAGATGTTGACGGTCCACGACAGAGCCCTCCCTTTCCCGCAAGTTGCGCCTGACAGACGCTAGCGCCTATTGCCCTATGATTCTTGACCGGCGATGTCAACGGCAGGGTTCCAAGCAGCGCCAGCGTTTCTCGACACCGGCAAAATTGCTAAGAGAGAGATGTGAGTCGACGGATTATTCACTTGGATATGGACGCCTTCTACGCGGCCATTGAGCAGCGAGATTTTCCCGAGCTACGAGGAAAACCGCTGATCGTGGGAGGCGACCGCAACCGCGGCGTTGTCGCGACGGCTTCGTATGAAGCGCGTCCCTACGGCGTACGCTCTGCCATGCCGATGGCGCAGGCGCTGAAGCTGTGCCCACAGGCAATCGTCGCACCTCCCCGGCGAGAGCAATATCTTTCAGTTTCGCGCCAAATCTTCGCTATTCTTCGCGCATTCACCCCCCTCGTCGAACCACTTTCGTTGGATGAAGCGTTCCTTGATGTTACCGCTAGCGAACAGTTATTTGGACCGGCGCGAGTGATCGCTCAACAGATGAAGACGCGTATTCAGGAAGAAACTCAACTCACGGCCTCCGCCGGTATCGCCTCCAACAAATTCGTGGCAAAAATTGCCAGCGACATGCAAAAACCTAACGGTCTGGTTGAAGTGCCAGAGGAAGACATCCTGTCCTTTATCCATCCCCTTCCCGTCACACGAATATGGGGAGTTGGTCGCGTCACGGCTCGTAGTTTGTATGAAATGAACGTCCACACCATCGGCGATCTCGCGCGCTTTCGCCGGGAAACACTGGTCGCTAAATTTGGTGCGCATGGAGAGCATTTATTCAACCTTGCCCAGGGACACGATGATCGACCTGTTGACCCTAATCAAGAAATTAAATCGATCGGCGAAGAAGAAACCTTTTCGCATGATCTCGCGCTAGATGAGGACGTGTACCCAGCTCTACTGCGTCAGGCACAAACCGTCGCGCAGCGCCTACGCAGTCGCGATCTGGCTGGGCGCACGGTGACCGTCAAAATCAAACTAGCGGAACGTTTGGGGGAAGGCCGGTTCCGTATGTACACCCGCAGCCACACCTTTCCCTCCCCGACAAACGACGCCCAGGAAATCTACCGAGCAGCGTGCGTACTGTATCGAGCCGTGCCTCGTCGTAGCGTCAGTGTACGATTGGCGGGCATCTATGCGAGCAATTTGGAATCGGCAGGAAAGAGCGAACAACTTGACCTCTTCACTGCCGCGCCACAACAGACTGAAACCCGTCGTCGCCTCGGTCAGGTACTGGATCAACTCACCGCACGCTACGGCGAAGACATTGTCCGGATTGGCGAAACCCGCTCGACAGCGCCCAAATGCTCACGAGACCCGGCTTCGTTACGGAAAGAAGAACTGCTTGATCCGTTGACGCGAGAGAAGAAAGGACAGGAGGTGGAAAAGTAGTTAGTTGTTGGTCGGTGGTTTTTAGCTTTCGGACTTCTCGATTAACTCACAACTAATTACTAATCACCAATAACTAAAATGCACCGATCCTATGACTTAGAAGGAGGAAAACAATACTGAAAGTGCTTTTCGACAAAAAAGGTTCGATTGCCTACGTCACCATCAACCGCCCGGAACGGCTGAATGCCTGTGATTTTGAAACCTACGAAAC
>JBFWZL010000064.1:0-17448 GCA_050185455.1 Binatia bacterium | reverse complement strand
ATGTGAGCTGGTTTTGTAGCAAAGGGGGAGAAGAGTGTAAAGAGAGTTCTTACATCTCCCGGCGGCCTTCAATGGCTCTACCAAGCGTTATCGAATCAATATATTCGACGTCCCCACCCATAGGAAAGCCATGCGCAATCCGACTCACACGGATGCCGAGCGGCTTAATCTGCTTCGCTAAATAGAGCGCAGTGGCTTCGCCTTCAACTGTGGGATTGGTGGCGATGATGACCTCGTGCGTTTGCCCACGTTTGAGGCGCTCCAGCAACTGTGCAATTTTCAATTCCTCTGGGCCAATGCCGTCAAGTGGCGCCAGAACACCGTGGAGAACATGATAGCGACCGCGGAATTCATGAATGCGCTCAACCGCCATTTGGTCCGCCGGTTCCTCCACGACACAAAGAGTATCTTCAATGCGTTGGGGGTCGCGGCAAATCGCGCAGAGGTCGCCTTCCGCCAAGCTGAAGCATTCCTGGCACAAGGTAGTTTCTGCCTTGACCGCCCAGATCGCTTCGGCAAGACCTTCGACGTATTCGCGATCGGAGTTCAAGATGAACATGGCTAACCGTGTGGCGGTTTTCTCCCCAATACCGGGTAATTTACCGAGTTCTGCCACCAGACGAGCAAGTGACGGCGTGAGTTGCATGGATTTTCAATCACGTAAAACGCGACACGAAACACGCAATGCGTCGTGCGTGTTTCGTGATTTGGGGGTTTCTCAGGTTATGGCATCAGTCCGGGAATCTTCAAGCCACCGGCGACTTTTCCCATTTCTTCCGCCATCATCTTTTGCGCTTTACGAATCCCTTCGTTGACGGCGGCGATGACAAGGTCCTGCAGCATCTCGACATCGCTGCTGTCCGTCACACTCGGATCAATGCGGAGCGAGATTAGTTCAAGACGGCCGTTTATCGCCACAGTGACCATATTACCACCAGCCGAGGCCTCAACAGTTTTGTTGCCTGCTTCCTCTTGGATTCGCGCAAGTTTAGTTTGTAGCTGCTGGGCTTGTTTCATCAGGTCTCCGAGATTGGCCATGAGCATTCTCCTTATCGTGTTTCGCCTGAAGGACGGTGGGAACGCGTTCCTTGGACTTCACCGCCAAGAACATCAAGGACCGTTTGCACCAAAGGATCATCTGCTGTTGGTGGTTCTTGTTTTGCCTTTCCCGGTGTTCGATCTGGCGTCACATCCGTCGAGAGCGAGGCAACGTTGCTTCTCATATTGCCTTTTGTGATATCCACAGTCAGGGACCTGCCAAAAAATCGTTTCGCTATATCTTCTAAGAGTGTACGACTTTCCTTGCGGGTCAGTTCACGAAAGTACAAATCTTTTTCTACGCCGATGCGCATTCCTCCTGAGGTGAGCTCGAGGAGATGAGCCGACTTGAGCGGAAAAAAGAGAGAAATTTTCTCCTTCTGGACCGCGCGCAAAAACCCTTCCCAGGATTCCGGATCTTCTATTTCGGCTTCTTTCACAACAGGAGTGGAAGCGGCGCGAGCCGGAGGTTCGGAAAGTTGAGTCGGTGGAGGTGAGAGGCGTGTTGAGGTTTTTCGCTCCTCTGGTTTTACTGATGTAAGTCGCGTCGGAGTCGACGATAGAGCAGGAGGAATGCGTGTCTGGTCTATCGACTGAGGTGGGACCGAAGGCTGTAGCGAAGCGTTTCCCAAAATTGCCTGCTGGAGCGCCTCGAGACGCGCCAATGCCTCTTCAAGCGGTAGAACCGGAGGCTGACTCGCTACTTTGACTAACGTCATTTCAATAACCAGTTGGGTATACGCTGTCTTACTGATTTCTTCGTCCGCGCGAAGCAAGAGAGTGAAGCTGCGCTGGAAGTCTTCGATCGTGCATGTTTCAGCTTGGTTTCGTACGATAATGACTTCATGATCCGGCAAGTCCGCGAGGAGCGCGGGATCTTGGCTAATCTTCGCAGCGACGAGATGGCGAAAATGTTCAAGCAGGTCACGGCACAGACGGCGAGGATCATAGCCGTATTGGTAAAGGTCACCGGCAAGCTGCAACGCTTGTGCAGGGTTACGGGCAAGGAGTGCGTCGACAACGCGAAACAATGCTTGTCGATCCGCGACTCCAAGGGCTTCCTTGACGGCTTGTTCAGTAATGTGACCGCCGCTCCAGGCGATGACTTGATCAAGCAAGGATTGCGCGTCGCGGAGACCGCCGTCTGCCTCCCGGGCAATCAGGGCTAAGCCGACTTCGTCCGCGATCAGTTGTTCTCGCTGGATGATTTCACGAAGCCGTTGAATAAGTTCACGCAAGGGAATCCGCTTAAAATCATAGCGCTGACAGCGGGACAGAATCGTGGGCAGAATTTTATGGGATTCGGTTGTCGCAAAGATAAATTTGACGTGAGGTGGTGGTTCTTCCAAGGTTTTCAGGAGCGCATTAAAGGCGGCGTTAGAAAGCATGTGCACTTCATCGATAATGATGACACGAAAGCGACTCTTGATCGGGCGGTATTGCACCCCTTCTGTCAGGTCGCGGATGTTATCGACTCCTGTGTGAGAAGCGCCGTCGATCTCGAGTACGTCAAGCGCCGTTCCCGTTGTGATCTCCACACAATTGCTGCATGTATTACATGGTTCCGGAGTCGGTCCGGTTTCACAGTTGAGCGCTTTCGCCAACAGGCGGGCGGTAGTAGTTTTCCCTACCCCACGAGGACCGGTGAACAGAAAAGCGTGAGCAACACGGTCACTGGTAATGGCGTTGCGTAGGGTACGGGTGACGTGTTCCTGTCCGACGACTTCAGAAAATGTTTGTGGGCGCCACTTACGGGCGAGAACGAGGTAGCTCATGTGAAAACGTAAAGCGCAAAACGTAAGAAAGAATTTTCTTAATTACTTACGTTTCACATTGTTGTGCGTTGCGAGCGTTCTATCACTGGTGATAGCTAGGCTTCCCTACGGCACAGGGTTAGAATCGGTACCGTTGCTTCCTTCCGGATCTGGCGGGGTTCCCGACCTCCCTTGCGCAGGACCTAGCTATCACCACTGACAGCGGAGAGGGAGGGATTCGAACCCTCGGTACCCGTGTTAGGGGCACACACGATTTCCAGTCGTGCCCAATCGGCCACTCTGGCACCTCTCCTCCCGGGTTTTCTGATCGAAGAACCCTCGCTTCACGATATCTTTTTGATCCGAGTCGTTGTACCACCTCCGCACCGCTCTCGCAAGGAACTCTTAGTTCTAGGTCTTTAGTTCCGAGTGTTGAGAACAAGGTAGGAAGTCCTTTTTTTACTCACGACTCAGCACTCATTATTCAGCACTTCCGAGCAGGGTCGTTGACACCTTTTCGCCCCTCTGTTAGCGATGCGTAGGGCAGTTTCCTTTTCACATTTTGGTTGCGGGAGTCGCAGTTTCTCCTTATGGAACAATACTTCTCTGTCCTCGTTGCACTCATCTTCGCTGGAGGACTGGCTACACTCATGGTGTCCGCTAGTTCCCTCTTTGGTCCTAAAAAGCATACTCCAGTGAAAGATGACCCCTTTGAATGCGGCAACCCGCCAACCGGATCGGCGTGGGGCAGGTTTTCCATCAAATTTTATCTTGTGGCGATTCTCTTCATCATATTTGACGTTGAAGTTGTTTTTCTTTACCCATGGGCAGTGGTCTTCCGTCAGCTAGGGCTTTTTGGTTTTGTCGAAATGCTGGTTTTTGTCGGTATTCTTGCTGTTGGGCTCGTATACATCATCAAGAAAGGGGCGCTTGAGGCGGCGTAGAGGTAAGGCCGAACTCAACCTGGACAATGGCTGAGACAAAAATTCTTGCGCAGGTCGAAGCGGCTTTTTCTGGAAAAATTCTGGAGAGTCACTCCCTCCACGGAGATGAGACCATTGTCATCAGTAGAGAAGATGCTCCTGATGTCTTTTCTACATTGCGTAACGCTCCGGAATTCTCTTTTGAACTACTCTCGGACTTGACTGTGGTCGACTTCCTTGGAAAAGAACCTCGTTTTGAAGTTGTCTATCACTTGAAGTCTGTCAGCCTCGGTCGCCGTCTGCGAGTTAAGGTTCGGGTGACGGAGGATGATCCTGTCGTTCCTACCGTGTCTTCTATCTGGAAGAGCGGCAACTGGTTGGAGCGAGAAGCCTGGGATATGTTCGGCGTTCGTTTCGCTGGACATCCGGATCTGCGACGCATCCTCATGTATGAAGAGTTTCGTGGCTATCCCTTACGGAAAGATTATCCAGTCGACAGACGACAGCCTCTTGTAGAAGAGCGAGACCCGGTGAACGAGCCGTGGCCGCGAAGGTAGAGCGTATGGCGGAAGCAGTAGCACGACAACTGAACGAAGAAGGACTCGATCCCACCTCAGAGGTGATGTCTCTGCAAATGGGGCCATCTCATCCCGCTACGCACGGCACGATTAAATTCAATCTGAAACTCGACGGTGAAAAAATCCTCGAATGCGATGTAGAAATCGGTTATTTGCACCGCGGCTTCGAGAAGATGTGTGAGCAACGGACCTGGAATCATGTGGTTCCATACGCAGATCGGTTGAACTACATCTCTCCACTGATTAACAACGTGGGATTTGCCTTAGCAGCGGAAAAACTCCTCGACATCCAGGCTCCGGAACGCTGTCAGTATATCCGCATGATCATGAGTGAAATCTCACGAATGACGGATCATTTTACCTGCTTAGGCATGGCGGCAGCGGAAGCAGGAGCCATCTCTGTCGCATTTTATGCGCTAGAGGCGCGTGAGACCCTCTTCGACATCGTTACCGCCGTTACTGGTGCACGCCTCACCGTGAGCTATACCCGAGTCGGTGGAGTGACACAGGATCTCCCTGCTGGATTCGCCGACCGAGTGCTGAGTGCTTTTACTGCCATTCGCGCCGTCATCGCCGACTGCGATCAGTTGCTCTCGAAAAACCGCATTTTCATCGATCGTATGTCTGGTGTCGGCGTCCTTTCAAAGGAGGACGCGATCTCTTACGGCGTGACTGGGCCACTCCTCCGCGCTAGCGGTGTTGCGTACGACGTGCGTAAGTCTGATCCGTATCTGTTCTACGATCGTGTTCAATTCGACGTACCGACGGGAACGGAAGGGGATAACTACGATCGTTTCTCCGTTCGCTTCGAAGAGATCAAGCAAAGTATGCGGATTATCGAACAGGGGCTTGAACAGATTCCTGATGGTCCCGTTCGTGTCGATGATCCGCAGATTATGCTGCCGCAGAAGAAAGAGGTATACGGCAACATTGAAGGTTTAATGAACCATTTCAAATTGGTCATCGAAGGAGTGAAGATTCCACGCGGCGAAGTGTATCAAGCGGTTGAAGGTGGTAACGGAGAACTCGGCTTCTATTTGGTCAGTGACGGTAGCGGTCGCCCCTATCGGGTGCGGGTGCGTCCACCGTGTTTCTTTGGCATGGCCGCGTTGGGGCAGATGCTTAAAGGTTATCTTATTTCCGATATCATCACGACTTTTGGAATGATCAATATGATTGGTGGAGAATGCGACCGCTAGGGGTTAGGGGTTGGTGAAGTTGACTGCTGATAGCTGAAAACCAATAGCCATGTCTGTGCAATTTTCAGAAGAAACCTACAAGAAGTTCCAGGAAGTCTTGACGCACTATCCAACGAAACGGGCGGCGATTCTCCCGACGTTCTGGCTTGCTCAAAAAGAATTTGGCTACCTGAGCACGGAAACCATGGAATACATCGGGCAATTGCTTGACCTCTCCCCCGCGTATGTTGGAGCTGTGGCCTCCTTTTATACCATGCTTAATAAAGAGCCGGTGGGGAAATTTCACGTACAAGTCTGCACGAATCTTTCCTGCACCTTGCTCGGCGCTGAGCATATTGTTGAATGCATAGAAAAGAAGCTCGGGATCGGGCTGGGACAGACGACATCTGATAGGAAGTTTACCTTGAGCGAAGTGGAATGTTTGGGATCGTGCGGCACAGCTCCCGTCGCGCAAATTAACGACGACTATCACGAAAATCTGACGCCCGAGGGCATGCTGCGTTTGCTTGATAACCTTGCAAAATAAAGGAAACAGGCAGACCAACTTTTAACTAGTAACTCTGACGTTGTTGATGATGTGAGTATGACTGATTTTGCTATTTCCGCCATTCTTACCATTTTTATTCTTGCCAACATCATGAATTTGGGAGGATTACTACTTTGGGTGGAACGGAAAGGAAGCGCCGTATTGCAAGACCGTATTGGCGCCAACCGGGCGGCGCTGCTTGGCAAATTGCCTATCAACATCGGGATTATCAACACCCTTGTGGCCGACCCGATCAAGCTGTTCACCAAAGAAGATTTCATTCCTCCGAGTGCGGATAAACTGCTGCACGCTCTTGCTCCGGCGCTCGCGATGGTTCCCGCGCTCATTGCCTTTATCGCGATTCCCTTTGGCGATGTATTAGTGATTGCTGGGCGTGAAATCAACTTGCAAGCTGCAAATCTGAATGTCGGCATCCTCTACATCCTGGGTATGGTCTCGCTCGGTGTGTATGGGATCGTGTTGGCTGGCTGGGCGTCTAATAACCGTTGGGCGCTCATGGGTGGAATTCGCGCTTCCGCGCAAATGATTTCGTACGAGATTGCGATGGGGCTTGCACTGATCGGCGTCATCATGATCTTTGGCTCGCTTGAGTTGCAGGATATCGTCCGTGCTCAGGGACACATGATCGCGGGTGTTCTTCCGGGCTGGGGAATATTCTATCAGCCGGTGGCGTTCATCATCTTCTTCGTTGCTGGTATTGCTGAAAGTAAACGCGTGCCGTTCGATTTACCGGAAGCGGAGGCTGAACTCATTTCCGGGTATTTTACGGAGTATTCCGGCTCCAAGCAGGCAACGTTCATGTTAGTGGATTTCCTGGAGTCCATTGTTGTTGCCGGTCTGATTACCACACTCTTCTTCGGCGGCTGGCAAGTGCCGTTCCTCATGCGAGACGGTCTTCATCTTCCTGGAGGCAGCTTCTATCCATTGCCGTCTCTTTTAGTGACGCTCGTTCAGCACGGCGCTTTTCTGACCAAGCTGGTTTTCTTCTGCTGGCTGCAGATCATGATTCGCTGGACACTGCCGCGTTTCCGCTATGACCAATTGATCAATCTCGGCTGGAAGATTTTACTGCCCATTGCTTTGGCGAATGTTCTTGTGACCGGGTTCATGATTCTTATTTTTCAGAACTAACGTATGGATTTCACCGCATTCTTTATTCTTGCCACCCTACTCGTGCTGTTCGCGGCGGCTGTGATTCTTCATCCCAGTCCGGTATACAGCGCACTCTCCCTCGTGTTGGTCATGAGCTTACTCGCCGTCTATTTCTTTTTTCTGGGAGCCCATTTGTTGGGGTGGTTCCAGATCATCGTCTATGCCGGCGCAGTGATGGTGCTGTTTCTCTTTGTGATCATGTTATTGAACTTGCAGACTGACCCGCATGAAAACCAAACGCCGAGCCTTCGGTTCGCGGCTGGACTTGGCGGAGCGGTGCTTATTGTTGAGCTGTTTCTCTTACTCAGCCGCGCCCCTTCGCAAGAGAACCTTGTGGTTCTTCCGGAAAATTTTGGCACCGTTCAAGCTCTCAGCGAAAAGCTCTTTACTGATTATTTGATCCCTTTTGAGGTTACATCGGTGTTGTTATTAGTCGCCGCAGTAGGAGCGGTTGTTTTGGCGAAACGGTGAACGCAGTCTCTTGAGTCTGTTGAGTCCCTCGGGTCCGACTCCATGGACGTTATAGACGAGAAGTTATGGTTCCACTTAGTTATCACCTTATTCTTAGTAGCGTCCTGTTCGCCATTGGCGTTATGGGAGTGCTGCTCCGACGGAACACGATTATCATCTTTATGTCGGTTGAGTTGATGTTGAACGCGGTGAATCTCTCGTTCGTCGCGTTCGCTCGCCAGCTCGGTTCGATGGATGGACAGTTGATCGTTTTCTTCGTGATGGCGGTAGCGGCGGCGGAAGCCGCTGTTGGACTTGCGATTATTTTGGCGGTCTTCCGTAATAAGGAGACCACCAATGCAGACGAACTCAATTTACTGCGCTGGTAAACATGGAACACGCTCACGCCACGGCACAAGCAGTCGCCCACTCGGTTACTTATCTACGCTATATTCCACTCTTTCCCTTGATCGGGGTGCTCTTCAATATTTTTCTCGGGCAAACACTTGGCAGGAAAGCTGTCAATATTGTTTCTCCTGGCGTCGTCCTACTCTCTTTCCTGATTTCCCTTAATGCTTTGTGGAGTTTGCCCGAGGGTGGAGCCCTTGTCGATAATGTGTGGACCTGGATCGATTCTGGAACCCTTCATGTCGATTTCGCGCTTCGTGTCGATCAGCTTTCGGCGATGATGATTCTGGTGGTGACCGGCGTCGGGTTCCTCATCCATGTCTATTCGACTGGCTACATGGCGCATGATGAAGATGTCGCCCGATACTTCGCTTACCTCAATTTGTTCACGACCTCGATGCTCCTCCTGGTCCTAGGCGAGAACCTCCTCCTCCTGTTCGTTGGCTGGGAAGGGGTCGGATTGTGTTCCTATCTACTGATTGGTTTTTGGTACACTGATGATGAGAAGGCGAGCGCAGGAAAGAAAGCTTTTATTGTTAATCGTGTCGGTGATGCTGGGTTTCTGCTTGGCATGTTCCTTCTCTTCTGGACGTTAGGAGAACACAACGTCTGGACGTTGTCTTTCAGCGAAATTCAACAGCATGTTTCATCGATTCCTGTAGATGTTGCGACTGTCGTCTGTCTTCTCCTGTTCGTTGGCGCAGCTGGGAAATCCGCTCAGATTCCTCTCTATGTCTGGCTTCCGGATGCGATGGCTGGTCCAACGCCGGTGAGCGCCTTGATCCATGCTGCGACGATGGTCACCGCTGGCATCTATATGATCGCTCGCTTGCACTTTCTCTATGCACTGTCTCCGACCGCACTGTCCGTTGTTGCGACTGTGGGCGCCGCCACCGCCTTCTTTGCGGCGACGATCGGTCTCGTGCAAAATGACATCAAAAAAGTTCTGGCGTATTCCACGGTCAGTCAGCTCGGGTACATGTTCCTTGGGCTTGGTGTTGGCGCGTACACCGCCGGCGTGTTCCATCTCATGACTCATGCCTTTTTCAAAGCGCTGCTGTTCTTAGGCGCCGGTAGCGTCATCCACGGCATGAGTGATGAACAAGACATCCGTAAAATGGGCGGCTTGAGAAACAAAATGCCCGTGACATTTTGGACTTTCTTCGTCGCCTGTCTGGCGATTGCCGGAGTTCCTGGTCTTTCCGGATTTTTCAGTAAAGATCTGATCTTGGAAGAAGCCTACGCGAGTTCGCTCGGGTCGCCGACCTTATGGTTAGTCGGCACAGTCGGCGCCGGCATGACCGCTTTCTACATGTTCCGCTTGCTCTTCGTCACGTTTTTTGGAGAGACCCGGGCCAGTCGTGAAGTGGCGCATCACATTCATGAATCCCCGGCCTCCATGACCGTACCGCTTGCCGTGCTCGGTGTGCTCTCGGTGGTGGGCGGCTACTTCCCCCTTCTGCATTTTCTCAGCCCCATGTATGGCTCCCATCATCCTGAAATTTCTCCGCTTATTAAATATATACCGACAGTCGTTGGCCTGGCGGGGATCGCCTTGGCGTACGTGATGTACGTTGTAAACCCCAGTATCGCGGAAAATTTGACCAAAAGCCTCTCCGCATTGTACAACCTGCTGTTGAACAAATACTACATTGATGAACTGTACGATGTGATCATTGTGCGACCAGTCGCCGCTGTCTCGAACTGGTTATGGAAAGTGTGGGATATCATCGTGATTGACGGAACGGTCAACGGCGCCGCCCACACCATGGAAGCCAACGGCCTGCTGTTGCGCTTGTGGCAGACTGGCAACGTACAGAACTATGCGCTGTCGTTCCTTATCGGGGCGATGGGAATTCTTGGGTACTACCTTTTATGGTAAGCGTCATTATTTTTCTCCCGCTGTTTGCCGCAATACTCTTACTCTTTATGGCGAAAGAAGAGGAAGAGCTGGCGCGTCGGTTTGCCTTTGGAGCGTCATTATTGACGTTTATTATTTCTCTCGGACTTTTTCTGCACTTCGATGCAAGCACAGCGGACTTCCAATTCGTCGAACGCCTACCGTGGATTCCTGATTTTGGCGTCCACTACTACGTTGGCGTTGATGGCATCAGTTTGTTTCTGGTTTTATTAACAACATTTTTGACGCCGGTCGTTCTCCTTGGCTCTTGGGATGTACACACTCGCGTCAAGGAATATCTCTTTTTCTTTCTTGTTCTTGAAACTGGGATGATTGGCGCGCTCGTCGCTCTCGATCTTTTCCTCTTCTACGTTTTTTGGGAAGTCATGCTTATTCCCATGTACTTCCTCATTGGCGTGTGGGGTGGAGTGAGACGAATCTATGCCGCTATCAAATTCTTGCTCTACACTATGGTCGGCAGTCTGCTGATGCTGGTAGCGATTCTCTATCTTGCCTACTTGCACAACGCTCAACATGGTTCGGTCACGTTCGACCTTCTACAGCTTTATAACCTGAAAATCTCTGAACAAACGCAACTATGGCTCTTTGCCGCTTTTGCCTTGTCCTTTGCGATCAAAGTTCCGTTGTTTCCGTTCCATACCTGGTTGCCGGATGCGCACGTTGAAGCCCCGACTGGCGGGTCTGTCATTCTGGCCGGCGTCCTGTTGAAGATGGGCACCTATGGATTCTTGCGATTCGCCCTGCCATTATTTCCCGACGCCGCGCATGCCGCGGTGCCGACCATCATGGCCCTGTCAGTCATCGGCATTATCTATGGCGCGTTGGTGGCTATGGTGCAGCCGGACCTCAAAAAATTGGTCGCCTACTCGTCAGTGAGCCACCTTGGTTTTGTCATGCTTGGCATGTTTGCCTTTAATGCACAAGGAGTTGAAGGGTCCATCTACCAGATGCTCAATCATGGCATATCTACTGGCGCATTGTTCCTCCTGGTCGGCGTAGTGTATGAGCGACGCCATACGCGCCTAATCAGTGAATACGGCGGATTGTGGAAGCAAATGCCGGTATACGCCTCGATCTTTCTTGTCACCATGTTATCGTCGATTGGTCTTCCTGGATTGAATGGCTTCGTTGGTGAGTTCCTCATACTGCTCGGCGTGTTTAAGGCTAATCTCTGGGCTGGGACGCTTGCCGTTTCTGGTGTCGTGCTTGGCGCCGTATACATGTTGTGGATGTATCAACGCGTTATCTTTGGTCCGTTGAAGAACGACGCAAATAAGAAACTGACTGACCTGTCGTTTCGTGAAGTCGCGATCTTTGTGCCGCTTTTGGCTCTAATGTTCTTTATGGGATTGTATCCTCAACCATTCTTGTCGCGCATGGAAAAATCCGTGGAGGCGACTCTTGCAAGAGTCGCGCAGAAGACCGCAACAGCGCAAGCTCCGACTCCGACCGTAATTGCTGAACGTTAAGAACTGGACACGTTGGTTATGATCAAGCTGCCTCCAGTAAATTGGCTCGTCTTACTTCCCGCTATTATTCCAACCTTTACCGGGCTCCTGGTGCTCTGCTGGGATCTGGGACTCAAAACTGAAGAGCATAATCGACTCGCGTGGGCGGGGATCATCGGACTCGTTATCACCGCGGTCGTATCGTTTTGTTTGCTGGGGAGAAACGAGCTTGCTTTTAATGGCTCGATTGTGTTGGATTCCTACGCCATGTTTTTCAATCTCGTGTTTTGTTTCGCGGGAATCCTCACCCTCCTCATGTCCATTAGTTATCTCAATACTGCGGGTATTCACGCCGGCGAATATTACGCACTTATTTTGTTCGCGATTGTCGGCATGGTGGTGATGGCGGCGGCCACGGACTTGATCAACATTTTTCTTGGCTTGGAAACCATGTCGATGGCTGTCTATGCGCTTGCCGGCATTTGGCGGCAGCGGTTGCAGTCCAATGAAGCCGCACTGAAATATTTTCTCCTGGGCGCTTTTGCGAGCGGCTTCCTTTTATACGGAATTGCACTGATTTACGGCGCCACGGGAAGTATTCAACTTGGGCATATCGCGACGTATGTGGATCAGAACGGCGGCTCGACGATGCTGCTGATCGGCGTGGCCATGCTCATCGTCGGATTCGGATTCAAAGTCGCCGCCGCGCCGTTTCATGTCTGGACGCCGGATGTGTACGAGGGCTCACCAACGACTGTTACTGCTTTCATGGCGGTCGGCGTCAAGGCAGCAGCTTTTGCCTCTTTCGCGCGCGTGTTCATGCACACCCTGGGGTCACTGCACGGCCAATGGGAAGGAATCTTTTGGGTTCTTGCCGTACTGACGATGACCGTGGGCAACATCACGGCGATCGTGCAGAACAATATTAAGCGTATGCTCGCGTACTCAAGCGTCGCGCATGCGGGTTATCTGTTAGTGGCGATGGTGGCGGGGAAAGAGCTCGGTGGAGCGGCATTGATGTACTATTTGGTTGCTTATGGATTGATGACTCTCGGAGCCTTTGCCGTGATTATTGCGGTTGGACGAAAAGGCGAGCCGAACGAAGAGTTTTCCGATTTCGCAGGGCTGGGCTTTCGTTATCCTCTCCTGGCGATGGCGATGACCGTCTTCATGCTTTCCTTAACCGGAGTGCCTCCACTTGTCGGGTTCACCGGCAAGTTCTACATTTTCAGTGCGGCGGTGAAGGCTGGTTATATTTGGCTTGCCGTCATCGGCGTGCTCAATAGCGTCATCTCCGCATATTATTATGTGCGTGTCATCGTGAACATGTACATGTATGAGGGAGAAAAAATGCCGGAAAAACTCTCCGCGCGTCCGGCGCTGGCCGTGGCGATTCTCGTGGCGGCTGCCGGCACCGTGCTCCTGGGAGTCTTTCCCGCCGCTTCGATCGCTCTCGCGCGGACGTCGTTTTTGTCGCTGGGGTGAATTCACCTGCCTGCGCGTGCGAGAGAATTAACAGGAAATCGGTTTCAACTCCGTCTTTGTCCGCTTACACTCTCTTTTAACGTGACGGTCGAGAGGGACCTTGGTGAGAGAAACGCCATAGTCCATGACCAACAATTCCTAAAGCAATGAGACCAAGAAGGGTAGCGAAAATTTCAAGCATGATCGTCTTCCTGTAGCAGGGACTAAATAAGAGAGTCTTCTCGCCAGATTAACCCAACGATCACTGCGAGCAGTATAATCCCGCCAATTGCCAGAAGCAGACGGAGACCGGAAAGTTCTCCTAGAAGTAAATTCAACACCCCTACTATAAGAACGGCGGATCGGGTTCTAGGCCGAAGGTAGGAGAGCGTCTCCCTGCCTCACTCTTCCCGAGAGTTATTCATAGGATTGCTTGATGTCTGAGATACCCTCTCGGTTACTGGAAACCGAGAACACTGCTTTGAGATCGGCAATGTGAGTCTCCGTGAGGTAAATGGTCATGTCCCGCTGGGCAAGAACGACTTCAAGCTCTTTCTCTTTTCCTTCAAGATTCTTGAACATCTTCTGCAGCAATTCCTTTGATCCATTTGCATGCTGAAACATAGCGGCATGATTGGGACAGAGCGCAAGATAGTTCTGGTAGTGACGACCTGGCAGGTCAATCAGAAACTCCACACACTCGAAGTAGTAGTCGCCGTTGTTTTTCTTAAACGGGAGTTCATCCTTGCATACCTGGCAGATCATCTGGTCATCGCGGTTTGTGTACTGTTGTCGGAGGTATTGGTTAGCCTCGGCTTTCACGTCTTCCAAGCCAATAGCCACCGATCGAGTTCGTTCTTCAAAGATACGTTCCGGAGCAGCCTTTGCTTGCTCTGATATTTTTTCACCTCGGCGTTGCGGGTTTGAAGGCGTATTCTCTGGAAGCTCAAAATCACGACGCTGAGTGTACTCAGCAAGGATTCGCTGCTGCTCTTCGACGGAAAGAAGTTTCACGAGCTGTAGGGCGCGTTCCAGTTCTTCTTCAGATTCAAAACCGAACTCGATACGTTTTGCCTCTCGCTGTTGGAATTCCTCAGACCGTTTCTTCTCGTTTTCTCCAAAGTCAACAACTTTAAGCCATTCCCATCCCTCGTCAAAGGGAAATCCTTTTGGTAGTTGGCTGCTGAAAGCTTGAGCAGGCGTTACAAAATTGCCATTCTTCTGTGGCACCCAAGGTTTCTCTCGGAGAAGATAAGTCAGCGTTGAAGGTTTCTCTCGTAGTTTGTGTTGACTCTTTGGTTTACATTTTGCGGTAAAAATAGAAATGTCGGTCTTTTCGTATTCACAAAGAGTTTTCCAAAGAAGCCGGCTCAAATTGATTGATGGAGGGGCCATCATGCTATCCAGTCCAGGGATAGTCCAATTCTCATCGGTTGCAAGATAGCGAACACCAGGAGAGTGATCTTGACGCAAGACGTCAGCATCACGATGTGCTAGCGTGGTAGTCTTTTCAACTGTTAGTCTTGCTTGTGCGCCCACAGCTTCAGCAAATTTTGCGAGCCGCTCAGGAGGGATACGAACATCTTTGTACGAAGAAGAGAGAGCAAATTTTCTCTCGTGGGAGTCAGGTAACCTTTCATAGTAAGTGCTTAAGAATGTATCCTTGTAGGGGACATCTATGAAAACGTGATCAGGGGTACCCCACTCGGCATCATCTAATTTGAAGATGTAGTAATTTTGGAATAAGGCTGTCGTTTCCTCAGAAAAGTTCTTTTCTAGAAACGACATAAATCGTTTGATATCTGCCAAATGCGTTTTGTCGTTGGGAACATCCGATTCTGATTGATATCGTTCTTTCAATATTCTTTCAATTTCCTCAATCTCTCCAATTTCTCGTATGCCGATAGCTTCCAACAACTTCTTTGCTTCCGTCTGTTGCGTTTTTCTGGCGCCAGAACTGTACACAGCCCGCGCCACTCGTGGCATTATCTCATCATAGTCAAGGTTTTCAGACGGGAAGTAGCATTCGGACCCGACACTGTAGAAACTATCGCTCAGACGTACGATCTTCAAATTCGTCAACTGAGAGAAGTCCTCATCTTCCGACAGTTCCTTATAGAGCATCGCGTACATCTGCTGATGCCACCCCTCATTTTTTGTGCCTAGCCAGCTTAAGAACTCCTCATCAGGTTCATTCTCCCACGAATATTGCCCCTCAAACGTTTTTTCCTTAAGGATCTCAATAAACTCAGCGACATCCCAAGCTTGAATATCCAATCCCTCAAGGAAGCGATCTTGTCTGCTGTTTTTCTGCTGAGCCCCAATCGCCCATTTAGGTTCCTCGTCTTCCCATTCCATCAGATAACGAAGATCTTCTTCAGAGAGCAGTTCTTTGAGTATTGCTTTTGCCTGAACAAGTTGCTGTGCAGGCGCGTGACCTTTGTTGTGAGTTGGAGTGAGGGGCTCGTTTTGCATCTCTTCAATGATTGCGTTTCTAATGCACTCATAGCGCTCTGGAAGCGAATCCTCCGGATTCGGCAGAACGCCGAGAAACTCTCCCGTCAGCAGTCCTAGATCACGGATGGCGTGAAGGGACCGAGCCGCCAAGGTGGCCAACTGCTCGAAAAGCGGCAGATTGGCTGATGTGTCTTTAATACTTGCCCGGCTCAATTCGGGTACGAATGGTGCGTGTAGATGAAAGCGTAGCTCTGAGGATTCCTTTTCTGCAGGAAAAAACACCGACACCTTTCCTTGAGAAGGAATTATCTTCACCTGTTCTGACAAGCGTTTTTGCAGGTCGAAAGTTGCTCCCTCATGCAAGAATCCCAACTCGTACGCAACTGCTACATTCTGTTTGGGAAGCTCGTCCACCGGTGCGGTGAACCTCAGCCAGTGAACACTACTAACCGTGCCGGTCCCAGAATCCTTCCGAACCTCGATGTGGTTTTCAGGATGCTCAGTCCTTGATACCGAGCCACTATCTGAGTCATCGATACGCCAGCGAATCTCATGTAAGTTTTTCAAAAACAAGAGGGTTGTCTCAGAAAGCGCTTCAAGCCCGGCTTTGATCTCGGAGAAAGCTGTTTCCACCTGCTTCTTTGAGTTGTTGAATGGGAACTCGAACTGGGTTTTCTCGCCCACCTCTGGTTTTGGGGTAATGGCTTCAGGAAGGACAAGGTTCGTTATTTGGAAGCAGAAGCGCTTTGAGTAGATGCGAGGAGTTTCTGTATAGGAGAAAACAGACTTAAAGCCGACTCCGAACTTGCCAATTTTCTCTGTGTCCTCTTGCTTGCTACTTTCCCCGATGTCCGTAATAGAAGAAACGTCGCGTTCGTCGAAGTGACGAGCACCATCATGAATAAATATCAGATGGTCCTTGTGAAGCTCGAACCAGGCATGCGGCGCGCTGGCGTCCTCGGCATTTTGGAGGAGTTCATAGATGAAGTGAGCATTATCTGGATAGAAGTCCTCGATGATGCGGCGGATACCCTTGTGCTTCTGCAGGGTGATAGCCAGATGTTCTCGTTCCTTGCGAAGCTCAGTTAAAAAATCCATGTTCTCACCTTACTACCAGCGTCCCAAACACCACAGGCGTTGCATGGATATCGCCGCTGCCTGCCGCAACCTTGAGTTCTTCAATCCGGCGATTGTAGTCAGCGTCGGCGCGGGAGAGTTCGCTTTGTTTCATCAAGCGGATTCTCTCGTTTGTCGCTCGGACAAGCTGTTCGTCGATAACCTTTCTCCGTGCTTGGTGACTTACCATAAGGTTTTGTACTCGATACTCGACAAGTAGCCTGTTTTCGGCCATGTGATTGGCTTGAGCGGTGACCCATTTGGCGTGATGTTGCACCTCTAGCTCCTCGAATACTTCCTCTCCAGGTGGCGAGAGATCATCTGCGGGTTGGGCAACTTTGAGCAATTCAAACAATCTATTCTCAACTGTTGAATCTTTCGAGATGGCGACCAGCTCTTCGTCTTGCTTCACGCCTTGCTTGGACCAGCGATAGATGATAAAGGGATACTGACCAGGAGGGATCTTGTCAATTTGGACCGCTAAACAAACATATGCCTTTTCTTCTACATCCCGTTGTGACGCGGCCTGCTTAACCAAAGGATGGCCTATGGACAAATGCACAACCTGGGGATTATCAGAGGCGGTCTCTTGGTCAAAGGTGACTTGGAGTGTCGGTTGTGATCCCTTGAGCCACTTCTCCCATTCTCTGGCGATGAGGTCCGTCGAGCGCGGCAGCT
The DNA here is from genome assembly GCA_050185455.1 of Binatia bacterium. Classification (GTDB taxonomy): domain Bacteria; phylum Desulfobacterota; class Binatia; order Bin18; family Bin18; genus SYOC01. Next base: position 315 of record JBFWZL010000064.1, on the reverse strand, counting down.
TGCGATAGTCTTCGAGCAATTTATTTCGCGCTTCCTGATTCAAGCGAAGCGTCTTGAGAGGTTTTTCGCCGAGGATGTAATCTTGTTCTTTCCCAAGCCTGGAGTGCAAATAGGAGGTTACGCATTGCTGCAATGAATGGGGAGTTAACCAGTAGCTGTCCGCAGCTTCGAGATCTTTATTCCAGCCTTGAGCTGGAATGCTGAGCCCGAAGAGTTCGGCTTGCTTGGACTCAAGTTCCTGCTCTTCTCGTATGCGGCGAATTTCATTGTCTGCGAGCTGCAGGAGTCGCCTTTCTCTCTCTCCGGGGGTTAGTT
>JBFWZL010000063.1:0-17483 GCA_050185455.1 Binatia bacterium | reverse complement strand
GCTATCTCAAAGGCCTACGTGAACTCTGTGATCGTAACGGATTGTTGTTAATTCTTGACGAAGTGCAGACCGGCATGGGACGTACGGGTAAATTATTCGCCTACGAACACGAAGGAATTACTCCTGACATCATGACTTTGGCGAAAGCGCTCGGAGGAGGTCTTCCTATTGGGGCCATGTTGGCGCGCGGCTCCGTTGCCGAAAGCTTCAATCTTGGCAGCCATGGCTCGACGTTTGGAGGGAATGCCGTCGCTTGCGCTGCTGGTGTCGCTGTGGTCAATACGCTGCTCGGCGGCGTGCTGGAAAATTGCCGGATGATGGGTGAGCACTTCGTCAACAGACTGCTCGCGCTAAAAGAAAAGTTTTCTTTCATTAAGAACGTGCGTGGGAGTGGTCTGATTATCGGCGCGGAGCTGGATCGTGATGGGTCGGCAATTGTGGACGCCTGCCTGAAAGAGGGATTGCTGATCAACTGTACGGTTGGGAAAGTGTTGCGCTTCATTCCTCCGCTGATCGTCACGAGAGCAGAAATCGACGAGGGTTTCACGATTTTGGAACGGGTTTTGGAGAGGCAGTGAAACACTCGGAGATACCAAACGGCGTTGAGCATAAACGTGACCTGGTCAGTATCGCTGATCTCTCGCGTGAACAGCTTGAAGAGTTGTTCACGCTCGCCTTGAGGCTGAAAGCCGATCGTCGGAACGGCTGGCCGCATCCGCTGCTGGCGGGCAAGACGCTGGCGATGATCTTCGAGAAACCCAGCTTACGCACGCGCGTCACTTTTGAAGCCGGGATAGTGCAGCTTGGCGGTTATGCCGTGTATCTCTCGCCTCCCGACATTGGGCTAGGAACGCGGGAATCTCCCGCCGACGTCGCGCAGAATTTATCTCGCTGGGTCGACCTCATTATGGCGCGCACGTTTTCGCATGCCATGGTGTTAGAATTAGCGCGGTACGCGACTATTCCCGTCATCAATGGTTTGTCTGACTTGCTCCATCCCTGCCAAGTGCTGGCGGATTGTATGACGCTCATTGAGCATCGTGGCCGTCTCGCTGGATTAAAAGTGGCGTTTGTGGGAGACGGTAACAATGTGGTCAACTCGTGGCTCAACGCGACTGCCCGATTGCCATTTTCCTTCGCCCTGGCGTGTCCACCAGGGTATGAACCTGACGCCGAGGTGCTTACGCGTGTACGACATGACGGTGCTCAGGTAATCATTACCAATTCCGTTGAAGAAGCCGTGCGTAGCGCGGATGCAGTTTACACTGATGTGTGGACGAGCATGGGGCAGGAAAAAGAGAGCGCTCTACGACGAGAGGCATTCCGCGACTATCAAGTCAATGCGTCTGTCATGGCGATGGCGAAAAAAGATGCGCTTGTCATGCATTGCCTTCCCGCGCATCGGGGCGAAGAAATCACCGCTGATGTGATCGACGGCCTTCAGTCCGTCGTGCTCGATCAGGCGGAAAATCGACTGCATATCCAAAAAGCGATTATGGTGTGGTTGTTGAGGTAAGCTGACTGCGAAACGCTCCTTATCTTTGGGAATTATGGCAAACTTGACACCATCCCTTCATGCAGGCTGCTTTTGGGTCACCCAGGACAGGCGGGGGCGCCACTGGCGGCTTGTCCGCCAGTGTGGCGGCTGGGCACGGGCAGCAAGCTGCCCGTGGCGCCCGAATTTGATCCTCTTTGAGGAGTCCGGTGTCAAGTAACGCATAGTTACCTATAAAAAAGGGGAGATTTCACTATCGGTGGCCAAAGCTGCCGGAATTTTGGCATGTTCCCTTGCGGCTCTCCTCGCTTGCGCCGTTGACAGACGGCCTATAGAATCAACCACTTTCTATCCATAAGTGGGAGTAATCTATGAAAAAATTAACCGGGGCGCAGATTGCCATTGAGAGTCTGTTAGCCGAAGGGGTTGATACCGTCTTTGGGTATCCAGGGGGAGCCATTCTCCCAACCTATGATGCGCTGATCCTCAATCCCGCCTTACGCCATATTCTTGTTCGCCACGAACAAGGCGCCGCCCACATGGCGGAAGGGTACGCGCGTGTATCTGGGAAGCCTGGGGTTATCATCGTTACCTCCGGCCCTGGCGCAACGAATACCGTGACCGGCATCGCCGATGCCTACATGGATTCGACGCCAATGGTGGTGATCGCCGGGCAAGTGCCCACGAACATGATCGGTAATGACGCCTTCCAGGAGGCGGACCTGACTGGCATCACGAGACCGTGCACGAAACACAATTACCTCGTGCGCGATGTGAACGATCTTACCCGTATCATTAAAGAGGCTTTTTATATTGCTGGCTCTGGTCGACCGGGCCCCGTTCTTATCGATTTACCGAAAGATGTGCAAAATGCGCAGGCTGTGTTCAAGTATCCGGATAAAGTGGAGATTCGCGGCTATAAACCAACTATGAGAGGTAATGACCGGCAAATCGAGAAAGCCTTGGAGGCGATCGAAGCGTCAGAAAAACCGCTTTTCTATGTCGGAGGCGGCGTGCAATGGTCGGACGCGTCCGCTCCCCTCACGGAGCTGGTACGCGGTCTGAAAATTCCTATTACTACTACGCTCATGGCGTTAGGTGTGTTTCCTAGCAACGATCCCCTGTGCTTGGGAATGCTTGGCATGCACGGCGGTTATTGGACGAACATGGCTGTGCAGAATTGTGACACGCTGATCGCCATTGGCGCGCGCTTCGATGACCGCGTCACTGGCCGTCTCAGCGACTTTGCCCCGCGCGCCAAGACCATTATCCATGTCGATATTGATCCATCGTCCATTAGCAAGAATATCAAAGTGCATATCCCTATAGTGGGCGACATCAAAGAAGTCGTGCAAGAGATGCTCAAGAAAGTGAAAAGTCAAGAAAGTCTTGCTCCTCGTCAGCGACTCTGGGCCACATGGCATGAACAAATCATGGAATGGAGAGCGGAAAAACCGCTACCGTACGATAAAGGCGACCCGGAAAGTCCATCCAAACCCCGAGCTATTATCGAAGAGATCTATAACCTGACGAAAGGTGAGGCCGTTGTCGTCACCGACGTGGGGCAGCATCAAATGTGGACGGCGCAAATGATGCCTTTTCATCATCCCCGCTCATGGCTCACTTCTGGTGGACTAGGCACGATGGGATACGGGTTGCCGGCTGGCATTGGCGCGTATTTCGCCGCGCCTGACCGACCGATCGTGGTGATTAACGGCGATGGCGGCATCCAAATGAACATCCAAGAGTTGGCGACCGCCGTGCAATATCAGGTCCCAGTCAAAGTCATCATCATGAATAACTATTACCTCGGCATGGTGCGGCAGTGGCAGGAGAAGTTTTATGAAGGGCGTTATTCTCATTCCTATATGGACGCGATGCCGAACTTCGTGAAACTCGCGGAAGCCTACGGCGCCGCTGGTTTCCGTGTCGAGAAAGGGAAGGATCTAGCTCCGACCCTGCAAGCCGCATTTGCCACACCCGGCCCCGTACTCGTTGATGTCGTGATCCCCCAGAGTGAAGGCGTCTTCCCCATGGTGCCAGCCGGGAGCGCCATGCATGAGATGTTGTTCGCGTAAGCGTGGAAAAGAGCAAGGAGCTGACTGACGAAGGAGAGCAACAGGGGGATCTGTTCTACCACGGCATCGTCAGCAAGATATTTTGGGGCAGCGAGAGCGGAGTCATTATTAGTGACTCGGGCAAAGAGTTCTCGTTTGTTTTTCCCTTCGTAAAACTCATCGGCGTGCCGCGCCAGGACGTACGGTTCTTGCGCGAGGGTATGCGCGTCGGTTTCGATGTCGGACGCACGCCGAAGGGATTACGGGTATCCATTATTAAGGTCTATGATCTGTATTCGTGAGAGACGCGAGGGGCAGATGGCAAATCTGCCCCTTTATTTTTCACCTTGCTCCATCCTAACCAACCTGCTATGGGAATGTTGACTCACAAAGTCCACATTTGTCAGGAGAGAATCACTCAGTGGCGCAGGAATCGCTTATTACCGAGGAAATTCGTTCGTGGATTGGTCACGAGACGCCGCCATGGACGATCGAGGCAACCAAACTTGATATTCGGCGGTTCGCCGTGGCGACTGATGATGTCAATCCTTTGTACCTTGACGAGGAATACGCCAAAAACAGTGGGCATGGCGGCATCATTGCACCGCCTTTGTTTTATATGGCTCCGTTGACGAATCCCGTGCCTGAAAGCGAATTACGGCCCGATGGGCTGCCGTATGAGGGAAAATTTCCGATTCCGCCTACGCCGCTACTGCGCTTGATGGATGGCGGCACGGAGATCGAGTTCTTCGCGCCCATTCGTGCGGGGGATACCTTGACCGGACGTTGCAAGATCCTTGACATTTATCAAAAGGAGGGGCGCACGGGGCCGTTGATTTTTGTCGAGCGCGAGAGCCGTTATACGAATCAGAAGGGTGAACTGGTCGTTATCGAAAAAGGAGCCGCGATTTTGCGGTAGGGGCGCGGTATGACGGAAGGACAACTCTATTTTGAAGATGTGCAAGTCGGCATGGCGCTCACGCCACTGCACAAGACGCCGTCTAATACCCTCCTGTTTTTGTACAGCGCCATTACCTGGAATCCACAACGCATTCATTTTGATAAAGATTACACCCTGACTGAAGGCTACAAAGATGTTATCGTGCACGGACCCTTGCGTGGCGCTTTCTTGTCACAATTGCTCACGCGATGGATCGGCGAGGCGGGAGTATTGAAAAAACTCTCGTACGCGAACCGTGACATCGCCTATGTCAATGAGCCTCTCACCTGTAAAGGGACAGTGACGCGCACCTGGCTGGCAGACGGCAAAGGATGCGTAGACTGTGAAATTTGGGTAGAGAACGCCCAAGGGGCGAAGCTCACTCCCGGTAACGCTACTGTGATTTTACCGCGGAGGGAAACGTAGGACCGAACGGGATTCCGATAAGAGAGGACGTCTTTTCCGCGCCTCTACTTTAAGAAGGGAAACAACATGCCGCGTCGACGCATTAAACTCATTCATACCTCAGATGTTCATCTTGAAAGCGACACCTTTGGCAAAAGCGAAGAGGGGCAGAAATATCGTCGCCGCATTCAAATCGCCTTTCAGAAAGTCGTTGACAAGGTCATTGAAGAAGCCGCTGATCTTTTTCTCATTGCCGGCGATCTGTTTGATTCGAACCGGGTGCATGAGTCCGGTATCGAGTTCGTTCATAAGGAACTCTCTCGCGTGCCATGTCCGGTTGTATTGATTCCTGGAAATCATGATTGTTTCGATGCGCGTTCGATCTATAAAAAGTTCGATTTCTCCGTGGCTGGTAAACATGTCTATACTGTGACGGCGGAAGAAGGGGAAGTGATTGAACTGCCTCACATTGATGCGACTGTGTGGGGCAAGGGCATGGTTGAACACGACTACAAATACCGTCCAGTTGTCGGTGTTGCTCCTCGTCATTGTGACGATTGGCATATCGGCATGGCGCACGGCTATTTTGTTGAGGACGAAGAGATGCAACGATCCTCGTTGATTCTTCCTCACGAAGTCGAACAATCGGGACTCGATTATCTCGCCCTCGGGCACGTGCATGTCTACACGGATTTAAGCCAGGGCGCCACGAAAGCCTGTTATCCTGGCACTCCCGCTCCATTGCATCTAGGGGTGAACGAGGGAGGGAGCTACGCGCTCGCCGTCTTCGATCCGGACGAAGGGGTGAGCTTTACACAACAAAAAATTACGTTGGATTAAAGCAAATATTAAGCGAAAGAAAATCAGACTTTTTCTTTACCAATCTTTGCTCCCAATTCGGTTTTCTTTGCTTAGCAGGTGGGGGAGAGCGTAATGGATACCATCGAAGCTTATCCTGAGCGCGGGGAAGGGCGGGCATAATGGCAAAGAATCCCTCGAAAATGTCATTCTTCTAAAAAAGGGACGGTAGGGCAGAGAGTGTCATTGCGAGTCGTCCAGAGCGCGGGCGCTCAGCACATGGACAGAAACGAGAGGAGCCTTCCTGTCCGTCATTCCCGCGCAGGCGGGACTCCAGGTTTGTTTTCCCTGGATTCCGGGTCGCGCTCCGCGCGCCCGGAATGACGGGCTGCCATACGAGTTGGTCTGGGAACGAGCATTTTGTTTCTGAGCAGGAACGTTAGTGACGAAGCAATCTTTGTTTCAGACAGCGATTGCTTCACTGCGCTCGCAATGACAAGGCCGCACCCGTTCTTTATTTTTCCCGGCTCAAGGGTGCATCGCAGATGCATGAACATTCCTGCGAAAGTGGGAATCTAGGGTGGGATAAATCCATTTGCAAGGCGTTCTTAATTGGACTAGAGGAAATTCGTCCACTCGAACCCCTTGTGCAATAGTGCCAAGCGCACGAAACACATAGCATTAAGTAAAAGAACCGCGCGGCGTACGTTTTCTTCTTTTTTGATAGAAAAGGGTCAGGAGGTAGCTGTGTCTGCTCATGTTTTTGGGATTTATGGATTTAATTTCTGTAGAGAGATAAGAGTAGGAGATATCTCTCTCATCCCTCTCTATGAAAATTGCGGGGAGGCTAGGCTTAAGGCGGAGGACAAAAGAATATTTCATTTGACTGGTTATGGAAAGTTTGATGCAGAGCCCTTGCCAGAGACTGGATTCAAGTATGTTGAGAAGGTGAACCTGCTTCAAGATGTCATGACTTTTTGTGATCAACTTTGGGTTCTTACGTCTGAATATATTAATGTCCCTATTGGTGGGGTGACAATTGAAGATTCTGTAGCGCGCTTCTCTCGCTTTTTTGACTTTCATCAGGAAAGGGCTTCTATAGGACCCTTTATTGAGGAGCAAGCATTTTGTCCAAATGCACGGGAAGATCTTTTAAATCTTTGTCTGACAAAACTCCAAGATGAAAACTTTGAGCAGGACACTGAATTTCGGAAAGCCTTCTATAGGCAGATAGAGACTCTTCGTCTCCGAGTCCCGTTCGCGGAAGTCATTTATTATTTCGTTTTCTCGGCACTGGAAATTCTGGCGCGAAAAAATCGAAATGACTATCGCCAACCATATCGCCAACCGAATGTCGCTGCGGTGATTAACCCTTTTCTCACGGATCTTGGGTTCGCAACGACCCAGTCCGAAATTGAGGAGTGGGCAGCTCTGAGGAACGCATTATTTTATCAGGGCCAACTAACAAATGAAATAAAAAGAAATTCCACAACTATCAAATTAACGGAACAAAACTTCTTTAATATTTGTGTACAATTAAAGCAGTTGTTACCTGATGTCTTGCTAAAACTCATGGACTACAATGAGAAACACATCAATTGGAATCGTTGGCGTGATAGAAAGCCATTCTTGGCGTGAAGTCAACGCTGGCGTGATAGAACGCAGTGAAGTCTTGGATATTTTGCTAAAACGTTGCTGCGAATCCCGGCAACGCTTCCAGAGTCTTCAAATCGTAGACCGTTACCGTCCCTCCGCGATTTTGTTCTAACTCTAACACCGCCACTGTGCCCGGCTGGGCCGCGTAATTGTGTGGGAACGTCGGACTGCCGGGATTGATGACCAGCACACTATTGTATCGCTTGATGCTTTCAACGTGCGTGTGCCCGCAGACAATGAGGTCAGTGCGGCGCTGAAAATAGTATTCCATCGTCCGTTCGATCGGCCATTTGGGAAATTCTTCCGGATCAAGCACGTCATGCACTAAGCCCAGCGCATAGCCGGCGGCGGTAGTCACGGCGGCGTCACGCAAGCGTGGGTCTTCCGGCACGATTGCGCGACCGCCCGACCCTTCGTCGCCATTTCCCCGACACGCCAGCACTGGCGCGATTTCTTCGAGCCAATTTAAGACATCAAGGCAGTGTAAATCTCCCGCGTGCAAAATAAGATCCGTGCCCGCGAATACAGTGCGCACTTGGTGGGGGAGCTCGGGCATCGCTTCCGGAATGTGAGTGTCTGAGATGAGGCCGATCTTCATGTTTGCCGCCTTTCTGTGGGTTTGACTATAGCGTCTGGACACATGGGGGGCAACGTGAAATGAATGACGTAATTTTATGCTGACAGGGGGTGGCGCTATGTCCGAAGTGCAAGATGCGCGTATGCCGCTCACAATGCTCAGAGAAGACGAGCTGCTTTTTCAGGAAATGGTGCGGGGATTTGCTGAGGAGAGGATCAAACCGCATGTGATGGAAATGGACCGCGCGGGGAAGTTGCCGCGCGAACTCATCGATGAACTCTTCACGCTTGGCGTCATGGGCATTGAGATTCCCACGGTGTATGGCGGCGCGGGCGCGAACTTTTTGATGGCGATCCTGGCGATTGAGGAATTAGCCCGGGTCGACCCTTCCGTGGCTGTCTGTGTCGATGTGCAGAATACTTTGGTCAACAATGCCCTCGTGCGCTGGCTCACGCCCACCCAGCAAGGTCGCTTTTTTCCGCGTTTAGCGCGTAACGTTGTTGGCGCTTACGCGCTGTCTGAGTCCGGCTCCGGTAGCGATGCGTTCGCCATGACTACGCAAGCCCGGCTCGATGGTGATTCTTTCATCTTGAACGGACGCAAAATGTGGATCACGAACGGCGCGGAGGCGGAGCTCTATTTATTGTTCGCCAACGCTGATCCTGCCAAAGGATACAAGGGTATTACTGGGTTCATGGTTGAACGTGACTTTCCCGGCTTCAGTGTGGGCAAAAAAGAGGATAAACTTGGCATTCGCGCCAGCTCAACCTGTGAGCTGATTCTTGACGACGTGCGTGTGCCGCGCGCGAATGTCGTTGGTGAGGTGGGGCAGGGCTACAAGGTTGCTATTGAGACACTTGATGAAGGCCGGATCGGCATCGGCGCGCAGATGCTCGGCCTGGCGCAAGGCGCCTTTGAGGCCGCACTTGCCTACGCAAAAGAGCGGAAACAATTTGGTCGGTTGATCTCGGACTTTCAAGCGATCCAATTCCAGCTGGCGGAGATGGCGACCGATATCGAAGCCGCGCGTTTGATGGTGTATAACACCGCGCGCTTGAAAGAGAGCGGCGCATCGTTCGTGCGGCAATCGGCGATGACGAAGTATTTTTGCTCGCAGGTCGGAGAACGCGTCGCGTCCCTAGCTTTGGAAGTCTTCGGTGGGGTTGGTTTCACGAAAGACTTTCCGGCGGAAAAATTCTACCGCGACGCCAAGATCGGCAAAATCTACGAAGGCACGTCGAACATTCAACTACAAACGATCGCACGGACGTTTCTCGGAAGATCCTGAGCGCGTGGAAAATAAAATGTGACTGAACTGCTTGGGATTATGTAATACGCATCACGCTACATATTACGTGTTGCGTGTTCCGTCGTTCGAGGTGGAAAGAAAGGGATATGGGTCTTATGACGCAACCAACTCGCATCGTCAGCGACACCATGGTCGGGCTGCGTATGCCCGACTTCGATACGTGGAGCGACCGTGTTTCCACGGTGCTAGGAAAAAATCCTGGTCCGTTTACTGGGCCAGGAACGAATACTTATCTGGTTGGCAAAGGCAAGCGGCCAATTCTTCTTGATACTGGCATCGGGTTGGAAGTGTACGATCCATTGCTGGAAAAAGGCCTGGCTGAAACGAAAAGCGCGCACGAGCTGCAAGAGATCATTCTGACGCATGTGCACCAAGACCACATTGGCGGCGCCGCACGCGTGCGGGCGCGGTTTGGTGATCTCAAAGTGTCTAAGAAAGCCTGGCCGGGAAAAGATGAAGCGTACGATTTACCGTTGACGTACATTGAAGACAACGCGCGCATTGAAACCGATGGCGCGACCTTACGCGCCATTCACACGCCGGGCCATGCCAAAGATCATCTGTGTTACTACCTCGAAGAAGAGAAAGCTCTCTTCACGGGGGATCTTGTGCTTGGCGCGGGAACTACAGTTGTCCCGGAAGAAGGTGGCGGGCTCATCGAATACATGGCGTCGTTACGAAAACTGCTTCCACTCGACCTTACCGTGATTTATCCGGCCCACGGTCCCGCGATCCGCGATCCATACAAGAAGCTCAACGACTACATTGCCCACCGCGAACTGCGTGAACAGCAAATTCTCGACGCCATGAAAGCCGGGCTCAGTGAAATCCCCGTGATGGTGAAACGTATTTATGCCGACGTGCCGGAGTTTCTCCACGGGGCCGCGGGCAACTCGGTCTTGTCGCATCTCAATAAGCTGTTGAAAGAGAGAATCGTGCGGCAGGACGGAGAACAGTGGACGCTAGTCTGAAACAGTAGACAGTAAGCAGAAAGCAGTAGGCAGTAGAACAAGAGAGTAGCCAATGGGGCAGCAGATTTCCACACCAGCCAAGCAACCGATGGTTTCTGGTGAACTTCCACCTTTCCTGGAGTGCGGCTAGCGGTATCGGCTCTCCTGGAAGGGAATATTGTCGAGGTTTTGGTTGAACTGCAGAAAGGACTCGGTACGCCTGAGCACGCGGCGTTTGTTGAGGGACTGCCGGGAAAGTAATGAACGAAGGCGGGCTCCACCCGCCTTACTAGCAACTAACCACTAAAGACTAACAACTGTTTAACTAAACAATACTTTTGCCAACTCCGACCGATAATGCTCCGCCAGTTCACTACGTTGCCCAACCACATCGAAGATGTCGAGTATCGCTTTGCGCGCGCCATCATCGCGGAATTGGCGATCTTTTTTAACAATTGCCAATAACTCGGTCAGCGCTTCCTCGTAGCGCCCCGAGGCGGCCAGCACTTGTGACAACTCAAAGCGAGCGTCATGATCCTGCGGATCGGCCGCCAACCGGTCACGATATTTCTGCTCGTCCCCAGCGTTTGCCCCACTTTGTTTGAGACGAAGCTGCGCCGTGAGTTGTTGCGCGAGCGCGGATTCAGGAGCCGTCAGGGGGACCCGACCGAGCAACGTCAACGCATCGGCCTCTTCACCGCGCTGGGCCAAAATACGGGCGAGACCAAGGAGGGCCAGTGGGTGATTCGTCTCTTTTGATAACGCTGCGCGATACAAACTCTCTGCGCCTTGAGTTTTTCCTGCTTGTTCTAGACGTTGCGCTTCTTGCGCCAGACCATCGACTTCAGAGGGCAGGAGTTGGTCAATGAAACGGCGCACGCTCGGTTCCGGTTGAGCGCCGAGAAACTCACCGGCGATTGCGCCGTTGCGCACGGCTTTGACGGCGGGAATACTTTGAACGCCGAATGCTTGCGCAAGTGCAGGATTTTCATCAACGTTGATTTTCGCCAGGATGAATTTTCCTTCTTGTTCATCGGCAATCTTTTCCAATACCGGGCCCAGTGCACGACAGGGACCGCACCACGGAGCCCAAAAGTCGATAACCACCGGAACAGTGTGAGAACGTTCCACCACCGCGCTTTCAAAATCTTGCTCTGTGACATCAACGGTCCATTCGCTCATTGTGTTCCTCCTACAAACTCATTCATTCAACCAACAGGATCTTTCCTGTTTCGACAGGCTTAACATAAGCGGAAAAGCTCTTTTGCTGCCTATCTTACCCCGTTCGCCCCAAGCTTGTCGAAGGGTGCGGGAGACTACCGTGCTCTATACGGGCGGCTTCCTTCGTAACACAGCGATGGGGCGGCTTCCATCCGTTATCTTGGCGCCTTGCCAGCAGTGGGTAAATCTGCGAAATGTAAGTCCTCTCACAGCGTTTTGTGTAAGAAGGAGCGCCCTATGGCCGCGAAGACCATGTTCGAAAAAATCTGGGAGTCGCATGTCGTGCGCACGGAGCCCGACGGTACAGTGCTTCTCTATGTTGACCGACATCTTGTCCATGAAGTAACCTCGCCCCAAGCCTTCGAAGGGTTACAACTTACCGGTCGTAAGCCTCGACGTCCGCACGCCGCGCTCGCTGTACCTGATCATAACGTGCCAACGACGGACCGTGACAAGCCGATTGAGGATCAAGTTAGCGCCAAACAAGTTGAGACTCTACGTGAGAATTGTCAGGCGATCGGCGTCCCGCTGTTCGATATGGACGATGTTCGCCAAGGGATTGTTCATATCATCGGCCCTGAGCAGGGTTTCACCCTGCCGGGAACGGTGATCGTCTGTGGCGATTCCCATACCGCCACACATGGAGCGTTTGGGGCTCTCGCGTTCGGCATCGGCACCAGTGAGGTCGAGCACGTTTTGGCGACTCAATGTCTGTTGCAAAGACCGGCGAAGACAATGGAAGTGCGAGTCGAAGGGAAATTGCCTGAAGGCTGTTCGGCGAAAGATATTATTCTCGCCATTATTGGCAAGATCGGAACCGCCGGTGGCACGGGGTACGTGATCGAGTACACGGGTTCGGCGATTCGCGATCTTTCCATGGAAGGACGCATGACGCTAAGCAACATGTCGATCGAAGCCGGCGCGCGCGCGGGGATGGTTGCGCCTGATGAGAAGACTTTTGCGTATCTTCGCGGACGTCCGATGGCTCCGAAAGCAGAGCTGTTCGAGCGCGCCGTGACCGCGTGGCAAGCGCTACGGACTGACCCCGGCGCAAAGTTTGACCGGGTCGTGGAACTCAAAGCAGAAGACCTCAGCCCGCAAGTCACTTGGGGAACGAGCCCGGGCATGGTGACCAATATCAATGGTAAAGTGCCTAACCCTAAGGAAATGCCGACGCCCGAGCTGCGTGAGGCGACGGAGCGGGCGCTTGCGTATATGGGACTGCAGGCCGACACACCGATCTCGGAAATCAAAATCGACAAAGTCTTCATCGGCTCGTGCACCAATGCGCGCATTGAGGATTTGCGTATCGCCGCTCATGTCGCGAAAGGCAAAAAAGTCTCACCGCATGTGCATGCTATGGTTGTCCCTGGTTCTGGTTTAGTCAAGAAACAAGCCGAAGAGGAAGGGCTGGACAAAATCTTCACAGAGGCCGGCTTTGAGTGGCGTGAACCGGGCTGTTCGATGTGCCTGGCGATGAATGCTGATGTCTTGCGGCCGGGGGAGCGTTGCGCCTCGACCAGCAACCGCAACTTTGAAGGGCGACAAGGGAAGGGTGGTCGCACCCACCTCGTTTCACCGGTGATGGCGGTGGCGGCGGCAATTGCCGGGCATTTCGTAGATATCCGTACGTGGCAATAAATCGTCAGGCGTGGTGCGTGCACCGTGATTTCACTAGCGTAAGTTCACGGCGCACGTTAGACGTAACACGTTTCACGTTTTCTGTTTATGGAGTTTTCTCATGGATGCTTTTACTACACTCAAGGGCCTGGTTGCTCCGCTCGATCGAGCGAATGTTGACACTGATCAGATCATCCCCAAGCAATACCTTAAAACCATCAAGCGCACTGGTTTACGCGAGGGATTATTTTCCGACTGGCGCTATGGAGCGGATGGCTCCGGTGATAAAACCTTCTTCCTGAATCAGCCGCGTTATCAAGGCGCCGCGATTTTGCTGGCGCGCGATAATTTCGGCTGTGGCTCGTCGCGTGAGCACGCGCCGTGGGCGCTGCTGGATTATGGTTTCCGCTGCATTATTGCCCCAAGTTTCGCTGATATCTTTTTTAATAACTGTTTCAAAAACGGCATGCTGCCATTAGTGCTGAAGTCTGAGGAGGTAGCTCAGTTGTTCAAGGAAGTTGAAGCGCAGCCTGGATATCAGATCACCGTTGATCTAGCGGCGCAGACAGTGACAACTCCTTCAGGAAAGAGTTTCTCTTTCGAGATTGATGCGTTTCGGAAAGAATGCCTGCTCAAGGGGCTCGATGAAATCGGGCTTACCTTACATCATGAGGCGGACATCACTGCCTATGAGCAGCGGCGGAAGCAAGAAGCGCCGTGGCTTTTCTCAGATCTAATGTAGTAATTTGTCTCCAGGAATCTGAGGAGAGCCAAACAGAAACGGAGAATCGGAGAAACGGAGACGGGGAGAAAGGGAAACTTTCCGATTCCTCGTCTCTCCCGCTCCCCGATTTTTAATGACGATGGGGACCTTTACTTTGACCTCCCAGGAACTTGAGCTGCTCCACCAGGCCACGAAGATGGCGGGAGATAGACTCGCTCGCCAAGAGAACTACTCTGGAAGTAAGGTCATGGATGTCCTTCTGGAGCATCTGGAAACCTCTCCAGCAAATGTGTGGCTCAACGCTGCACAGCGTGAAGTTTTGGGGAAGATGCTCATGAACATCGCCTATGATCTCATGCGTGAAGATGAGGATGCGCGCTCCGAGGCGGCGGAAGCGCTGGCCGAGCGTCTGTTCCAGGACGAAACCTAAGCGGCGGCAGGTAAGGAGGAACGTATGAAGTTTGGTGTCGTCATCCGCAACATGGGACCGCAGTCCACTAAGGACACCATCGCCGCGTGCGCGCGTGCGGTGGAGGACGCAGGTTTTGACGCGGCGTTTGTCGTTGATCACTTGGCTATTCCCCCCGACCAAACTGAGGGTTCTGGAGGTCGGTATCTTGAGCCTTTGACCACACTTGCGTTCCTTGCCGGCATGACGCAACGCATCCGTCTTGGCATATCCGTCTTAGTGATTCCCTATCGCCCGGTGGTGCTGATGGCGAAACAGATAGCAACCCTGCAAGAATTATCCGGAGAACGCATTATTCTTGGCGCAGGCGTGGGATGGTTGCGACAAGAGTTTGAGACGCTTGGCGTCGATCCACGTAAGCGCGGCGCACTGACTGATGAGACTTTGCAGGTGCTGCATACTCTGTTCGCTAATGACGTTAATTCTTACGATGGCAAGCTGGTAAAATTCCCTCCTTTCGTGTTTGCACCACGACCGGCGCGCCCACCGATTTGGATCGGCGGCAGTGGACTAAAAGCCTTGGAGCGCACGCTGCGTTTTGGTGATGCGTACTATCCTATTGGGTTGAAGCCGCCTGAACTGACTGACATTGGTTCCTACCTGCGCGAAGAAGCGGAAAAGCGTGGGCGCGCGACACCCGAGCTGATCGTCGGCGGGATGATTCGAGAAGGAGTTCCGGAAGCGATGATTGACCGCATTGCCGCCTATCGCGATGCCGGCGCTAGCTATTATGTATTGGGAATGGGACGCTACCCTGACGCCGACACGTTTCGCCGTGGTGTCGAACGGTTTGCCACGCAAATAATGCCGAAGATATAAGCATTTCGCTGTTAGCTTCAGTTCTCGGTTTCAGTAAGACAAGGGGATCAAAGCCCCTTGTCTTTTTTCTAGGGGAGGGAATCCCATGACGAAACAAATCGTTCTAGGCTTCTTCCTGGTGGGCTTTTTTGCTCACTATCACGTGTGGGCGGATTCTCGCCTGCCAGCTAAGACTTGGCGCTTGGTCAGCGAACTGACCGAAGCCGAGCGTGCGTTATTCGATCCGCGCACAGATACGCCGCGCGACCCACACCAACCAAACCTACCCGCGGAACGATACCCGTTCAAACCGCCATACACCGCCGAAGAAATGGGCTATCGAGCGATGGAGTTCAGTCACTCGCCACGGTGGTCCTGTAATCTCATCGATGTAACTGGCGCGCTCACTGCTCAGGGTTACTTGCATACCAGTAAAATGTACAGCCCGATTTTTTACGTTCCAAACGCAGGTGGACATCAGGGACTTGCCGGGGAATTATATGACACTCAACCTGGTGAACCGACGCGGAAAATTACCGGACAAAATATCTTTCCCCCCGAAGACCTGGGCAATCAAATGGTGTTGATTCAATATCGCGCAGGAGGAGAAACCTCGACGCGGTGGGATATGTATGCGTATTCGCCTGCTTTACGTCGGGTGCGACGTCAGCCGCAGCCACGGCGCGGCGACAAGCTTGCCCAAGGAGCGGAAAGTTTCGACGATATTTTTGGGCGTGATCCCTGGGAATTTTCTTGGAACCTCTTAGGTGCGGATACCCTGTACCAAACGGTTCGTTTTCCCAAAACACGCCCGACCGTTACGCTTGCCGATCCTGACGGAACATTTCACGAAGTTCCCACGACTCAGATCCGTATGATGGGTGACGCTTATCCATTTTATACGCAAGATGGCGGAGTGGAGTGCTGGGTCGTCGAAGCACACGTGCGGGACGAATGGCTGCCGAACTATTATGCGCCGAGGATTATCTATTGGCTTGATAAACATTATTTCTATCCGTTACGGATCGAACAATATGACAAGAGCGGCAATCTCATTTTTATCGAAACGCGCATCGCCAAACATCACAATTCCACAATGGGAGACAAAGGGTACGGCATCCTTTTCAATCATTATTGGGATGTGACGCTCGATTATATGCGCTACAGCGTTCATGATGCGCACGAGACCCGTCAATGGTCTAAACAAGATCGTGACGTGTTCTTCAATCCGGGCGTGCTTCCGCGTGTCTGGTTCTTTGCCCCGCTCAAGAGTCAATCTGAAGTGCTAACCCCTGAAGAGTATTTTCTCCGGCCCACGCTAGACCGCGACAAATTTCCCCAATCACGAAAGATTACGCTCTCGGCTGAGCTTGAGGCAAAGGTGCAAGCGCAAGAAGCCGCCGGTCATCTCGTCTTTCAGGATTGATGCTGCCGCGCGACTTACAACAGGCTGTCAGGGAAATCTGACGGAATTCCGTCGACCCTCAGATTGAGTGTCTTGCTCTGTCCGCGGCTCTTTTCCCTTTCTTGTTACTCCTCTGCATTCCCTAAAGTTGAAGAATACCAGTCTATTTCCTACAATCGGCGTGATACCGATGGAGTTCACGACTTGGAGGGTTAGTGGCGCGCGTGCGTGGAACAAGGTAGAGAGGCGCACAGACGACTGAGGAAAAGGAAGGGAGCGTCATGCTACCGATGGTCGGAGTACCAGAAACGATTCGGAAAAGACTGCGACCCTATCGAGATTTATTTCGGCGGACGGAAGGGTTTGAGCATGTCAGTCGGTATGTGACGGGGCTGATTGTCAGTCCGAATAAGACATTACAAGGAATTTACGCGCAGCAAGTATGGGAAGAGCACAAACCGACGCGGCGGACGATGCATGAAGCGGTGTTTGAAGCGGGGTGGGAGGCCGAGGAATTACTCCCCCGGCATCGAACCCTGATTGCGTCCGAGCATCGCGGACGTGGACGGGAAGTGATTTCGTTGGAGTGGACGTTAGTGCATCATGAGCGGGGTCCACATATCTATGGCACCACCAAGAGCTATGATTCTGTGGAAGGACGAATGGGGCGGTTTCCGACGGTGGTGACGGCAGTCGTTGCCAATCGCCAACTGATTGATGGGATCGCGGTGCAAATTCAAGAGCCCAGTCTCGGTAAGGAAGAGGACACGTACTTGAAAGCCACGGTCCAAGCGAGCTACGCGCAAATGGAACAAGCCCGGAGCCGGATCTTGGAATTGCTCCACTATATGAAGCATCAACTGGCGTACAAGAAACGCACGGAAATCGTCGTGGAGATGGTGGCGCTATTAGAAGAAGAGGGAAAGTTTCCCCAAGCCGACTATGCCTTTGATAATGGCAATAACCTAGTTGACTCACCCGTCTATTCCTAGTACAGTTTCCACATGAACACCATTGCATCTTGGCCCACTTCCTTGATTGAAGCAACCCGTTACTTTG
>JBFWZL010000062.1:0-17747 GCA_050185455.1 Binatia bacterium | reverse complement strand
ATCCGCGCACGCCATAGTAATCGCCGTCGCCTTCAATAATCGCCTGACGATGTTCCTCGCTGAGGTTTCCCCACGGAACGGAAATAGGAATTTTTTTCTTCAGACAAAACGCTAACAGCTCCCGCCGCTCCCATTGTGCCGCCTTGATGCGCCAAGGTTTGATAGCGCCATCTTTCACGGACAGCATAGGGTCGGGAATCACCAAGTCCAAATCAATATCAATCGTCCGTCCGAATCCACGGCATGTGTCACAGGCGCCCAAAGGACTGTTGAATGAGAACAAATTGGGAACCGGTTCTTTATAGGTGATACGGCAGGCAGCGCATTCCAACTGATCGGAAAATGATTGGTTCGTATTCTCAGCGTCCGGGAAGATGAGCGTCAGCCGACCTTTGCCATAATGAAACGCTTGCTCCAGCGAATCATGAATACGTTTCTTGGCGCGAGGATTGAGCGTAAGGCGATCGACCAAAACCGTGAAGTGATTTTGTCCCTCGGATGGTCGATTCTGCAGCTCTTGAATATCGAGAGGCGTCCCATTGTGAACCAGGCGATGGAAGCCCGAGTGCATGAGTCCGTCGCGGACCTCAGCCCACGGGAGCGAGACAGGCGCGGACACGGAAAACGTCACCAGAAATCGCGTTCCTTCCGGCCATGTCGTGGAAATTTTACGGAATACCGACTCCGCCGAATCGCGTTCGACCGGTTGACCACACTGACGGCAGTAGAGCACGCCAATCTTCGAAAATAGCAACTTAAGATGGTCATGCAGTTCGGTCATAGTGCCGACCGTCGAGCGCGACGTGCGCACTGAACGGTTTTGGTCAATGGCGATAGCGGGAAGGATACCCTCGATTTTCTCGACATTCGGCTTATCCATGCGATCGAGGAACTGCCGGGCGTACGCCGAAAAGCTTTCCACGTAGCGCCGCTGTCCCTCGGCATAGAGAATGTCGAACGCGAGGCTCGACTTGCCCGAGCCGCTCACGCCGGTCACAATCGTGAGCTGGTTCAACGGAATGGTGACGTTGATGTCCTTGAGATTATTTTGTCGAGCGCCAAAGATGCGGATATCGCTAGTGTATTTCCCATTATTGCTCAACCCCGACCTCCACTTGCGAGCAGTCGGCTAGCAGCTGTCAGCAGCCGGCGTCCAGCATATAGCTTGCTCACTTCGTTCGCTGTATAGCAGATAGCCTTTTACTATAAGCCATAGGCCATGCGCCAGTGAGTCCAGACGGCCAGTATGGTACGGTAAAGGCGGGTAAGGAGGATCTTGCATGGCGAGTGAATTTTGGTTTGAAGCCGCGTTTATTTTTATACTAATCCTGGCGAACGGCTTCTTCTCAGGCGCGGAGATCGCGATAGTATCTGTCCGTCGTAGTCGCATCGATCAGTTAGTTGAGGAAGGTCACACCTCGGCGCAAGTAGTTGGTCATTTGAAAGACGACTCGGACCGTTTTCTTGCCACAGTACAAATCGGCGTCACGCTTGTTGGCTCCCTGGCTTCCGCAGTCGGCGGCGCCTCAGCCACTGAGTACCTTACGCCCTGGTTTCAGCAGAGCGGGATTCCATGGATTGAACCCTGGGGTCAATTCATCGCGCTTGCCATCGTCGTGCTCATTATTTCGTACCTATCTCTCGTGCTCGGCGAATTGGTCCCCAAATCGCTGGCGCTGCGGTATCCGGAACGCTTTGCGTGCGCGGTGGCGCGTCCGCTTGATTTTCTCTCCCGCTCTTTTTCCTTCGTGGTGCGGTTACTCACTGCCTCATCCAATCTTCTACTGTTTCTCACCGGTAGCGGAGCAAAGTCAACCGAAGCGCTCGTTTCCGAGGAAGAAGTCAAATACATGATTCGTGAAGGCGCCGAACAAGGCGTCTTCGACGATACCGAGAAGGAATTCATCCACAGCGTCTTCGACTTTGCCGACACGTACGTACGGGAAGTCATGACGCCGCGCTCGGAGATTCACGCCTTGGAAGTGCAAATATCCTGCGCCGAGGCGCTGCGCGAGATGATCGAGAGCGGCTTCTCGCGCATGCCTGTCTACGAAGAAGATCTCGAACGCATCATTGGTATTGTCCACATCAAAGAACTGCTCCGCGCCCAAGAGCAGGGGACAACCGCCCAGCTTCGAGACTTTCTGCATCCGGTCCATTTTGTGCCGGACTCCATGCAGATCAGTCATCTCTTGCGCGACTTGCAGGTGCGTCGGGCTCACATGGCTGTCGTGGTAAACGAATTTGGCACGGTGATCGGCGTCGCCACCGTAGAAGATATTCTTGAAGAGATCGTGGGCGAAATTCGCGACGAGTTCGACGTGGATGAAGAACAACCCATACAAGAGATCAACGAGGGGGTCCTGCTCGTCGAGGGAGGTGTCCCACTCAACGATTTGGCGGAACAACACAATTTGCCCGTCGAAGAAACCAGCTCCTATCGCACGATTGCCGGATTCATCCTCTCTCGTCTGGAGCGCATCCCTCGTGGCGGAGAAACCGTAACGCACAACGGCTATCGCTTTACGATTGTTGATATGGATGGACGACGTATTGCGAAGGTAAAGGTGGAGAAAATCGAACAACCTCCCCAGTCTGTCGCTCCTTTACAAGAAAGTAGACGGCAGAATGATGGGTAAGTTGGCTTTTTGTCCGCCCAAGTCTTATCGACGATACTGGGAAAGCTAAGGAAGAAGCTTTTCAGCTCCCCCCATAACAACGACGGAAGAATGACAAGGGAAGAGAATCTTCTCTCCCTTCTAAGTGTTTTCTTGCTCGCGAATTTCCTCTCTCACAGCCAACTGCTTCCCTCCGGCTTGACCGTTCCGGTAGTTTCAGATTATGAACAAGTCTCTTCTCACCCTAAGCGTAGTAAAAGGAGGCGCGTATGGCCGCAGAAGTCAGCAAGGACAAACTGCTCAAGATGTACCGCACTATGCAGACGATCCGTCATTTCGAGGAACGCCTGCGTGATCTGTTCAAAGAGGGGAAAGTTCCCGGCTTCGTGCATGTATCGATCGGCGAGGAAGCGTCGGCCACCGGCGCTTGTGCCGCTCTGACTGACCAGGATTACATTACTAGCACCCACCGTGGACACGGTCACTTGCTAGCGAAGGGTGGCAAGCTCAAGCCGATGATGGCCGAACTCTTTGGCAAAAAGACCGGCTATTGCAAAGGCAAAGGCGGCTCAATGCACATCGCCGACTTCAGCATTGGCATCCTTGGCGCCAATGGCATCGTCGGCGCAGGCCTCCCCATCGCCACCGGAGCCGGATTGGCGGCAAAGATGAAGAAAAGCGGCCAAGTCGCAGTCTGCTTTTTTGGCGACGGCGCCTCGAACGAAGGCACGTTCCACGAATCGCTCAACATCGCCTCCTCGTGGAAATTGCCCGTCGTTTACGTGTGCGAGAACAATCTGTATGGCGAGTTCACCGCAGGAAAAGACGTCACCTCCGTGAAAGACATAGCAGATCGCGCGCGCGGCCACGATATGCCGGGCATCATCGTCAACGGCAACGATGTGATGGAGGTGTACGAAACGACGTTACAAGCGGTGGAGCGAGCGCGGCGGGGAGAAGGTCCTTCGTTAATTGAATGCAAAACCTACCGGTGGGAAGGACATGTGGTCGGAGAGGACGCGTTTCTTGGCAAACTCACGTATCGCCCAGCCGACGAAATCGAAGCCTGGAAGCAACGTTGCCCGCTCGTCAGCTTCGAGAAAAAATTCACCGCCAACGGCATGTTCACGCAGGCCGAACTTGATGCGATCAAGGCTGAAGTAAAAATCGAGATCGACGAGGCGGTAACGTTCGCTCAGGAAAGCCCGCTGCCGGCGCCGGAGGAGGCGCTGGAGGACATGTTTTCGGCGGCGTAAAACGCGGCGTATGGCGTATGGCTCGTTCGCTTCGCTCACTCTATGGCAGAAGTTCTTGCCATACGCTACCTGCCATAGAGCGAAGCGGGCGATAAGCCATAGAGCGACCGCAGGGAGCGAGCTATACGCAAAAAAGGAGCAAATCATGCACGAAATTAGGTATATTCAGGCAATCAACGAAGCATTACGAGAGGAGTTACGCCGCGACCCGCTCACGTTCGTCATGGGACTGGACGTATGGGTCGGCGCCTTTAACGCCACCAAAGGACTGATTGATGAATTTGGAGCGGAGCGGATTCGCAATACGCCGATTTCTGAAGCAGGCTATGCCGGAGCGGGTGTTGGTGCGGCCATGGCCGGGATGCGACCCATCGTGGAAATCGAATTCGCCAGCTTTTTCTATTGCTGCTGGGATCAGGTCTGTAATCAGGCGGCAAAGCTGCGCTATATGTCCGGCGGGCAGGCGGATATTCCGATTACCTTTCGCACGGCGTATGGTGCGACCGGACAAGCGGCGGCTCAGCATTCAGAGACGGTGTATGCGCAGTTTATGAGCGTGCCGGGGTTGAAGATCGTCACGCCATCGGACCCATACGATATGAAAGGATTGTTGAAGAGCGCGATTCGAGATGACAACCCAGTGCTCGTCTTCGAGCATATGGGCCTAGGTCGTATGCGCGGCCAAGTGCCGGATGAAGACTATACCGTGCCGATCGGTAAAGGCGCGGTCAAACGTGAAGGCAAGGATATTACCGTCGTCGCCATCGGTCTCATGGTGTCAAAAGCACTTGCCGCCGCCAAAACGTTGGAGCAAGAAGGCGTTTCCATTGAAGTGGTGGACCCGCGATCGCTTGTTCCCCTTGATGAAGAAATCATTCTCAATTCCGTGGGCAAAACGCATAAAGTGCTAATCGTCGATGAAGGCCATCTGCGCGGCGGCGCGGCGGCGGAAATCGCGGCGGTGATCGCGGATAAAGGATTCGATCTTCTCGACGCCCCAGTCAAACGTCTGACGACGCCGGATGTGCCTATCCCGTTCAGCCCTCCACTGGAGAAATTTGTGCTGCCCGACGACGCGAAGATCGTAACGGCGGTGAAGGAACTAATCGGTTAGAAAACGAAACGGAGAAACGGAGAAACGGAGAAAGAACACGAGAAGTGTAGTACTGTGTTTCTCTCCCCGATTCCCCGATTCTCCCGCTCTCCGCTTCTGCGTGTCTACGCGGAAAGCTGCCGGATAAAAACGAAAAGCGAAGGAAGGGGAGAACCGTGGCGGTAGAAGCGTTCATGCCGAAGTTCGGTCTGACCATGACCGAAGGGACAATTCAGAAATGGTTCAAGGCCGAAGGCAACGCCATTAAAGCCGGGGAACCACTGTTCGAGGTCGAAACCGAGAAAGTGCTGTATGAAGTGGAGTCACCGGCAAGTGGAACCGTGGCAAAATTGCTCTATCCGTTAGAATCGACGGTTGCGGTCGGATTACCTGTTGCTGTTATCGCAGAGGCCGGTGAGAACGTCGCCGAGGTTGCCGCCAAGTACGGTGGCGGAGCGCCCAAGACAGCTCCAACCGCCACATCGGTTGCTCCAGCGGCAAGCACAGCACCGACCCCAGCCTCTTCCGCGAGCGGGAGACGCGAGGGCGCGCCGGTCACGCCCGCCGCTCGCAAACTTGCGCAAGAACATAATATCGATGTCTCGCGAGTCGTGGGCACGGGTCCTGGCGGTCGCGTGACGCGAGAGGATGTGCAGAAGACCATTGACGAAGGAGGGCAAGCACCAGCCCCTGCCGCTGCTCCTACACCTACACCTGCTCCAGCTGCTGCAGCCGCGCCCGCAACCCAAAGCGTGCCCATACGCGGCATGCGCAAGGTCATCGCCGAACGCATGCACAAGAGCTTGCAAGGCAGCGCGCAGCTCACCATCACCACGGAAGTTGATGTCACCCAACTCATCGACCGTCGTCAGGAAGTGCAACGCGAATTCAACGCGACCTACACTGATTTCATCATTCAAGCCTGCGCCCACGCGCTGAAACAGCATCCGCGCATGAACGCCTTTCTTGAAGGCGACACCATTAACGTCCAAGGTCAGATCAGTGTCGGTGTCGCAGTGGCGTTGGAAGAAGGTCTGATCGTCCCAGTCATTCACAACACTGATCAAAAATCACTCAAAGAGATCGCTCAGGAATCACGGAGTCTGGCGGAAAAAGCCCGGACTGGGAAGCTCACCATTGAAGAGGTCTCCGGCGGCACGTTCACCGTGTCAAATCTTGGCATGTTCGGCGTGGATGGGTTCACTCCGATCCTCAACGCGCCACAGAGCGGCATTCTCGGTGTCGGTCGCATTGTCGAAAAGCCGATTATTTATCGAGGTGAAATCGCCAAACGGTCGATGATAGTGCTCAGTCTGACGTTCGATCATCGCGTGATCGACGGCGCGCCCTCTGGCGCGTTCTTACAGACCGTGGCGGATCTGCTGGCGCATGGGAATCGGATTTCGTTGGATGCGCGTTGAATCGTCGGCTCTCCGCCTGAGCGTCAGGTGGGCAATGCCCACCTGCTCCCTTCACGCCCCAAGATTACTCTTGAATCGATTCCAGATAATACAGAAGCGAGAGAAGACGTCCGATCACCAGCTCTTCTTGTAGGAAAGCGTCTCGCCGTTTCTCCTGACGCTGGAACACCGCGCCCCAAATCGGCATCGCTCTCGATCCATGCCCTCTCACTTCTTGTTGCGATCCGTCTTCGCCCTCAATCTGCCGATAAGTTTCCCAGAAGGGAAACTTCCCCTCATGTTTCTTGCGTATTTGCGTCAAATCCGCCGGCTTGACCGTGAGAGAGGCGGACAGGGGGCCATCGCCTTTTCCCTTCGCTCCGTGACAGAATTCACAGTACCACTGATAGAGCCGCTTTCCGTTAGCAACGACCCTCTCATCTTGGGCGAACCCAATTCCCGGCGCCAGCCAGACCAGTATCGCGCTCGTAACGCCCGCGATACCGCGAATGACACGCCTTTTCCCGTTGGGTTGCCGCCACGTAAACACGCCGTTTCACTCTTGATGAACAACTTCGACCCTGATCACCTCACGGCCGAATCTCATAAAACGCCTGGGCCAGGTGCTCGATCGGCAAGCGGCGAAAACGAGTAAAGCCGGCGTTCTCCGCCATTTCACGGACTATACGCTCCCCTATAGCCGTGCCGATGCCTTCACCACCGTGCGCTAGCGAAACCGTCAGACAGTGGAGCGTGCTAAAGGAGTACATCATGGCGCCCATCGGCCCCATGTTCTCGGCTAGTGTATCTCCAGCTTTCGGCTCCACCATGAAGTACGTGCCTTCGTCCGTTAACGCGCGACGGATGGCGCGCAACGCGCCGCGTGGATCAACCATATCGTGGATGGTGTCAAACGAAGTAATTACATCGAATTTGAGATTATCCGGCAGTTCGGGAGCTGAAACTCGAGAAAATTCAACACGGTCCGCCACGCCTTTTTGCTGGGCGTCGGCGCGTGCTCGTCCCAGGGACTCCTCACTCACATCGAAGCCGTAGAAGCGCGAACGCGGAAAGGCTTGAGCCATCAGGATACTGGGATACCCACTGCCGCAGCCGACATCCGCGGCGCAACCACCTTCCTGTAAACGGGCGATGACCTGCGGCATGGCGGGTAACCAGCGTTTCACCAGATGGAACTGATATTGAGTGCGGTTACTGCGGTCGATGCCAGCAACAAGATCAGGCCCATATTCCGAGAACGGCACCCCTCCACCTTTCACAAAGGCCTCAGCCACCCGTGGAGCAACGGTCACCATCGCCGGGGTATTTTGGAAAAAGCCTGCCAGAAAGCTGGGACTATTCTCATCAGCCAGCGCGGCGGCGTGTTCTTCAGGAAAAGTGAAGCGTTCGGCGGCGGCGTCATATTCCACGATACCAGCCGCAGCCATAGCCGAGAGCCATTCCCGCACATAGCGTTCTTGTAATCCGGTCTTTGCCGCAAGCTCCGCGACCGACAACGGCCCTGCTCCCGCCATCGCCTTGAACAGCCCTACTCGGTCGCCAATATAGATCATGCCCGACAGCGCCGCTCCAGTGACATAGCCCATCAGTTGATTGATGAATTGTTCACGTTTAGCCTTGTCCACAAAGATTCCTCCTGTACCTCTTCTAGCCCCTGCCACAGGAAACGAAGAAAAGCAACCGCACGGATGGCTTCTCACTCAGGAAGGAAATCTCTTATAATGAGCAAATGGATGCTGTTATGAACGCCGAACAAGAACTACTCATCGCGGAAACGCAAGCTACTCCACTCCACGATTACGATCTTATCGTTATCGGTTCCGGCCCGGCGGGCGAAAAAGCCGCCATTCAGGCGGCAAAACTGCATAAACGAGTCGCGGTGATCGAAGCAGGCCAACAACTTGGCGGCGCTTGTGCGCATACCGCTACCCTGCCCAGTAAAACATTACGCGAAGCCGTGCTTTTCATTACCGGCCTGGAGCACCGCACCTTTCCTGGTATCCAGTGCGCGGTCAAGAAACATCGGATGGGGGTACAGGACCTACTGCGCTACAAAACCTCGGTCGTGCAGCATCAAGCCGATACCGTGCGCCGCAGGCTCGACCGTAATGACATTGACGTGTTTTACGGCCGTGCGGCATTCCTCGACCTTCATCGTCTCGCCATCGAAGGCAATGATGGTTCCCGACGCACGATGACCGCAACGGCTATTGTCCTCGCGGTGGGCTCCCGTCCCGCCCATCCTCGGTCGATCCCTTTTGACGATGAAAATGTCTTTGATACTGACTCCATCCTTCATCTTGACCGTATTCCTCGCACGCTCGCGGTCATAGGCGCGGGAGTCGTGGGGTGTGAATACGCGTCTATTTTTGGCGCACTCGGAGTGAAAGTCACCTTGTTGGATACGCGGCAAAACATTCTCGACTTCCTCGATGAAGAGCTGAAGCAGCGATTACTGTATCGCATGCTCAACTCCGGCGTGATTATGCACTTCGGAGAAGGAGTGACCAAAGTGACGCTCCCCGAACCAGGCAGGGTAGAAGCACACTGCGCAAGCGGTAAAGTCGTGACGGCTGAGCGCGTACTGTATGCTGCTGGACGTCAGGGCAACACCGACCAGCTCGGGCTCGAAAACATTGGCCTCGAACCAACCGAGCGCGGACAGATCAATGTCAATGAGTTCTATCAAACCAGCATTCCCCACATCTATGCGGTGGGCGACGTGATTGGTTTTCCGGCCCTTGCCGCCACCGCCATGCACCAAGGCCGCCTGGCCGCGGCGCATGCATTCCAACATGATGATGAGCAGGCCAACGGCAAAATTCCAGAAACGCCAATCAGCCCACGGCCGTTTGGCATTTACACGATCCCCGAAGTCTCAATGGTGGGAGCAACCGAAGAAGAATTAACCACGGAAAGGGTCCCGTATGAAATCGGACATGCATTCTATCGTGAGACGGCGCGTGCCCACATCATGGGCGATATAGAAGGTATGTTGAAACTAATTTTCCATCGCGAAACGTTGCAGCTACTCGGGGTGCATGTTATCGGCGAACGCGCCACGGAATTGATTCACGTAGGTCAAGCAATCATCGCGTATGGCGGGACGATCGAATACTTTATCGACAACGTGGTCAATTATCCAACTCTATCCGAAGCTTACAAGATCGCGGCGTTGAATGGATATAATCGCTTGTAAGAAAGAACATGCGGCGCTTCTTCGTCTACTCTAGACCGAATTTCACTGGATCTCGCCATTCTCGTCGTTCACATCCATGACGAAAACGATTACAAATCCTCGAACGATCCGCCACGACCTTTGCCGCTCGCGAAGCGGGCCGCGCCGGCTTTCGCTTCGGCGCGGAGTGGCTGCAAACCTTCGCGTCCTTCATTTGTGAGCGCTTCGACGAGATCAAGATCCCATTGTTTGTAAGCGGACATGCGATCGGTGCGCATGCAGAGCTGTGGGAAGCGGGCAATCTCATGCGCGAGTTCTTCCGCCGCTTCTCGCCCCTTTCCTTTTGGTGCGATGCGATTACATAACCCCATCGCCAGCGCTTCTTGCGCTCCAACCGCGCGACCCGTAAGGATCAGGTCGAGCGCGCGGCCCATGCCGATAATACGCGGAAGGCGAACAGTCCCGCCATCGATCAGAGGCATTCCCCAGCGGCGACAGAACACCCCGACTTGCGCATCCTCTTCCATCACTCGTAGATCGCACCAGAGCGCGAGTTCGAGTCCTCCAGCGACGGCATATCCGCTAATCGCTGCGATCACCGGTTTGCTCAACAGCATGCGGCTTGGACCCATCGGCCCATCGCCTTCGGGGTCATAGCGTCCGACTCCCTGTCCACTCGCCACGGATTTGAGGTCATAGCCGGCGCAGAAAGTTCCATTGTCGCCGTATAACACACCAACATACGCTTCAGAATCAGCATCAAACGCCTGAAACGCCGCCTGCAGCTCCAGCGCCGTCGCATGATCAATTGCGTTGCGCACTTCAGGGCGATTCATAATGACGGTTGTCAATGGACCGTCTTTTTCGATTCGTATCGACATTGATCCTCCTCACTTCACGCGCTCCCCTAAAGTGAGAAAACATTACCAGACGACTTGAGCACTGTGGTTATTTTTCGATGGCGATCCGCCAGCCGCCGTCGATGTCATCAATGGCCACGATCGCATATCCTTCGGCCTCGGCCGCGCGAGGAATATCGCGTCGCCCTTTCGGATCGTTGATCAACACTTCCAAGACATCTCCGCGCTCAAGATCTTCAAGCCGCACTTTGGCCTTAGCCCAGTTCAACGGGCACTTCACACCATAGAGGTTGATTCGCTCGGTCTTACCGTCCATGACGGTCATACATAGCAAAGCGTCGGCAGATAGCACATGGCCCGCTCATTCCCATGTGTAGCTTATGGCCCACTCGCTACGCTCGTTCTATGGCAGATGGCGCGCTCCCTACGGCCGCTCTATGGTGGGATGTTCTTACCATAAGCCATACCGCGAGTGTAACGAGCGAGCGATAAACGCGCAAAGCGCGCGAGCTATCCGCCATAAGCCATAAAGTGAGCGAAGCGAACCGGCTCACACTCGACTACTGACGTCCGGACGCTTTTCCGTTATGGTTGTCTCATCTGCAAAATCTGCTGAATGGAGCGGAGTGGTGAACGACGAAAACTATCCTTCAACCTATACTTTAGAGCGGGAAAGCGAGACGCAACGACCACGACGTTTTCTCATCGATTATGAAAAAGAACTGAATCCTTCGCAATATGAAGCTGCTATCACCCACACCGGTTCACTCCTCGTCCTGGCCGGCGCCGGCAGCGGCAAGACGCGCACCTTAGTCTATCGCGTTGCGCGTATGGTCGAAGAAGGCATTGACCCCTCTGCCATTCTTTTGTTGACGTTCACCCGCCGGGCCTCCGAGGAGATGCTCGAACGCGCCGGCGTGTTGATCGGCACACAATGTGAGAAAGTGAACGGCGGTACGTTTCACTCGTTCGCCAACACCGTGCTGCGGCGCTACGGGTCCTACTTAAATATCCCCACTTCTTTCACGATCCTCGACCGTAGCGACTCGGAGGACGCGATCAATCTGATCCGCAGCCGTTTCGGGCTGGAAAAAAAAGAACGGCGCTTCCCCAAGAAACAGACCTTGGTTGAAATCATCAGCCTGGCGGCCAACAAAACCTGCAGCGTCGCTGACGTGCTCGACGAACAATTTCCGCACCTCTTTTCCGAGCTGGAGGATATTGTCCGCATAGACCAGCACTATCGCGCGTACAAACGAGAGCGCGGTTTGCTCGATTACGACGATCTTCTCACCAGACTTCGGGATCTGTTGCAAGAACATCCCGCTATCGCGCAACGGCTGTCCTCCACGTTGCGCTACATCATGGTGGACGAATATCAGGATACGAATCGCCTGCAAGCGGAGATCGTGCGCCTGCTCGCTCATTCTCACGAAAATGTAATGGCGGTCGGCGACGACGCGCAGTCGATCTATAGCTTTCGCGGCGCCACGGTGCGCAACATTCTCGAGTTTCCGCGCTTGTTTCCCAGCGCGAAAATCATCAAACTCGAAGAGAATTACCGCAGCACCCAGCCAATTCTCGATCTTTCCAATCAGATCATTCAACACGCGAAGGAAAGCTACACCAAAAATCTGTTCACAAAGCGCGAGAAAGGCGTCAAACCCATTCTGGTCGAAGCGGAGAGCGAGAACTATCAATCGCGCTTCGTCGCCCAGCGCATTCTCCAACTCCGTGAGCGCGACGTGCCGCTGGATGAAATCGCGGTGCTGTTCCGGTCGAGTTTCCACTCGTTCGACCTCGAACTCGAACTCAGTCGACGCGGCATTCCTTTTGTGAAACGCGGGGGATTCAAGTTCATCGAGACCGCTCACATCAAGGACGTGCTCGCGCATCTCCGTATTATCGCCAATCCACAAGACGCCGTCTCCTGGCATCGAGTCATATTGCTCTTGGAAGGCATCGGTCCCAAGAGCGCCGAAAAAATCATGACGCACGTCATGAATGGACCACACCAGGCGCAACAGCTGCGCAGCTATCCGTCCCGTGGCGTCATTGGCGAGGACCTCAAGCGGCTCGCGGATCTTTTAGACGAAGTATCCATAGAGGGGCTGAAGCCGTCCGAACAAATTGACGCGGTGAATCGTTATTATCTGCCGATTCTGAAACGCACACACCGTGACGATCTGCCAAAACGGCAGAAAGATCTTGAGCATTTCGCCACTATTACTGAACGCTATCGCAGCCTTGATCGTCTCTTGTCCGACATGGCGCTGGAACCTCCCAACGATAGCGTCGGCAACGTGCTCGTTGTTGATCGTGAAGAAGGCATGTTGACGTTGTCCACCATCCATTCGGCAAAAGGGCTGGAGTGGCATTCGGTCTTTAT
The DNA here is from genome assembly GCA_050185455.1 of Binatia bacterium. Taxonomy (GTDB): domain Bacteria; phylum Desulfobacterota; class Binatia; order Bin18; family Bin18; genus SYOC01. The sequence goes on along the minus strand of JBFWZL010000062.1, from coordinate 4,932 downwards.
CATCTGGGCGGTGGATGGCCGCTTCCCGTCGCTATACAACAAAAAAGAGGAAGAGTTCGAGGAGGAACGCCGTCTCATGTACGTGGCGGCCACGCGCGCGAAAGAAAATCTCTTTATTACCTATCCAATCAATATCTTTGACCGCGCGACTGGTTTGGTGTTGAGCAAACCGTCACGTTTCCTTGACGACATCCCGCGAAAAATGCTCGAACCCGTCATTCTCATGGAGGAAGATGATCGTCGCGAGAACGCCTGGCGTTCTCGTCGTCAACGGTGGTCATCATAAACAATAAAAAGCTCCATCGCCACCAATCACACAAAGGGGAAAGTTATGACCCATATGACACACGTAGCGTGCCCGCATGATTGTCCGGATTCCTGTTTGATGGATGTGACGATCGACAATGGTCGCGCAGTAAAGATCACGGCGAACAAGGAACATCCGTTTACGCGCGGCGCCTTGTGCGCCAAGGTCAATAAATTCCTCGATCGCGTGTATGCTCCAGATCGCCTGCTCTATCCGGTCAAACGGGTCGGCCCTAAAGGTCCCGGCGCACAGTTCGCGCGCATCTCCTGGGATGAAGCACTCACAACCATTACGGACATAATGAAAGGGGCTATCGCCAACCATGGGCCACAGTCGATTTTGCCCTATTCGTATCGTGGCAATAATGGCGTCTACCAGAGTAATGGAATCGATCGCCGTTTCTTTCATGCACTCGGGGCGTCGACGCTGGCGCGCACGATCTGCGCGGGAGGATTGTACGGCGCCCTCTCCTATTCCGATGTGTTCCAAGGCTATGCGCCCGAGGGGCTGGTCGAGAGCAAACTGCTCATCTTTTGGGCGTCAAACCCGTTGAACACCGGGCTGCACGTCTGGCCGTTTGTACAAGAGGCGAAACGTCACGGCGCGAAGTTGATCGCCATCGATCCGTACCGTTCGCGCACGGCCCGCATGTGCGACGAGCACATTTTCCTGCGCCCGGGAACGGACGGCGCGCTCGCGCTCGCGCTCATGAAAGTCATTGAAGAAACCGGTCTCGCGGATAACGAGTATATTGAACAATACACGGTCGGCTATGAGCGCTTCGCGGCACGACTGCGTTCTCTGTCGCTGGACGAGCTTGCCCGCGCCTGCGACGTGCCGCTCAACACCATTCAAGAACTCGCGCAGATGTATGCCACCACAAAGCCCGCCACGATTCGCATGGGCATCGGCATTCAACGCTGTGGTGGCGCCGCAGCGGCCGTGCGCGCCGTCGCTTGCCTGCCGGCCCAAACCGGAGCCTGGCGCGCAGTCGGCGGCGGCATGTGTAATTTCTGGGGCGCCATGTTCACCGCACAGGATCTGGGAAAAGCAATGCGTCCGGACCTGTCTCCGCCGGGTACGCGCGAGGTTAACATGGTGCGCTTAGCTGAGCATCTGCTCGACCCATCGTTCGATCCACCGATCAAAGTCATCTACAACTACAATTGTAACCCCGCGGCTTCACTGCCCGACCAGCCTGCCCTGCGCCGCGCCCTACAGCGACCCGACCTGTTCATGGTCGTGCATGACTCCTTTCTCACCGATTCAGCTGACTATGCAGATATTGTTCTCCCAGCAACCACGGCATTAGAACATGACGACGCCGTGTTGGCGTATGGAGGTGACTTTGGCAGCTTCAGTCAACGCGCGCTCGAACCGCTAGGCGAGGCAAAGTCGAATGCCGAAGTATTCCATCTGCTCGGTAAAGCCTTGGAGCTTACAGACCCGGCGGTGTATGTATCCGCTGCGGAGTTAATCGGCGAAGCGTTAAGGAAGAACGTCTCCAGCAAGGAATTCATCAGCAAACCGTTCTTACAAACCCGCGCGCAACCCAATCTGCTCCCACATGGGCAAGGGCAATTTCACACCCCTTCCGGCAAGTTTGAGTTTTATTGTGAAAAGATGGCGAACGACGACCTCGACCCTCTTCCGGCTTTTGTGCCGCCGCACGAGACGCTCGGGAATGGTCCGTATCCGCTCAATTTCCTGCCGCGAAAACACAAAGACTCGTTGAACTCATCATACGGTCATTTACCGGTGATGCGTCGCCAAGAACAAGAAGCGCGAACACTAGAGATGCACCCGCAAGACGCTGCGGCGCGCAAGTTACAAGATGGAGAAGAAGTGCGCGTATTCAACGCCCGTGGAGCCTTTGTCCTTCCACTCAAAGTTTCACGGAATGTTGCTTCGGGAACAGTCGCCACCTTCTGGGGCTGGTGGGACAAGCTGTCTGGCGGGAAAGGCAACGTCAACAATGTGACTTCAGCCGCACTGACGGATCTTGGCGGCGGCGGAACATTTTATGACTGCCGCGTGGAAGTTGAACGGTGGGATAGGCAACCGGTGTGATATTCTGACGGTTCCTTGAAAGAGCGGAAGGAACAATATGGTTTTCTCCCGACGACCTGTTAGCGCTTTCTTCATGAGAGTGGCGTTGCAACTACTCTTCTTTCTGACCTTGTGGCTGGTTCCAGGTCCAAGCTATGCCCAGAAGGGAGAAATCACCAGCCGTGAAGTGGTCGAGCGGCCCACTCGTCTAGAAGAAGGACAAAAAGCTCTGGCTCAACGGTTGGAAGAGGTCAACGCCAATCTCAGCAAGCGCATCGAGGAAGTCAACGTCAACGTCAACCAACGCATCGATGATTTGCGCGCGGAGATGAACAAGCGTTTCGAGCAAATTGACAAACGCTTCGACGATATCAATAGTCGCTTCAATGATGTCATGACCATGCTGCAGATCATCGTCAGCGCGTTGATCGCCTTGGTCTTGGCGATCGCCGGGACAGGGCTTGTCATGTGGCGTAAGATTCTAACGGTGGACGCCGCTGTTCAGACTAAGATCGGTCTTGATCAAGCGGTAAGAGACCAGGTTATCCACCTGGAGCAGGAAATAGGATTCGTGAAGGGAAAACTGAAAGAATTGAGCGAGTTGCTGAGCAAAAATTGACCGCTTTAAACGCTCAAGCAATAGATAAGCGCCCCGCGCGCCCTCCCCCGACGAATGAGAGAGGACGCGGCAAGAGACGGTTAAAACACTTACGCGCTTCTTAACACTTGACCAGCTAATGCGCCGGTGTGCGCCAAGCCTTCCATGAAGACCTGCCCGTTGACCAGCGTGTACTTGTAGCCGGATGACTGCTGAATATAGCGGCTGCCGCCCGCCGGCAGATCCTGCACGAAGATCGGCGGAGGCAGGTGCAGATTGTCATAATCGATCACATTCAGGTCAGCATAGGCGCCTTTTTGCATGACGCCACGGTCCTGAATGCCGAAGAGCTGCGCGGGATCAAGCGTGAGCTTGCGAATCGCCTGCTCGAGCGTGAAGTGTTGCCGCTCTTTCACCCAATGTTTCAGGAAATACGTTGGCAAGCTGGCGTCCATAATCTGCCCGACATGCGCGCCAGAGTCGCCGAGGCCGATCACGACTTGTGGATGATCGAGCATACTTTCCACGGCGTCAAACGTGGGGTTAAGGAATGGGTAGTTGAACAGCGCCTTCCCGTTCCGTTCGTCGGACAAGCGGATAAACGCCTCCGCCGGGCTGACGCCAAGCCGTTGCGCATGCGCGGCAAGACTTTCGTCAGGTCGGTGATCATAACGCGCTTCCCCATCGGCCAACACAAAGATCTGGCTAAAATCAATCGGCGGCGGATCAGTCAAGGCTTCCTTGACCATCGTCGCGCGATATTCGGGATTGCGCAATTTGGCCACTTTCTCTTCGAGTTTCAGATCACGCAACGCTCGCCATGAAGGAGCGCGGTCAAAAGGCGTGCGATTCACGAAGCCAAACAGGACGCCGATGCCGCGCGTAGTAGACTGTGCAAATATCTTCGCGCCGCGTTTCGCGCTTTCACTGATTTGGTCGAGTAGTTGCGAGTACACAGTAGGATGCGGACGGCTCTGCGCGAGGCCGAACGTCACCGGGCGGCCGGTCGCTAGGCTGACTTCCGTCATCCATTTGACTTCTCGTTGGAGATCTTCAGGACGGCCGCTATCGATTCCCGGAGCGGCTTCGAAGAGCCCTCGGCCCAGTTTGCCCAAGGCGCGCGCAATGCCCATTAGTTCATCGGCTTCCGCGAAGGTGCCGGGGACAGGTTGCCCCTCTGGAGTCCGATGGAGAATCGTTCGCGACGTCGAGAACCCCAAGGCGCCGCCGGCAATCGCTTCCTCGACAATGTCGTGCATGCGGGCAATTTCGTCGGCATTCGCGGGTTTATTGTCCAAGCTCTTCGGCCCCATCGCCCAGTAGCGCACAGCGCAGTGACCTACGAGTCCGCCGACATTCATGCCCTTCGGTCTCGAGTCGAGCGCTTTGAGATATTCCCCATAGGTTTCCCACTGCCACGGCATGCCTGCCATGATGCTTTGGGCGGGAATGTCTTCAACAGATTCCATAAGATGCGCAAGATACTCACGATCTCCCGGTTTGCAGGGAGCAAAAGTGACGCCGCAGTTGCCCATAACCACGGAAGTCACGCCATGCCAGCAAGACGAGGACGCAATCGGGTCCCACCAGATTTGCGCATCGAGATGGGTGTGAATGTCAACGAAACCAGGGGTGACGATATGCCCTTCGGCGTTAATGACTCGCTTACCAGCGTCGGAGACTTTACCAATTTCAGCAATGCGATCGCCTTGGATTGCTACGTCCGCGCGATACGGCGGGCGTCCACTCCCATCAACGACCGTTCCGTTCTTAATGACGACATCGTAGGCCATGCGGTCCTCCTCTTTCGCAAGATGCGTGCAAGGCGCTCTACCCTCCGAATTAACGGAACCGTGGCAGGCGCTGTAGCTGCTCCACTGTGCGTGATCCCGGCGGCTCTGTCAACGGAATTCTTGCAACAGTGGTTGTTTCACCTCGGTCAGTTGCTATTATCCGGCAGAGTCGAGAGAACGCTATA
>JBFWZL010000061.1:0-17878 GCA_050185455.1 Binatia bacterium | reverse complement strand
AATCTTTTGATCTGTGACTTGACGATTGTAATGCTATTCCTTATAGCATTTGACTCTTACCATTTATCTTCCTTTGTGGAGCTTTTTGTGGTCGATCTCTTACCAGCAATCGCCAATCGTAAAAGCCCGCGTGCTTTTTTGACACGCTCAGTGGAAGAAGAGAAGATTCAGTTCTTGCTGAAAGCCTTCCAGTGGGCCCCCTCGTCCTATAACAAACAGCCATGGCGGATTGTGTTGACGACTGACCCTGGCGTACTGGAAAAGATGCATGACGGGATTATGACGGGAAATCGACGCTGGGCAGTGAAAGCGCCGCTTCTTGCCGTCATTGTTTCGAAAGTAGAGGCGGATGACGTACGGCACGATAACGCGCTTCCGTACTTTCTCTACGATTGCGGCCAAGCGGCAATGAGTCTGGTCTTACAAGCGGAACACATGGGCTTACGTTGCCATCAAATGGCGGGATGGGAGCAGGGACCAATCCGCGCCGCGCTGGGGATTCCTGACGATGAACAGCCGATTGTTTTAATAGCGATTGGTTATGAAGGCGACATTGCTGACTTGGATGAGCGCTCGCGCGAGAAGGAGATGGTTCCACGCACGCGCAAAAAATTAGAAGAGTTTGCGTTTCGCGACCGGTGGGGAAACCCAGCATGAGGTTGGAGACGAACTGCTACAGATTGGAGGAGAGATAATATGGGGATACAAGCACGGATTCGATTGAAATTGTTTCTGACAAGTCTCAAGGCTCAAGCCTGTAGTCTCATGATTGGACTAGGTGTTGTCGGCGGAGCAGCGTTTGCGCAAGAGGAAGCGAAGCAGTTGACTGCTCGTTTGCTCGCAGCGCCAAAATTGACCGCGGAAACTGGATTCTCTGTAAAACTCCTTGTGCCTCCAGGACACTTGTACGATCCCTTGTGGATGCTTCCTCGCGGCGAGGTCGTCTGGTTGAACGACGATGGTGGAGAGGAGGACGAGAAAGGCAGTCGCCTCCTGACGCTGGATGCAACAGGAAAACTTTCTATCCTTGCCGGTTTGGGTAAATTATTGCCAGTAACGGGGTTCGACGTCGCCCCGGCAAGTTTTGGCTCCTTTGAGGGACAGATCTTCTCGCTTGCGCAAGCAAAGGTAGCGGCGGAAGGCGCGACGGCAAACCATATCATTCAACGGATTGATCCCAACACAGGCTACGAAGGGAGTGTCTTTTGTACACTGCCGAGCGCCGGAACTGCTAATCAAGGCGTCAGCGGCTTCGGCGTTGATGCTCGTTTTGGTCCGGAAGGCAGCGCGTTTGCCGGAAAATTCTTTGCCGTAACGGCGTTCAACAACGCCATTTATCAGGTAACACCCGACGGTGCTTGTACGCCATTTGTGCTCTTCGAGGGAAAGCATGCCGGATCTCCCACTGGATTAGCGTTTTCTTTGGATGGCAAATCCATGCTCGTCACTCTTGTAAGAGGTGATATTGTCGGCGCTCCGACCGGAAAAAGCGGGGGAATTGTGGAGGTTGCCGCGGATGGAAAGATCGCGGACAAACCTCTAGTCGAAGGGCTTTCGCGACCCATGGGAATGGACATCGCCCCGAAGGCGTTTGGACAATATGCCGGCCAGATATTCGTGGCGGATGTGGAGAACATCCAGGTGCCCGTGCCAATGACGCAGGCGCTGCAGGCGGATGGGAAAGTGTATCGCGTCGCTGACGGTGTGCTGCAGCTCGTTGCTTCTGGTTTCATGAACCCTGCCGGCGTACGGTTTCTTAACGATAAACTCTGGGTGAGCGACATTAATGGCGACTTCATCGCGGGAAAGCGTGAACTGCCAGATGGCTTTATTGCGGAGATTGGCGTTCGGTAAGTCTAGGATCTCGCATCCAGTGTCAAAAAGACTCAAACAAGTTCAGATCTTGGCTCCTGGACATTAGACTCTTAGACTCTAGACCCTAGATAATTTTTCGCTATAGTGTCTCGGTCTAACGCTACCTGAGCAAAGGAGGAGTCGTATGACTGATGAGGAACTTAAAGAGAAGATTAAAGAAGTCATATCCGAGATGGGCATATGGTCTGGGCATCGTGAGATGACGGTTGATGACATCGCGACCATTCAGCCGGGCTTGGCTCGTATCATGCCGGATATTGGGATTCGGACCTGGAAGCTGTACTACGCCGCCAAGGAGGGCCATTGGGAGCTGGCGAATTTCCAGTGGAAAGAAATTAAAGAATTGATGGAGCTTGGCGCTTTCACTCGTCCGAAACACGAAGAGGCGTTGAACCAATTTATGGCTGAAGATTGGCCGCCGATTGGTCAAGCGATCAAGGATAAGGATTTCGAGGCGTTTGAAAAAGCGTTCCATCACTCGATCGAGCAAGCGAACGCTTATCATGAACTCAAAGATAAGCCCTATATTCGTTGGCAACTTCCCAAAGAGCCACCGCCTGACCTCGATATGAAACCACGCGGCAGCGCCAAAAAGTAGTAAACGAGTCTATAGAGTTCGTAGAGTCCGTTGAGTCTATAGAGTTTGTTGGACCCGATAGACCCTATGGACCCTACGAACTCTATGACTGAGTTTGCCACGGCAACGGCATGTGTTGATTGTCCGCCGTGCACACCCACACTGGTGCTTGTCCGAGCGCCGCGACCAGGAACATATCCTCTGTTCCTGTATTTATGATCTGATGGATCGCATCCGGGGGAATCTGCAAGGTCGAATTTGGGCCAAAGTCGGCAGTAACTCCATTGATAGTACATTGACCTGAGCCGCGCAAAACAACGATCGCCTCTTCACAGGCATGACGATGCATGGGAGTGCCGTTGCCGGGTGTGATTGTCTGCATCCACATCTCGAACGACTTAAAGCCATGTTCGGGACCAGCGAGGGTTTGGTGGTCGAGGCCAGGAATCTGAAAATGTTGAATTGTGTTATTGCTGACAACTGGCATAACGAGACTCCTTTCTTTTTGTTCCGTAGCTACACGGCGAGATTGTAAAAGCGGATCGCGTTTTCGCCTAACACGAGTCGTTGCGCTTCCGGCGATAACGGGGCCAAGCGCTCCTTTATCTCACGGACGACGCCAAACGACGCGTCAACATGCGGGTAATCTGACGCCCAGACGAAGTATTCCGCGCCGACACGATCGACGACCGCTGCGGTCAGCGTTTCATCCGGGTCCGCCGACACAAGACACTGCCGGTAAAAATACTCGCTCGGCTTCATGGTGAGTGGAGTATACGCCGCCATCACTTCGTATTTGTGATCCATGCGATCGAGCCAGGCGGAAATCCAATTCGCGCCTGATTCCAGCACGGTGCATTTGAGGCGTGGGTATTTCTCGAAAATGCCCCACGAAATCATTTGCGTAAACGCCGCCATGACGTCGATCGCCAAAAACGCAAAACCAAAAAGACGGTCGCGTTTATCTTTATGGAACCAGCCTTGGAAGGCCGGTTGATCTCGGACGACAACATGAAAGCCCACCGGCATCTCAAGGTCCTGCACAGTCTCCCAAAATCGCGCGAATGAAGGATCATCAAAATGCTTTCCCGACCGCGCCGCCATGTCAGGGGAGAGGTAGACTCCAATGCAGCCGTCTTTTTGGGCGCGATGGACCTCTTCCACAGCGCCTTCGGGATCGAGCAAGGAAATGTGAGCGATAGGGAATAACCGTTTCGGGTTTTCCCGGCAAAAGTCGGCAATCCAACGGTTGTAGGCAGTAGTATAGGCAGTCGCCAGTTTGGGGTCTTTCACCGCTCCTTCCCAGCAAATACCGATCGTCGGATAGAGCAAGGCGATATCGATCCCTTCTTCATTCATGACTTTGAGGCGGGCTTTGGGATCGTAGCCGCCAGCCGGGCAGCCGTCCGCGTAAGTCATTTTGCCATTCTGGTGTAACGCCACGGGGTCCATCCCAATGCCGCCCAATACCCCAAGGTGGCCGCGGACCAATTCCAGCGGTTTGTTGTCGATCAAAAGATTCTCATACCCATCACTGTCATAGGCAATGCGAATCGCGCGCTCACGATACTGTGGATCAATGTATTTGACCCAGGTGTCAGCGGGTTCCATGACGTGACCGTCTGCATCGACGACCCGTCCCAATGTTTCCTGAGACATAAGAATATTCTCCTTCTTTCATTTGCGCGTGCTATAGTGCTGTTCATTTCTAGCAAGAGAGAGCACGGAACTCTAGCATTCGGCTCTCTCTCGACCCTGACGACTGTGTCTGAAACAATAGACCGACGCATGACGTGAAGAAGATTCGTGAGAAAAGGGGGCCATTCATGAAAGGACATGCCCGTCAACTCATGACGACAAAGGTAGTCTTAGCGACGTCGCGCACCACCTTGGCCGAGGCTGCTCGCGAACTTGGGCGGCTGGAAGTCAGCGGTTTACCAGTAGTGGACGCCAATGGTCAAGTGATTGGTATTCTGACGGAAAGCGACTTGCTCCGCGCTTTGTTAGAGGACACTTCAGTGGAAACGCTTGTCACCGCAGTCATGACTTCCCCGGTAGTGATGGTAGATGAGTTTACCCCGGCGGATACCATCGCTCGTCTACTACGAACGCATCACGTTCACCATTTACCAGTGACGCGGCAAGGAGTTGTCGTGGGACTCATCACGCCGCAGGAAGTGATTCGCTATTTTGTGGCGAACGAATTGCCAGTGCCGCCGGAAGTGGCTTGACGCTGTGCGTTGCTGCGATAGTTTTTCCAGTCATTACGCCTGTTGTTAGAGCCACTGTGGAAGGGATAATCGCGGAACCAGTTATCTGGACACCGTTCCAGACAGTGGCTTATAGTTGGATCGACCGTAAGCCCTCAAAGGAGAAAACCCTATGCGCGCTGTTGTTATGCAGAATCACAAACTAATGGTTGAAGACATCCCCATTCCCCAGCCGGGACCTGGTGAAGTGCTGGTGAAAACGCTGGCCTGCGGGATCTGTGGCTCTGACCTGCATGCGCTCAAGTATACGGAGAAACTTGTCGAAGGCTCTCGTCGTTCGGGCGGAGCATTTACGATGGATCTCACCCAAGGCATTGTCATGGGGCACGAATTCTGTGCGGAAATCGTTGAGCATGGGCCGTCAACGAAAAAAACGCTGAAGGCGGGAACGCGGGTCTGTTCAATGCCGGTGCTGATTCGTTCCGATGGCGTACAGACTGTTGGCTACTCGAACGATAATCCCGGTGGATATGGCGAGTTCATGCGTCTGACCGAGGGATTGCTGCTGGAGGCGCCGAACGGTCTTGCGACTGAGCGTGCGGCGTTGACCGAACCCATGGCGGTTGGGCTGCATGCCGTACAGATGGCGCGACTTGATAAGGATGACGCCCCGCTTGTCATTGGATGTGGCCCGGTTGGCCTGTCGGTTATCGCTGCACTCCGTCTGAAAAATATTCGCCCGATCGTGGCGGCTGATTTCTCTCCTCGCCGTCGTCAACTCGCTGAAGCGATGGGCGCTGATATAGTGGTAAACCCGGCGGAAAAATCCCCGTATACAAGTTGGCGAGAAGTTGCGACCTGGACCGATCCACAACGCGCGCCGCAGGTCCCGCCGTGGGCTACTGGTCCGGCGTTGCGTCCCGCCGTCATTTTTGAGTGTGTCGGCGTTCCCGGTGTGATTGATCAGATCATGGCGTCTGCGCCGCAAGCTGCGCGTATCGTGGTGGTCGGCGTCTGTATGGAGAAAGACGCCATCGAACCGATGCTTGGCATCAACAAGGAACTCAATCTCCAGTTTGTTCTGGGCTACACGCGTGAAGAGTTCGAGCAGACCCTGCGCAACATTGCCGAAGGCGCGATTCCGACCGATCCGCTCATTACTGGGAAAGTGGGGATCGAAGGCGTAGCGCAGGCATTTAACGATTTAGCCTCACCGGAACGTCACGCCAAGATTTTGGTCGAGCCGTGGCGCAGTTAACCTTGAAGATAGAGAAGAGAGACAGAGAGCGAACCGGAAACCATTTCATTGTCTCTCTCTGTCTCTGTCCTGTATGGCTGAAAGCTGACGACCGAGAGCCCAATGCTGATAGTGTAGGCGGAGAAGGGAAGAAAGGTGATCGTTATACCGCGTTTGGCCACATTGTTTTTGACTCTCATGACCGTATTCCATGGGTCTGCCTGTTCATATCCAAAAGAGAGATTCCGGGAGTTTCAAAAAGAAGTTGCGCGTCAGGCCGCTGAACCGAGAACGCCGGAAGAACGCTGCCAACGGCTTGGCGGTATCATGAACGCTGAGCAATGTTACACGCCGAGCGCGTCCGCTCTTGATGAACGCACCTGCCGTCTCCGCGGCGGATTGTATATCAATGAACAGTGTCTGGTTTCATCGCAAGGTAGAGCGGCGGCACAGTGACGCCGTAAAACGTGAACAGCAATGGAATTGAAGCGTCAGGCTCCTTTGCGGCGAAGATCCAAACTAAACTCCACACGGTCGTAAGGGGCAACAGGGGTCCGTGCGTTGCCATAGGCTGTGCTCGGACGGAATTCCACGAGCCCTACCTGACAAAGATAATCAAGGTCATCGCTGACATTCTTGACCTCGCGCCGCACCAAAGCAGCCAACTCTCGTACTGACTGTGGACGCTTTTCCGCCACCGTCCACAACAAAGCTAGACGTTTCGGCGTCAGACATTTTCGGAAAGTCTCCAAGTTAATAAAATACAACGCCTCATCTTCTGGAATGGATTTTCCTCGACCTAGCTATTGAAAGATCGCTCTTAATTCTTTTTTATTTTCTTTTCAGCTTTTAATGCCAACGGTGATTCGTTTGACTTTCATAATGTCTCTTATGGTATGGATAAACATCCCGTTTGACAGGAAAATCCGTTAATCCTAATTTCTAGCAGAAAGCGACATAAGAGAAACATACAATCGACGGTTTAGGATTGATGAAGGAGCAAAGAAGGCGTGGAACAAACGCCAGAACAAAAAGCGCGCACCGCCATCGACGCTATGCTCCAGCAAGCAGGCTGGACGGTGCAGAATACCGCCCAAGTCAATCTCAGTGCTGGCCGCGGTGTGGCGATCCGTGAGTTTCCCCTGAAGGCGGGCTATGGTTTTGCTGACTACCTGTTGTACATCAACGGCGCGGCAGCCGGAGTAATCGAAGCGAAAAAAGAAGGGGTGACTCTTACCGGGGTTGAGACGCAGGCGCTCAGGTATAGTGAGGGTTTGCCTGAACGTCTCCCCGCTCATATCCGCCCGCTTCCCTTTTGTTATCAGAGTACGGGGACCGAGACCCGCTTTACTTGCGGTCTTGATCCTGAACCCCGTAGTCGTCAGGTGTTCAGCTTTCACCGCCCTGAAACATTGGCAATCTGGCTGAGTCCACCCGAAGGTAGGGACACGGCGCGCCGTGCCCCTACGACAAATCAAACGGCGCACTACGCCCCTATAACAGGCCTAACGACGGTGAGTGAAGTTATCAATTCCTATGGCCTGACGCTTCGTCATCGCCTCCGTCGCCTTCCTCCCCTGGTGACCACCGGCTTGTGGCCCGCCCAGATTACCGCAGTACATAATCTCGAGCATTCGCTGGCCAACGATCGCCCGCGTGCGTTGATCCAAATGGCGACCGGCAGCGGTAAGACGTTTACCGCGATTACGTCCATCTACCGACTCAGTAAGTGCGCCAACGCCAAACGGGTGCTCTTCCTGGTCGACCGCGCCAATCTTGGCCGTCAGGCGCTCAAGGAATTTCAGCAGTACGTGACTCCGGATGATGGCCGTAAATTCACGGAACTCTACAATGTCCAGCACCTGACCTCCAACAAGCTGGACCCGGTGGCGCGTGTTTGTATCACTACCATTCAGCGCCTTTACTCGATGCTCAAAGGCGAGGAAGATCTTGATCCGTCGCTAGAAGAGGGATCGCAGTTTGATTCGCTGGCGGATTTGAGGCGCGAACCTGTGCCAGTCGTCTACAATCCGAAAATTCCTATCGAGACCTTCGACTTCATCTTTACTGATGAATGCCACCGCTCGATCTACAACCTCTGGCGACAGGTGCTGGAGTATTTTGACGCCTATCTGATCGGCTTAACCGCCACGCCGTCGAAACAAACGCTAGGCTTCTTCAACCAAAATCTGGTCATGGAATACAACCATGAGCAAGCGGTGGCAGACAACGTCAATGTCGATTTCGATGTCTACCGCATCCGCACGCAGATCACACACCAGGGGGCGAAAGTTGAAGCCGGACTGTTTGTCGATCGTCGGGACCGGGAGACGCGCGCCCTGCGCTGGGAGCGGCTTGATAATGAATTGACTTACGATGCTTCTAAATTGGATCGGGATGTCGTGGCGATGGATCAGATTCGCACCGTGATTCGTACGTTCAAGGAGAAACTCCTCACGGAGATCTTTCCTGGCCGTACGGAGGTGCCGAAGACGCTGATTTACGCGAAAGATGATTCTCACGCCGATGACATCGTGCAGGTAGTGCGAGAAGAGTTCGGCAAGGGCAACGATTTCGCCCAGAAGATTACGTACAAGACCGGTACAGCCCGTATTGTCACGAAAAAGCCGGGGCCGGACGGACAGGAAATTGAAGAAGTGACGTACAAATCCAGCGGTGTGAAACCGGAAGACCTGCTTTCGTCGTTTCGCAACAGCTATAACCCGCGCATCGTCGTCACGGTCGATATGATCGCCACGGGGACGGATATCAAGCCGCTGGAAGTGGTGATGTTTATGCGGGCGGTGAAAAGCCGCAACTTCTTCGAACAGATGAAAGGTCGCGGGGTGCGGGTGATCAATGATACGGATTTTCAGGGCGTGACGCCGGACGCGAAAAGCAAAACGCACTTCGTTATCGTGGATTGTGTCGGCGCCTGTGAGCAAGAGTTGACTGACTCCCGTCCGCTGGAACGGCAGCCGACCGTCCCGCTCGAAAAGCTACTGCAAGCGGTGGCCTTTGGCAGCACCGATCCGGACATTCTTTCTTCCTTGGCGGGGCGCTTGGCGCGGTTGAGTCGTCAACTTGGCGAAGCCGAACAAAGCGCCTTGGAAAAAGCGGCGAGAGGGATTCCACTGCGGACGATTGCCGCCGATATCATCACTTCGCTTGATCCTGACCGGCAGAGAGACGAAGCGCGCGGAGAAGCAGGACTTGCACATGATCAGGAGCCGTCGCCAGAGCAGGTGTATCACGCGGCCCAGAAGCTGATGACAGACGCAGTGGCGCCAGTGCGGAACAATCCTGCGTTACGCGAGCAGCTGGTCGCGTTGAAGCAGCGGCTAGAGCAAACCATCGATACAGTCAGCAAAGATGTGGCGCTGGAGGCGTCGTTTTCGGAGGCGGCGCGAGAGCGGGCGCGAGGCGTGGTCGCCTCGTTCGAACAGTTCATTGAGGAACACAAGGATGAAATCACGGCGCTCCAGGTGCTCTACAGCAAGCCGTATGCGCAACGGTTGCGCTTTGCCGATATCAAAGCCCTGGCCGAGACGATCCAGGCCCCACCACGCGCCTGGACACCGGAGGTGTTATGGCGAGCGTACGAAACGCTCGATCAGGCAAAAGTTCGAGGTTCTGGGGGCCGAATGCTGACGGACATGGTCTCGCTCGTGCGTTTTGCTCTCCACAAGGAAGGGGAATTGGTTCCGTTCGCCGAGCAAGTTGAAGCACGCTTTCAGCACTGGCTGGCGCAACAGGAGAACAGTGGCCGACGGTTTACGGAGGAGCAACGGCAGTGGCTTGTACTGATGCGTGATCACATCGCCGCCAGTTTAGGCATTGAGATGGACGATTTTGATTATGCGCCGTTTGCACAGAAGGGCGGAGCGGGGAAGGTGTATCAAGTGTTCGGCGAAAGGTTGGATGGATTGTTGGATGAGTTGAACGAAGTGTTGGCGGCGTAGGGGCGTTCCGCGCCTTCGGGAAATGGGTGTTATACGTAGGGGCGCGGCGTGCCGCGCCCATGAAGAGAAGCGACGTTGTACGTAGGAGCACGGCGCGTCGTGCCCAAGGATAAAAGAGTCATGTCCGATACCGTTGGCCGCCATCACCGCCGTTCCATACGGTTGCCTGGATATGATTATAGCCAACCGGGAATGTATTTCGTAACCATTTGCGTGGAAGGGAAAGCCTGTCTGTTTGGCGAGGTCGTGAAGGGGGAAATGGTCACGAATAAAATAGGAAAAATCGTCGAGGATGAATGGTTGAAGACTGCGGTTTTACGTCCATCAGTGAAGCTGGATGAATATGTCGTCATGCCAAACCATTTTCATGGAATTGTCGAGATTAGCCATGAATGTAGGGGCACGGCGCGCCGTGCCCCTACGACGAATTCACCGTCACGGGAAGGTGAGACAAGCCGTGCCCCTGCCTCAGAGTTTGGCAAACCGGCGCCAGGTTCGTTGCCGACCATTGTCCGCGCCTTCAAATCGGCGGTCACCCAATGCGTTCATGATTTACGCGGCGCCTCTGGTGCTTCCCTCTGGCAACGCAATTACTACGAACACGTCATTCGCAACGAAGACGACCTGCGCCGCATCCGCGAATACATTCAGACCAATCCCGTGCGATGGGAATTAGATCGGGAGAACCCGGCAAAACGGGGCGAAGACGAATTTGACCGGTGGTGGGATTCATTATCGCGGAAGAAGGGACAGGGCAAGAAATGAAAGCATTCGAGGTAGGGACGCACGTGTCGACATCCGCTGTAGGGGCACGGCGCGCCGTGCCCCTACACACAGGCCTCATGTCCCACCGCTGGAATGAGGGGTTGGTGGCATGACAGAGGATAGAAACGATCTCTTTGATTTACCTCGCGGCTGGATATTAACGACTTTAGAAGATCTGGTATTGTTTCCTAAAGCCGACATTGTTGACGGTCCGTTCGGCTCAAACCTCAAAGCCTCTGAGTATCAAGAAACAGGTATCCCCATAATTCGTCTTCAAAATATAGATAGAAATCAATTCTCACAAAAGAACATTCGGTTCGTAAATCGCGAAAAGGCCGAGCAGCTCAAAAGACATGGGTTTATAGGAGGTGACATTGTTATCACTAAGTTGGGAGATCCACTCGGCGAAGCCTGTATTGTTCCAGATAGTCTTACTCAAGGCATAATCGTTGCTGATGTGGTTAGAGTCAGGGTGGACGATCGCTTTGTGTCGAAACGGCTTCTCGTCTTTGCAATCAATTCTGAGGTAGTCATTAAGCAACTAGAAAAGACCACAAAAGGAACGACGAGACCAAGGGTCAATCTGGGGCATATTAGACAACTGGAAATTCCTCTTCCCCCCCTCCCCGAACAACACCGCGTCGTCGCCGAGATTGAGAAACAATTCACGCGATTAGACACCGCAGTAGCGGCGCTCAAACGCACGCAGGCCAATCTCAAACGTTACCGCGCCTCCGTGCTCAAGGCAGCCTGCGAAGGTCGCCTCGTTCCAATCGAAGCCGAACTTGCCCGCGCCGAAGGTCGTGACTACGAACCGGCGGATCGGTTACTCGTACGCATTCTCAACGAACGCCGCGCTAAATGGGAAGCCGACCAACTCGCCAAGATGCAAGCCCAGAGCAAGACCCCCAAGGACAATAAGTGGAAGGAGAAGTACCAAGAACCAGTTGCGCCAGACACCACCGATTTGCCTGAACTGCCGGAGGGGTGGGCGTGGGCAAAGGCAGAAACGCTATCCCAGCTTGAAGAGAATGCAATCTGTGCAGGACCATTTGGAACTATTTTTAAGGCAAAAGATTTTCGTCCGTCAGGTGTTCCGATCATTTTTCTACGCCACGTCGGGGAAGGGAGATACCTTACACGGAAGCCAGAATTTATGGATACAGCGAAATGGGAGGAAATGTTCCGGCCTTATTCTGTTTTTGGAGGGGAACTTCTCATCACTAAGCTTGGGGAGCCACCCGGGGTCTGCGCTATCTACCCTCATAATATTGGGCCGGCAATGGTAACACCCGATGTGATTAAAATGTCGGTTAATGAAGAGGGGGCCGAGCCTCGGTTTCTGATGCATTATTTCAATTCGGATATTGCTAGACGTTTCATATCCGGAATTGCATTTGGAACAACCAGACTTCGCGTGACGTTACCAATTTTCCGAGATATGCTCGTTCCTTTACCTCCCCTTCCCGAGCAACACCGCATCGTTGCCGAAGTCGAACGCCGCCTTTCGGTTATCGACGAACTCGAATCTACTATCGATGCTGACCTCAAACGCGCCGAACGTCTGCGGCAGTCTATCCTCAAACGCGCGTTTGAGGGTAAACTCGTGCCGCAAGATCCCAATGATGAACCGGCCAGCGTGTTATTGGAACGTATCCGCGCGGAACGCGTAGGGGCACGGCCAGGTGTAGAGGCACGGCCAGGTGTAGGGGCACGGCGCGCCGTGCCCCTACTACGACAACCGGAGGGTAAAAAGATGCCAAAGAAAAAAGGCAGGCAAACCACCGCTGCACGGTCAGAGGCCAGGCAGTCGCTCTTTGAAACGCTCAGCAAATCCGCAGGCCGATTGTCTCCCGAACAACTGCTACGCCAGGCTGGCTATGAGGCCGACGATATCGAAGAGTTTTACGAAGAACTCAAACGAGAAGTGGCGGCGCAACGGATCGTGCAGGAGCGTCCGAATAACACTGAGGTCTATCTACGAGCGGTTGCCTGATGAGGCTAGACACACTCTGGATCGGCAGCTTCAAAAACCTGCAAGACTTTTCCATCGACTTCGATGAGCAGTCTCTTACCACCGTTTTGGTTGGGGGCAACGGCACCGGCAAGTCAAATCTGCTCGAAGCGTTGGTCCTCGTCTTTCGCGACCTTGATTTGGGCGCTCCCCCCGCGTTTCCTTACCAGCTTTCATATCTCTGTCGCGAACGGAGGATTCGCATTGATGCCGACCCGACTCGGCAGGGAGAAACGATAAAAGTCGCTGTCAATGATGTCGCTCTGCCGTACAGAAGATTCGTGCAGGAACCAGAACGCCTCTATTTGCCGAATTACGTTTTCGGCTATTACTCCGGTCCGAGTAATCGGTTGGAGTCGCATTTTGAAAAGCACCAAGAACGGTTCTATCAAGCCCTTCTGCGAGGAGATGACCAGGCGTTGCGCCCATTGTTCTATGCACGGTTGGTGCATAGCCAGTTTGTCCTTCTGTCTTTCTTCAGCGAGCACGATCCCGAAGCCACACAGTTTCTCAGCGATTATCTCGGCATCGAAGGATTAGAATCCGTTCTGTTCGTCATGACCCAGCCTCCGTGGCAGAGCAAGGAGGGTGATTCCCGCTTCTGGCGTGCGCGCGGCGTTGTTCAGCGCTTTCTGGACAAGCTATACAGTGTAGCGCTCGCTCCCATTCGCTTGTCGCAACGGGTGAGCTTTGGATTACGCCAGGCAAAAACTTTAGAGCACCTGTATCTTTACGTTTCGGATGTGGATGGGCTGAGAGAACTGGCCAGTCTCTATGGCAATCAGCCAGAGTTCTTCAAAACGCTTGAAAGCACTTACATTTCGGAGTTGATCAAAGAAGTCCGTATACGGGTGAAGGTGCGTCAGGTTGGTGGAATCTTGACGTTTCGCGAGCTGAGCGAGGGCGAACAACAACTCCTGACGGTCCTTGGCCTATTGCGGTTTACCAAAGAAGAGGAGTCCTTGTTTCTGCTTGATGAACCAGACACCCACCTGAATCCTACATGGAGCATCAAATATCTTGATTTGCTAAAGCAAGTGGTTGGGGAACAGACAACCAGTCACGTGATTATGGCGACCCATGATCCATTGGTAATTGCGGGACTGGAGAAATCACAAGTCCAGATTATGCAACGGGATGAGGGCACTCGACGAATCTCTGCTGAAACTCCCGAACAGGATCCGAAAGGCATGGGGGTTGCTGCAATTCTCACCAGTGAACTATTTGGTCTCCGCTCCTCGCTCGATCTTGAGACACTCGACAAGTTAGACCAAAAGCGTGAACTTGCATCAAAGGAGTCCCTCACTTCTGAAGAAAAAGCCAAACTCGACGCACTTAACGCTGAGTTAGGAAACCTCGACTTTACGCGCAGCGTTCGCGACCCGCTCTATAAGCCATTCGTTGAGGCGATGGTTGCGGCGGATGAGTATCAACAACTGAAAAAGCCTGTGCTGACGCCAGAGGAACAGCAAAAACAAAGAGAACTCGCCGTCCGAATTGTTGAAGAGTTGCGGAGGAAGCAGGCGGGATGAGGTTTATCGATATACGCAAGTTGATATTGCCAGAAGGATGGGAAGAACGCGCTCAGAAAGCCCGTGAGGACATTGCCGCCTTCGGTGAGGATACACGAGCTGCAGGGATTAATGCGCGCCGGGCAGTATGGGCTGATCTCAAGGAGTTGCTTGGAAATCTCTCTTTCAAGAAATGTTGGTACTGCGAGGCGAGGCAAGAGAGATCGGACATGCAGGTTGATCATTTCCGCCCGAAAAACCGAGTGAGCGAAGAAGGCTGTGATGATCATCATGGGTACTGGTGGCTCGCATTTGCCTGGCAGAACTTCCGCTTTTGCTGCACGTATTGTAATAGTCGGCGAGAAGATCCGAAAACCGGAACAAAAGGAGGCAAGGCTGATCGATTCCCCCTGCGTGAGGAGGCGAAACGCTGTCGTACTCCGGAGGGTATAATCTCTGACGAACAACCTGTCCTCCTCGATCCGACAGTGCGGGCAGACCCTACACTCCTCTGGTTTGATGAAGACGGAACTGCGCGACCGAACTCGAGCGATGAAAAAGCGTGGCCATTCAGACGGGCGAAGGAATCCATTGAGATTTACCATCTCAACCACAGTGGCATAAAAGAAGCCCGGCTAGCAGTCAGCCGTGAATGTCAGCGTATGATTGGGGAAGGGGACGAGGCATGGAGGGAATACAGTCGAGGTTCGTCTGTAGCGGAAGAGAAATTTAGGAGAGCCGTTGAGTTCTTGGGGGAATGTTTAGCGGACACCGCCGAGTATTCAGCGGCGGCGCGGTCCACCATTATGGGACTCAGGAGTGAAGATCGACCGTGGTTGGATGCCTTACTCGTGTAATGTGAACGTGATTTTGGAGGGGCGACCGGCCGGTTGCCCCTACGGCGGCGGAATACGGCAATACCAAGCATGTAGGGGCGCACGGCCGTGCGCCCCTACGGAGAACATAAGTGGCTACTAATAACCACTCCCAACAAATCGTTCAGAAGCTGTGGAACTACTGCAACGTCTTGCGTGATGATGGCCTCTCGTACGGTGACTATGTTGAGCAACTCACCTATCTGCTCTTTCTCAAAATGGCCTACGAACAGACCAAACCGCCGTGGAAACGTCCGTCCATCATCCCCAAAGGCTATGATTGGCCCAGCCTCATGGCTGAAGACGGCGATGCGCTTGAAATACAGTATCGCCATATCCTCGAAGAACTGGGCAAGAAAAAAGGCATGCTCGGCATTATCTTCCGCAAGGCGCAGAATAAAATCCAAGATCCGGCCAAACTGCGCCGACTAATCGCGGACCTGATCGATCGCGAACAGTGGAGCACTCTTGACGCTGATGTGAAAGGCGACGCTTATGAAGGGCTGCTGGAAAAAAATGCGCAGGACACCAAAGGAGGCGCGGGCCAATACTTTACGCCGCGCTCCTTGATCAAAGCCATTGTGGAGGTCATGCGTCCAACGCCGGGCGAGATGATTTGTGATCCCGCCTGCGGCACCGGCGGTTTTCTCTTGGCGGCGCATGACTACATCGTCTCTCACTATCCGACTCTTGATAGAGACCAAAGACGCCATCTCAAACTTACCGCTCTCCACGGCGTGGAAATCGTGGATAATGTCACCCGCCTGTGCGCCATGAACCTGCTGTTGCATGGCATCGGTCCTTCTGGAGATGAGGTCCCTCCACCGGTGACGACCGATGACAGCCTGCGGGCTGATCCCGGCAAGCGGTTCGAAGTGGTGCTGACCAATCCTCCGTTTGGTAAAAAATCGAGCGTGTTAGTGGTGAATGAAGAGGGAGAAGAAGAAAAGCAGGCGCTCACGGTGGTGCGTGATGACTTCTGGGCGTCCACCAGCAACAAACAGTTGAACTTCGTCCAGCATGTGAAAACACTGCTCAAGATCAATGGCCGTGCTGCCGTGGTCGTGCCGGATAACGTGCTCTTCGAAGGCGGCGCTGGGGAAACAGTCAGGAAAAAGCTCCTGCATGAGTGCGACGTGCATACCTTGCTGCGCCTGCCCACCGGCATTTTCTACGCCCAAGGCGTGAAGGCCAACGTGCTGTTCTTTGACAGAAAGCCGGCCAGCGAAACACCCTGGACCAAAACACTGTGGATTTATGACTTGCGCACCAATCAACACTTCACGCTCAAAACCAATACGCTCAAGCGGTCCGATCTTGATGAGTTTGTGGCGTGTTACCACCCGGAGAACCGACACGAGCGGCAGGCGACGTGGTCTGAAAAAAACCCGACAGGCCGATGGCGGCTATACGCCTACAAAGAACTGCTGCAACGCGACAAGGTCAGCCTCGACATTTTTTGGCTCAAGGATGAAAGCCTGGAGGATTCAGCCAACCTGCCAGACCCTGATGTGATTGCCGCCGATATCGCCGAGGATTTACGGACGGCGCTGGAGCAGTTTGAAGCGATTGGGGAAGACTTGCGCCAAGCCGGAACCATTGACTAATTTAACGCCCGATTCAAGCAAAAGATGAGGAAGGTCTGTCCTCGAATCGGAAGCCTCTGAGGAAAACGAGATTGAGAAGATAGAAAGCCCGGCCTTCAGGGCATTCTTCCTTTGACTCTTTGTATACGAAGAGTGTGAGGTCACGATGGAAGAAAAGGAGAAAAGGGTTTTGCAGTCCTATGCAATACAATAATGGGTCCAGGGACTGCTCAAGAAGATTACTCCAAATTCTATTAAGCAAGAACAAATAGCAAACAAACAGAAAGAGTTTCTCCTTGACGTGCTTGACTCTTTGGATGCCCCAACGCTGCGGAAGTTAGAGGAACACAACGAACTACTGGCGAAAAAGGCGAAGGTGGAATTAAGTGAGGATGAGGAGGCAAAGCTCACCCGCTGCGAGACCACCTCGACGACTTCGGTTTCTCCTGCGAGTACCGCGACCCGTTATACCAACTCTTACCGACCGTGTCGCCGCGCCTTCCCCTCAACGTCTCTTCGTTCGCGGCGCGTGAGCTTCTCGATTTTTGGGGAGAGATGTGAGGAGGAACGGAATTGAACCGTTAACTATTTTCCGCCCTCAACCTCGATACGTTCCAGTTTGTCTTGATCGCGCGCTGTGTACACAACCTTGCCCTCTTTGAGAATCTTGGCTTTCAGCGTTTCTTGGGTGAGTTGGTCCCAATGCAAGATGTCGAGCGTGTACACCAACGGCAAATCCTCCAGTTCATTCCATAACCGCGAAAACTCGCGTTGGCTCATGCCGGGTGCGATGACGGCAAGAGCAATGTCCGAGCCCGGTTTCGCAAACCCAGTGGCGCGGGAGCCAAAAAGCAACACCCGCTCAACTGCAGGGCAACGGGCAAACACCTCTTGTAACTCCGCAAGTATGCCTCGCGACAGTCCATTCGTCAGTTCGGTTGTAGTTGCCATGATTCCGTTGCTTTGCTCAATTGTTGAAACAGGCGAAGCCCGTCACGCATGATGTAGTCGTACACACTGCCAGCCAGTTTCTCGTCATAGGCATGACTAGTGAGATTGCGCATTCACGGCAGGTAAGGAGGTGCCCGAATCTTCGTTTGCCATCACTCATCCTGTCATTTACCTGCACAATTTACCGTGAGAAAAAATGTGGGCAGGGGCGGAATTGAACCGTCGACTCGAGGATTTTCAGTCCTCTGCTCTACCGACTGAGCTACCTGCCCACAGGCGGGAAAGTCAGACACTTGTCTTGCCGCGTCTTCCACG
>JBFWZL010000060.1:0-18025 GCA_050185455.1 Binatia bacterium | reverse complement strand
CAGAAAATTTACCCGTCGCTCCGTTGCTCGACAAAGTTGTCTTGTCTTTTGAGCAATGGTAGGGTGAAGGCGCATGACCAAGCGACTTCTCGCTGGGCTGTTGTTTTGTATTTGCTTTACCGGTTTTGCCGCCTGGTTAGGTTACCGGTTCTTAAATACTCCAGGTCCTTCATCATCTTATCCTATTCGTATCTTCATTCCTGAAGGATCAACCTTGCAGGCAACTGCGGAGAAGCTTGCCGCTGAAAAGTTGATTACCAATGCAAGATTCTTCTCTTTGTGGGCCCGCGCCACTGGAGCGGATCGTAAGATTCAGAACGGAGAATATCTGTTCACAACGGCGCTTTCTCCACTCGAGCTTCTGCGCGTTTTGATACAAGGAAAAACCCTTCGCTTAACTGTCACGGTTGTGGAAGGGGCAACGTTTAAACAGGTTGCGGCGCTATTAGCAGCAAAGGGGCTTGGAGCGGAAGAACAGTTCCTCTGCCTTAACACTGACCAGAACTTTCTCGCGCGTTGGGGATTACCTCCACAGGGAATGGAAGGATACCTCTATCCCGCGACGTATCAATTCTTTCGACGCGCATCGTCAGAAGAGATCCTAGGCCGTATGATCGAGCGCTTTTACGCGGCGATGAGTCCAGGACTATATCGAAGTATAAACTCATCTGAATTTGATGTTCATGAAATGCTCACTTTAGCGTCTCTTATCGAAAAGGAAACAGGAACGGCTCCCGAGCGTAATCTCGTCTCTGCGGTGTTTCACAATCGACTTCGCCAAGGGATGCCACTCCAATGTGATTCGAGTGTTATTTACGGTATTAGTAATTTCAATGGTAATTTAACTCGTCAACACCTCGTGACCCCTTCGCCTTACAACACCTATCTTTCACGTGGACTGCCCCTTGGCCCTATCGCTAGCCCGAGCATGGAATCTATACTGGCGGCTCTTAATCCAGCGCAAAGCGATTATCTCTATTTCGTAGCGAGAGGAGACGGCACACACGAATTCTCCGCTGATCTTTCAGCTCACAACCGGGCAGTTCGACGTTTTCAGAAAGGCCGGTCGTAAATGGCTATACGCCTTGCGCTTCTTCAAAAGGTTCGCGACCGGCTACTGCGACAAAAGCGTTTGAGTGCTTTTGGTTTCTTCATCCCTTTAGCAGTAAGCAGTTGGGTTTTCAGTCTCTTGCTTCTGAATCTATTCTCTTTCCCTCAGATATTGTCCTTTCTTCCTCCCTTAATATGCTGTGGATTCTTAGGAGTAGCGTTATGGAAAGCACGAGTCACGGTGGACCTTGAAACTGCTGCTACCCTCGTCGATGACAAAGTGGAAGGGAAAGACAGATTTTTGACTCTCATTTCTGCTCCGCTGGAAATAACAGAAGAGGCATTCTATTCTGTTATTCAACGACAGACTGAACGGCTGGGGAGATCTTTTCGGCCAGAACGTGACCTTCCTTTTTCGTTCGATAAACGAATACTTTTCTCTGTATGTGGCGCTTTGTTTAGTCTGTTACTGTTTCTATTATTCTCTCACTTTGCGCGCATTCATTCTTCTCTTTCTGCCCTTTTCCCAGACGACTCCATAGTGTTGTCTCAACGTGAGATTCCAGACGAAACAATAGAGGCATTGGCAGAGGTAGCGCATCATCTTCTGCAACAAACTTCAACTCCGCAAGAGCAAATGATCGGAGCTCAATTGTCTGCTCTAGCGCGACAACTAAAGAATCCCACCCTGTCCCTGCAAGAGAAACAACAATTGGTCGAAGAAGCTCGGAAGCGCCTGAATCTTGATCTTCCGTTCCCACAGATACTCCCTTTTGATTTAGAGATATTCGCGAGCAAGAGTCGGGACGGACAGGGTGAAGAAGGAAGTGAGAAAGGCTCTTCACAGAAGGGAAATACGTCATCGGCAAATACCGATGACAGTGAAGGACAATCCCAGAAATCTACCTCTACCACTGCTACAGGAAAGGCATTACCGCAGAATGCAAAACAAAATGGAGAGGAAAGCAATCAATCCCAACCTCGTCAAGAGGGAGGAGGGATTACTTTTGATTTTCCTCGAGACCAGAAAAATAACCAAGAACGCTCTCCACACGATGCCTCTGGAGTTGGCCAACAACCTTCTCAAGAACAAATGAAAGACGGCCTTTCTCCTGGAATTGACCCGACTCGTTTTGGAGGAGGGCAGAACGATCAAGCTCAGAATCAAAAAACTCAAAAAGGAGACGCAGAGGGAACTGGGGAAGAGCAGAATAAACGGAGCGAAGGGAAGGGGACAGTGGGGCAGGGAAAAGGGGAACGTTCTGTGAAATCCGGCGATCAACCAGGGGGTGGATTTCTCACTCAAGACACTCATTTTGTGAAGGTCCGCGTGCCTATTAGTCAGGATGCGCAGACGGATAAAGGGACACGAACAACGAATACTGGTCGCACCGCGCCGAAAACTCCATACAGCAACGCGCCACTCAAAGAATCGGTTCCTGAACAGGCACAGGGGAAACAACCTATTCCCTTAGAATATCGCGCAATTCTTAAAGAGTAAAATGACCAATGTAGTCCGCACGGACGCTTGCTCTGCCGTGTGGAAATCTAGGCTACTTCATCGGAAACTATCCATGGCATTACCAGAAGAACGAATAAAAGAATTTGTCCAAATGTTTCGCTCAATTGAAGAAGAAGTCGGGCGAGTGATCGTAGGACAACGGGACATTGTCCAAAAAGTACTCACTAGCTTCTTTGCTGGTGGACATGTCCTCCTCGAAGGCGCTCCGGGACTTGGTAAAACGTTGATGGTCAAAACCTTGAGCAATACGCTCGGAATGAATTTCAAACGAATCCAATTCACCCCTGATTTGATGCCCTCAGATATAGTGGGAACCCAGATTCTCGCCGACGGCGCCGGGGGCCGTCATTTTGAATTCAAACAGGGACCGATTTTTGCCAATATCGTTTTGGCGGATGAAGTAAATCGCGCCACGCCGAAAACACAGTCCGCTCTTCTTGAGGCAATGGAAGAACACCAAGTGTCAGTCTTTGGTGAAACCTACAAGCTTGAATCCCCGTTCTTTGTGTTGGCCACGCAAAACCCGATCGAAATTGAGGGGACCTACCCCTTGCCGGAAGCCCAGCTGGACCGTTTTCTCTTCAAGCTGCTCGTGCGTCCACCAACTGCTGTCGAGCTGACGGAAATTCTTGCGCGCACCACAACAGAATCGCGTTATGAAGCAAAAACAATCCTTCCTATAGACCGCTCACAAGAAGTGGTGGAAAAGATGAAATCGCTTGTCCGGCAAGTCATTTTGGCTCCCCCATTAAGCACCTATATCGCGCGTTTAATTACTGCCGCCACACCTGGGGACGAGCAAGGGACGGTTCCAGAGGCCTCTCAGTATTTTCGCTATGGCCCAGGTCCGCGCGGAGCGCAAGCCTTAACGCTAGGCGCTAAAGTAAATGCTTTGCTCGATCATCGAGCAAACGTCAGCGCTGAGGATATTATCGATATAGTGCTCCCAGCTCTTCGGCATCGTTGCTTGTTGAATTTTCAAGCTGAAGCAGAAAATATTACTGCGGATCAGATTCTCGCTAAAGTGTTACAGACCACGCCGAAACGGTGAACAGTCGTCTTCCCATGCACTAAAAACTAGAGGCTAAGCCTTGAAAAAGAGGCGGAAAAGAAAAAATGAGGACCGCTTGATTGAAGATACAAAAGTACATTTTTTCTTGACTTTATCGGTTAGGTATTTTATACCCTGAGACTCGTCTCAGTTCGCAACGCCATCGACAATCCAGAGAAATTTCCCTTCTATTATTGCTTCTTGGGCAGGGGAAGCGAAGAGGGAAGAAAAGAAGCCGGATCTTCATGTTGCTTAGAGACCAAAACTATTCGCGGCCTCCTGCCTCTTGTTCCATGCGTTCCTGGGGCCTCTCCACTGTTCACGTGCAAGGGCGGTTAAGACCATTCCCGAACAGCCGATTAGCTGTGCTGAATGGCATGAGCCCAAAGCTCGCCATTGCGTCAAGGGAGTGAAAAAAGATGGAGAGAACTACCCATGCGTGGCTGAAACCGCCTCAACCTGTCTTCCTGGAGGATAGCCATGCATAAAAAGTGGCAACCTGCAGAGAAGATCCCCCCTGTCGAGCTGTCGTCTTCGATCGCGAAGCGTAAAAAATTACACTTGATCAAACGGCCAACCGAGGAGAAACTCACAAAAGAAGTCGTGCTCGATGGAGTTCTTCATGAACTACAAAACTGTTTGCAAAGTATTGGCATGGGAGTTGACCTTCTCCAGCTCAGCCAGCCGGAAGCCTTGGAATGTCAAACCGTCATGCTTGGCATTGAGCGAGCCAGTCGATTGCTACGAGAAGTGCAAGAATATTTTTTCCCTCCAGAGCTGTATCTTTCAACTCGAAGCATAAAAGATGTATTGATTGAGACTATGCGCGGCGTGATGAAGGCGGGGGAAGAAGATAACCATATTCGGTTGCAGTACCCAGAGGAGCCTTTGTCTTTCCAATACGATTGGTTCGCTCTGAGTCGAGTGCTGGAGCGAATCTTTCGTTGTGCTCGTGGGATATTACCCCCGGAAGGAGGAGAAATTATCGTGCGGTCTGGCGTACGGGAGGGGCAGGCTTGGACATTAGTGGAAATAAAGGTGGAAATCTACGGGGCAAGAACATTAGACATTGACGAAAGTAAAATTTTTACACCCTTCTGGCGAGTAAATAATTACCAAGCTGGATTAGGGCTCGTACTCGCGCAACAAGCTCTTCATAATCGGCATGGTCAAGTGACTTTTGAGAAAACAAGCCCCCGCCATGCTCACTTCACTCTACTGCTAGAAGTTCTGTCCGATACCATCGTGTCCGAGAGAGCGGGAAAAGAGGAAGGTCATGTCTGCGTGGAATGATAACAATTCGGAATCGAGTGGAGGAAGAACCCGTTCGACATCTACCCGAGTGCGCGCGCGCGAGATAGAGGAGGAAGCCCACAACGAAGCACCCACGCCGTGTATCCTTGTTGTGGACGACGATCCCCTAATTTGTCAACAGCTCGAACGTCTCTATTCACTTAGTGGTTATACGGTAGAGGTCGCTTCTTCAGGAGAGAAGGCGGTGGAGCGCCTGGAATCTGGAAACATCGACCTCGTGGTCTCCGATATTCGCTTGCCGGGCATGAGCGGAGTAGAACTGACGGAGTGGATTCAACGAGAGTGCCCGGATGTGCCGGTGATTGTCGTGACCGGCCATGCGGACATCGGCAATGCCGTAGACGTCCTCAAGCTCGGGGCAAGTGACTATATTGTCAAGCCTTTCACCGCCGCCGCTATCCAAGAATCGACGAGTGCGGTTCTCGAAAAAGCGTGGGTTTTTACCGAAATTCGCCATCTCCGCCGGACGTTAAAGGACCGCTATGAATTTGGCGGCATGCTTAGTAAAACGCCTGAAATGCATAAAGTCTTCGAAACCATTCGTATGGTGTCAGCGACTGATGTGACTGTCCTTGTAGAGGGGGAGACGGGAACGGGCAAAGAACTGGTAGCAAGCGCAATCCACCTGCAGAGCGCTCGCCGTAAGGGACCATTTATTCCGATTAACTGTGCCGGCGTTCCGGAGACGCTTCTGGAGAGTGAACTGTTCGGCTATGAGCGAGGGGCATTTACAGGAGCGGATCAATCGCGGCCAGGCAAGATTGAAATCGCCAATGGTGGAACCCTTTTTCTTGATGAGATCGAGAGTATGTCGCTTGCCATGCAAGCAAAATTGCTACTCGTGCTGCAAGATCAGAAAGTGCAACGGTTAGGGAGTAGCCGACGCGTACAAATTGACATGCGCGTGATTGCCGCTAGTAACGTGCCGCTGGAAGAACTGGTGGCGCAAGGGCAAATGCGGAGCGATTTTTATTACCGAATCAATGTCATCCCCATTCGCCTGATTCCGCTCAAACAACGACGGCAAGATATTCCTTTACTCGTGCAAGACTTTTTACGTCATCACCCCTTAGCGCAAAAGAAACGCATCACGAACCTCGCCTCGCAAGCGATGGGACAACTCATGCAATACGGGTGGCCGGGCAATGTGCGCGAGTTGCAAAATGTTCTGGAACGCGCAATCGTGCTTACCAGTGGACGAACGATTGAAAGGGTTGATTTACCCGAAGCGAACCTCACTCCACGAATAGTAGAGGAAAAAGAGCCTACACCTTCCATGCCATTGAAAGAATGGTTGAACGAGCAAGAAAAGCAGTATCTGATTCAGCAACTAGAGATGTGCGAAGGAAAGATCAACCTTGTCGCACGCAGCGCTGGCATCGACGTCAAGACACTCTACCGAAAGATGCGCCAACATGGTCTAGATAAGCGCTTCTTCAAGCAGCAAGGACAAAAAGACACGCTAGACAGCCGAGAGACTCATACGAATGGTAGTGCTTCTGCTGAGAATCGGTCCCATCATCTCTCGTCTTGACGCCGGTTGTTTTCTTCCGGGTTTGCCTATCTAAAAGCGAAGAGGGAAGGGTCATTTTTTCTGGGCCCAGCCCTCGCTTAACGGTCCAAAATGATGACTATGAAACTTGCGTGAGCGGAATTTCCATTCGCCATCAATTTTCGCGTACTCGTCATCGTAATAACCCGCTGCGATAATGCTTTGCCCATCGCGAACAGCACGCAGATCCAAATAGCAATTTCCTGTTGCTCGGTCGGAGCCATGAAGTTCGAAAACATGATTATGAATGAACGGATGAGGTTCGAGCGTTGACAACCCTTCCTGATACGCCTTGAGCAAAGCTGCTCTTCCTTTTGCCGCTAGCTGGGCTCCGCCCGCATCGAATTCTCCCTCTTCCGTGAACAGATTCACGATCGCGGGAACATCCTTTTTCCAGACATAGTGGCAATATTTGAGGGGCAACTCGCGAATCGCTTCTCGATCAGCCATTTCCTGGACGAGTACTTCCAGACTTTTTTGCACCATGCTCTCCTCCTTTTTCGCGGTCCAAATATAGAGAGACGAACAGAGCGGGATTATGCGAGAGAAAGCATGGGGCTGTCAATGGAGCAATCATCGGCTACATTTAAGTTAAAGGGTGAAAATATGAAAGTCAGGCTTGCCTTTGGTCGCGAGGGAGCGGAAGTCGAATTCCCTGCGCATATACAAACGATCGTCTTGGAAGCGAAGTTTGCTGATGCAGTGGAGTCCGCCGACGTCGCGCTCGCAAACGCGCTATCTCAGCCGATCGGCGCTCCCGCACTTATAGAGTTGGCGCAAGGCAAGAGTACAGCGGCGATTTCTATTTGCGACATTACGCGACCTGCACCGAACCGTATCGTATTGCCGCATGTCTTACGCACGCTTGAGCAAGCAGGGATTCCTGCGGCTGGTATTATTATTCTCATCGCAACCGGCCTGCATCGAGCCGCGACGCCGCAAGAATTACTCGAAATTGTCGGCCCGGAAATCCTAGGGCGCTATACGGTCGCCTCCCATGATGCTCGTGATGCATCGGCTCATAGTGATCTTGGCAAGACGCGTTCCGGCACCCGAGTGTTCCTTGACCGACGATTTGTAGAGAGCGATCTTCATATTTCGCTCGGTTTTATTGAGCCGCATTTAATGCTCGGATTTTCCGGCGGGAGAAAGCTCGTGGCTCCTGGGTTGGCGGGAGAGGAGACAATTAAACGGCTGCATAGTCCTTTCTTCATGCGCGACCCCCGAGTTGTTGAAGGATCGTTTCCTGACAATCCGCTCCATCGCGAACTCCTCGAAATCGCGGAAATGGCGCGGCACGACTTTC
This sequence comes from Binatia bacterium, assembly GCA_050185455.1. Classification (GTDB taxonomy): domain Bacteria; phylum Desulfobacterota; class Binatia; order Bin18; family Bin18; genus SYOC01. The sequence continues at coordinate 10,230 of JBFWZL010000060.1, read as the reverse complement.
TTGTCGATGTAGCACTCACGCGGTCTCGGCAGATCGCGCGAGTATTTGCCGGTGATCCAGGGAAAGCACATGCCGCGGGGGTGGAATTTGTCCGCAAAGCGACGCTGGCGCTGCTTAACGAACCGGTTGACGCAGTAGTGACGACAAGCGCAGGGTATCCGCTCGATCTAACTTATTATCAAAGCGTTAAAGGCGTGACGGCGGCTTCACACATAGTGAAGCAAGGTGGAACGATTTTGCTTGTCGCGGCATGCCAGGAGGGACTTGGCAGCCAGGAATTTACCGCTTTTGTCCGGCGTTTTCCCGATGCGCGAGCTTGTCTGAAGGTGACAGAACAAGAACCCGTCGTCATTGACCAGTGGCAATTGGAGAAACTGGCGCTTGTCGCCCAGAAAGCGCGTCTTGCTTTTTGTACGCAGGGCATTGCGGTTAGGGACCGTCAATATTTATGGGGACCGGTATTTGAACGACCAGCAGAGGCGGTTGCAGCGGTTTGCGCGGAACTTCCGCACGGCGCACGAGTGGCGGTTATTCCTGAAGGACCCTACGTATTTTCACAACTGGCGGTAAAGACGTAAAAGGCCGCGAGCGCGTCGAGACTAGTGGGTCATTTGACATCTTTGTCGCCGTTGTTGCAGCAAAGTGAGTAGTCAAGCCGTCGCCTGCAAAGTGGAGTCAGGTTTTGCTACCACAGGACGGTCGACTTTTCCTTTGAGGAGATCTATGAACTCCTGCGCCGCAGGGGTAAAGCGCCGTCCACGTTTGGAAATAATTCCCAGCGGACGCATCAATACCTCGTCAGCGAACTGGATGGCTTTGAGCGTGTCGTTTTTGACTTCCTGCTCGATGGACGGTTCTGGCACGATCGAAACGCCTGAACCGATCTCAACAATACGCTTGATCGTATCAATGTTATCCACTTCCATGACATATTGCACTTTGATGTTATGTTGACGGAACGTGCGATCCAGCGCCCGCCGCGTTGCGACATCGCGTTCAAAACCAACGAACTTTTCGCCTTGCAGTTTCTTAAAAGGAATGCGCGACATTTGCGCAAAGGGATGCTGCGGCGCACATATCAATACCAACCGGTCCTCCCGAAACGGCGTGACGAGAATTTGGGGCCGTTTGCTGGGGTAGGCAACAATACCCAGATCCACATCGCTGTGGCTGACTTCCTCATAAATCTTGTTGGCTCTAGTGTATTCGATATGAACCGTAACATCTGGAAAGGTTTGTAAATAGCGCTTGAGGGGAGCCGATAATTCGTAAAGTCCGACACTATAGACCGTCGCGACACGAATCGTCCCAACTACTGACCGTGACAGCGTTTGCAGCGAATCTTCAATTTCTTTGTACTTTTGAACGATGTCTTTTCCTGCTTGGTACAATACCTGCCCGGCCTGCGTCAGGCGAATGTGCCCTTTCGAGCGCTCGACGAGTTCTCGCCCATAGCGATCTTCCAGACTACGAATCTGCTGACTGACTGCCGATTGTGTAATGAAGTTTTTCGACGCGGCAAGAGAAAAACTGCCGGTCTCCGCAAGGTCGCAAAAGACTTTCAGGGTCTCAATATGCATATTTACTAATAATATATTCAAGCATTTTTTGCTTTACTTATACCCGATATTTCGCTATTCTGCCAGCACAATTCGCACCGTTCCACTAATCTCATTCCATAGAGGAGAGCTATTTATGTTCGAGCCCGACACCCTCTTGCCCGAGCAATTTTTCACATTGATGGGAAGAAAACCCCTTCAAGGTGAAAAACGTTTGCTCTTAGCCATGCTAGAGGATGCCGTTCATTGTTTCCAGACCTACCTCATGGCCCGTAAACCACACGAGCGTCGCCTCTTCCAGGAGGCGGAAGAATGGATCGATTCCACGGATGCCCATTGGTACTTCTCGTTCGAAAATATCTGCGAAATTCTTGGCATTCATCCTGGCCGCTTACGAACGGCGCTCAAGCAATGGAAGGAGCATCAGCTCCTTCTCCATACACAACACAGCGACAAACCTATGGTCGATGTCGTGGTGAACGATAAGGACCTTGTCCACGCGCAGGCCTGAATAAGCTGTGACTCCCTGCCCTGCATGAGCAAGGCAGGGAAATGCTCTCTCCGCCCTTCCTGCTTACCGATTTTCTCCTCCGTAGATTTTCTCGCCTTTTTCTTGTTTGTCCTAAAAAGAGTCGTGTACACTGTCCTTAACGCGTAGCCTTCGCTCCACGAGAGAAAAGCTGAAGCGATATTTGACTCTAATGCTCAGAAGGAGGAACTATGCTGCAGGTCGAGATCGAAGGACGGAACGTCATAGTTCGGCAGAGTTGGCGAGATCTCATTGAACGGAAGCTCACGAAGTCTGAACACTTCCCCAACGAAATTACTCGCGCCCGCGTGACGATCACTCACAATCCGCATCACCATCTTGGCGACAACCAGGTGCAAGTTGTGTTAGCGGTCTCCGGCCAAACCCTGACCGTCAAGAAAAAAGGAATCCAGATCTTACCTGCCCTTCGCGCCGCTTTAACCGCAGCGGAACGAGAAATCGAAACCTACCACCAGCACCGTTACAATCGAAAACGGACGATCAAAGCGCCAGCGCCTATCTACCCGACCGGCACCATTGCTCGAGTCTTTCGCACGAAAGACTATGGATACATTCAGACCCCTGACGGACAGGTTTATTTCCATCGCGACGCGTTGGAAGGACTTTCTTTCGACGAGATTCAAAAAGGTTTATCCGTCGGCTTTGAACTGGTAACAGGGAAAAATGGGCCGCAAGCCGGACGAGTCTTTGCCGCTGCAGACAATCGTTAATATCTTTCACCGCGGTTTTCTCACGATGCGAAGAAGCAGAAAGTAGCGGTTTCAATTATCTCTCCTACCGCTCCCATCGTATCGCCAGTAATCCCACCAAGGCGACGCTCACAATAGCGCGTCGCCCCCCATGCTATTCCGGTAAACAATCCAAGGAGGAGCAAATTGGGGAACCCCACAATCAATAAGCCAGCTACGAGAACAAAAACGCTTGCGAGCATGACTTCTCGGAATTGAACTCCTCGCACGAAGAGCGCCCCCAATCCGTCTTCACGCGCCGGGGGCGCGGCATACGCCATGACCACGCATGCCCAACGGCTGAGCATAGGACTGAGTAACAAGGCATGGGTCCTATCAACTCCGGACAAAAGATCGAGCGCTCGCAGCTTCAGCACGACAATACCGATGAGCGCAAGCGCTCCAAACGTCCCGATACAGCTATCTTTCATAATGGCGAGGCTCCGTTGACGGTCTGTGCTCCCCAACAAACCATCCGCACTATCTGCCAAGCCGTCGAGGTGAAGACCGCGACTGAGCCCCGCTAAAGTGACAATTAAGAGCACATTTGCGAGAGAAAGAGGAACCAGAAAAGAAAATAGGATATCCAGCCCCCAGACGGTCAAACCGAGCAGAAACCCTATCATCGGAAAGAACGCACCGGATCGACCAAGTGTCCCCTCATTGAACGGCAATGCCTCTCGCAGTCGAACGATCGTGAGAAACTGAAGAGCAACCAAAAATTCGGTGAACATGCGGACATTGGGTCTACACCATGGGGTCGGCGTCACGCAAGCAGGCGTCGTTTACTCGCACAGGGCGGAACCGTATACTTTCCCGCATCTTCAGCAATGTGTGAGGCGCGGAGTGCGCAACGCCTGGTTGGAAAAAATACTGGTCGAGTTTACTCAGGAACTCCGGCAGCTTTTACTCAGCGACCTTGTGGCCGTCATCTTATACGGCAGCGGGGCTGGTGCGAACTTTGTCCCAGATTTGTCGGACATTAATGTGGCCATTGTCGTCAAAGAGATACGGTTTGACATCCTCCAGAAGCTGCAGCCCCATATTACCTCGTGGCATAAACAAGGCTTTGCCCTGCCATTACTCCTGGACCGAGCCTTCCTCGACCGCGCGCGGGATGTGTTCCCTATGGAACTCCATGACATTCAAGCGCAGCATCGCGTCCTGTGGGGAGAAGATGTTTTTCAAGATCTAACGATCGACGTGCGACATCTTCGTTTTCAAGCGGAGCACGAGGCGCGCAGTAAACTGCTCCGGCTCCGCGCGCTCTATCTGGAATGCGCGGAGGATGTTCCTCGCTGCCATGCGCTTATGATTGATTCAAGCAAGACGTTTCTTATTTTGATGCGCCATTTGCTTCGACTGCATAGGCACAACGACGTGAGTACGTACGAAGACGTACTCAACCGTTTTGAACGTCATTTCTCTTTGACGTCACCCCGTATTCATCAACTCATCGCCATTCGCGCCGGGCGACAACCCTGGCCGACCGAGCCGTTGATCGACTTCTTTCGTGATTACCTGACCGAAGTCCAACAAATTATCGACGTGATTGATCGCACGCCGACGAGCCAACCAGCTTCTCATGCGTAGTCTTGGCCAGTTGTTCCTGACCTCTCTTCTTGCGTGTCTTCTCAGCGTTCATTGTGTGAGCGGAGACGAAGTGCGCATTCCCTCTCCACAAGGGTTCGTCTCTGACTTTGCTGGCATCATTAGCAACTCAACCCGCAAACAATTGACTGATCTTCTCCAGGAGCTCAAGGAAAAAACCAGGGCGGAAATTGCCGTTGTAACGGTGGACACCACGCAGCCGTTGAGTACGTTCGACTATGCCATGAAAATCGCTGAGGCTTGGAAACCGGGAGCGAAAGGGCAAGATAACGGCGTTGTCTTTTTGGTCGCAGTAAAAGACCGGAAGATGTTCATTGTCACCGGCTATGGAGTGGAAGGCGCTCTGCCTGATGGAAAGGTGGGCGCGATTCAAGACGAATACATCACTCCAGCCTTCAAGCGCGGAGAATACGCACGCGGCATTCTTGATGGTGTGCGTGTCATAGCCAGCGTGCTAGCTCAAGAGTATGGAGTCACGCTCACCGGCGTATCGTCCTATTCGGTTGGTACGCGGGGAAGTAGAACCGGTGAACTTGATCCTACACTCGTGATACTCTTTGCTTTTATTCTTTTCTCCGTGCTCCTTGCGTCCTTTACTGGCACACGTCGTTCACGTTATACCCGCTTCGGAGGCAGGCGACCTTATGGTAGTGGGTTCGGTGGCGGATTCGGCGGCAATGGCGGTGGATTTGGCGGATTTGGCGGCGGCGGATTTGGCGGCGGTGGTGCGGGAAGGGATTGGTAAGTTCGAGCAGAAGAAAAAGAGAGGCCCCAATGTTAATTGACCAAGGTTATACATTTCAGATGAGACACAGCTTTTTCCCCCGCATGGTCCTCGTAGGCCTGCTGCTCAGTAGTGTCTGCGGACTCAGCGGCTGTGGGTACAATTCGATGGTGTCAATGAAAGAAGCGATTACCGCCGCATGGTCCCAAGTCGAGAATCAACTCCAGCGGCGCAATGACTTGATTCCCAATCTGGTCGAGACGACGAAAGGCTACGCGGCTCATGAGAAAGAAATTTTCGAGAATATAGCCAACGCACGAGCGAAGCTTATTGGCGCTGGTAGCCGCACCGAGCAGATCGACGCGGCGAACCAGGTGTCGTCGGCGTTGTCTCGTTTGCTCGCGATTGCAGAACGGTATCCCGACTTAAAAGCAAATCAACAGTTCGCGCGACTATCTGATGAACTCGCTGGAACTGAAAATCGCATTGCGACGGAACGCCGACGTTATAACGAAACTGTGCAAGAGTATAATACCTACATTCAGAAGTTTCCCGCCATGTTGACTGCCGGCATGTTCGGCTTCCAGCCCGAAAAATACTTCGAAGCGCCAGAAAGCGCGAAACAAGTTCCACAGGTGAAGTTCTGATGAAAGTTCTCGTCATGGGCGCGGGCGCCGTCGGCTGTTTCTATGGCGGCAAGCTTGCACACGCAGGACACGATGTGATTTTTATCGCCAGAGGTGAAAATCTGGCCATGCTGCAAACTTCCGGGTTGACTATCAAGAGTGTGCATGGTGATCTTCAACTCGCCCAAGTGACCGCGACTGACCGGCTTGATGAAGTCGGTATCTGCGACCTCGTGCTCATCTGCGTGAAATCATACGACACCAAAAAAGCTGCCGAGTTGATCCAACCAGCGGTCGGCCCGAGCACTCTTATCTTGTCATTACAAAACGGCGTGGAAAATGAAGATATTCTGACTCGCGCTCTCGGAGCAATACAGGTGCTCGGCGGCATGGTATATATTGGCGCTGAACTCACCGCTCCAGGAACCGTGCTTCATTCATTCTCGGGCAGGTTGGTATTCGGCGAGCGGCACGGGAAGCGGACAACACGAGCAGAGCAGTTAGAGAAAAGTTTTCTTGCCGCCAGTATTCAAGCAGAACTATCCACCGATATCACCACTACCTTGTGGGATAAACTGATGTGGAATGCGGCCTTCAATGCGGTCGCTACACTGACGCGCAGCACCGTCGGCGAAGTACTGACTACCCCACACACCCGAGCGCTTATTCGTGAGACGATGCGTGAAGTCATTGCCGTTGCCCGAGCCCAAGGGCTACCTCTGGCAACCTCCCGTGCCGACGAACACATTGAAAGCAGTCAAAGTCCGACGATGGCGGTATTTCCTACCTCGATGGCGCAAGATCTCCGACAAAGAAAACGCCTGGAATACGACGCGCTCAATGGCGCGGTCGTGCGCTTTGGCGAACGCTTCCAGGTCTCTACTCCTCTCAACAAAACATTCTGCGCGCTCCTCGCTCAACTTGATACAATCAATAGAAGATCGCAGTAAAGTCGCGGAGGCCGATCGGCGTTTAACGAGGAGCGTTCGAGCTGAGAGTTTCCACCGGCATCCCGTCCTGCAAGGAATCCGGTCCGGCAACAATAAGCGCCTCTCCACCTTCTAAACCGTCGGTAATCTGCACGGAATCGCCAAAATCCTCTCCAGTACGAACGGAGGTCCGATAGGCTTGTCCGTTGCGGATAGTCCACACGAAGGTCTGCTCACCATCGCCGCGCACGGCGCTCCTGGGCGCAACAATGCGCGGCGCGCCATCCGTTTTGGGCGCGTCGGCCAGGAAATTGAGGCGAACGGACATATCAGGCCGCAGATATTCATCAACTTTCGCGAGTTTCGCCTCGACCTTGAGCGTACCTTTCTGCCGATTCGCTTGCGGATAGATTTTGACAACTTGCGCTGGGTATGTCCGGTCGGGGTAGGCGTCTGGAACAACCTCAACTTGCTGCGCCATCCGCACGCGACGAAAATCAACCTCATTAATATCAACTTCCGCACGCACGTCATTCAGATTGGCGATACGGAGCAAATCTCCGGCGCCAGCAAAACCTCCTGGCACGGCAATCTCTCCGACCTCTTTCAACTTGGCCAAAACGATGCCATCAGTTGGTGACGTGAGCCGTGTATAATCTAAATTGACACGCGCCGACAGGACATCGGCTTCGGCCTGGTGCACTTCTGCCTGAGCAACGGCGAGAGCATTTTCGGCCACGTCAAGTTCCTGCGCCGCCACTAAGCCGCGTGTATACAGCTCCCGCATCCGGTCTTCTTGTTTTTGCTTCAACACAAGATTGGCCTTCGCCAAGGCAAGATTCGCTTCCACCTTTTTGAGAGCCGCCTGATAGTCACGATCATCGAGGCGGACGAGAATATCGCCTTTATGGACAAAATCACCTTCTTGAGCTTCATAGGCGTCAATACGGCCGGGAACGCGCACGCCAATGGAGATGTAACGATCTCCCGTAACAATGTAGCCTGCCCCGGAAAGCACGGCGCCGACCGACTGTGCGTCTGCGCCGACAAGCCGCGCAAAGGCGACTTGCACTTGTGGAGGACGACCGAGGGTTTTTTGGTAGAGCCAAAAGCTTGCACTACCGATCAAAACGGCAAGCCCCATCGCGAGGACGATCCACCAGAGGACTCCCCGCCCATGGGGTTGTCGCATGGCGGGGTCAAGTCGTAATCCGCTTAGTTTGTTATCGGGACGAAAGGACACATCCTCAGCCATATAGAGAACACTTAGCAGAAGGGCGATGCGAACTACGACACCCCTTTTATTTCCGTCAGCTAGGCGTGTCGTAGGGCGTCGATGACACCCAGGCGCGCGGCGCGTCTTGCAGGCAAGAAACCACCGAGGAGTCCCATGACCACGGCCAGAAGAAAAGCAATCATGAGGATTGTCGGCGAAAGTCGGAGAGTCACCACCGCCGTGGAAAATGAGGCAAGGTTAAACGCCACCCCATTGATCATCGTGTTTATCAAAAAAATCGCGCTTGCGCCGAGCACGACCCCGCCAATATATCCAAGAACGGCAAGACATAGAGACTCAGTGATGAAAGAGGTAAGCACGGTGGCGCGCCTGAATCCCAAGGCTCGGAGCGTGCCGATTTCCGCTGTGCGATGAGTTACTGCTGCGAACATGGTATTCATGGCGCCAAAGACCGCGCCCGTTCCCATGATGAGAGCGAGCACCGCGGTCAGCCCATATAACGTGTTTGCGCCTTCGGCCTGCTCCGTGTAGTAATCGACTTCCGGTTTCGCTTCGAGAGAAATGCGTGGATCATCGGCAATGCGGCGGATCAACGCATCTCTGTCAGCGCCTGGCGCAACCGTCAGCCGCACCCCTGAATAGGTAGCGCGATTGGCGTCGGTAAAGAGGTCTTCCACGTCAACCCAGACTTCCGATTCGAATGCCGATCCGCCTGCGGTGAAAATGCCCACGACCTTCCAGTCGCGGCGTCCAAACTGTAGCGTTTCGCCAAGCCCCGCCCCTTGGTACCGTTGTGAGGCGGCGAGGCCGACAATCGCCTCTCCTAATGAAGGATGAAGCGTTCGACCTGCAAGGATGCGCACTTTGTCGTGCACGAGCAGCGCGGTCGGGCTAACGCCTCTCACCAGTACGTTCTCCCGTCCTCCTCCTTTAGGCCGAGCGAACGGCTGAATAATGAGTTCCGGTGAGACAAGCGGTTCGCCTTCCGACGTGCGGTCGATGTTTGAAAGATACCGAAGCGCCTGCACAGCCTCACGGGTCACGCTACTCGACCCGTCATTCGTCGCGCCTTTGCGCAGGACAACGAGGTTATTTTCATTGCCTGTCACCGCCAACATTTTCTGGAGTCCGACGATGAGCGAGAGCAAAAGAATGGTCACCACCACAACCAGTGCGATCCCACCCGCAGTGGCCAACGTCGTCATCTTGCGCACAGTGAGATTGCGAAGATTGTATTTGAAAGGAAGAGTCATGTTTGGCAGATAGCATATGGCTTATAGCAAGAACGATGAGCCATAGAGCGAAGTGAGTGAGCCATAAAATGAGCGAAGTGAACGAGCCATAAATTTCTCGCTGTTAAGCAAGTTGTCGCAACGCCATTGCCACATTGAGACGCGCGGCGCCACGCGCAGGAATAACGCCCGATAAGAACCCTACGAGTAAGGCTAGGAAAACCCCTTGGATCATCACCGACATCGGCATGATGAACATTCCCAGCGGGCCAAGAAATGGCGACCATGAACTATTACCGGCATTGAGGAGCACGTAAGCAGGGACGGCGCCGAGAATACCGCCAACAAGGGCGATGAAGAGCCCCTCGCTTAACAGTAGAAAGAACACTGTCCGACGGCGAAAGCCGATTGTCTTCAAAACCGCGACTTCACCGATCCGTTCACGCACGCTCATGGCGGCGGTGTTGGCGGCGATCAGGACGATGGCGGCCACAACTAGAAAGCCAACCACCATAATGACGTTAATAATGCCATCGAAGGAGCTGAGAAAATTCGCAAAGAACGACCGCTCGGTCTCAGAAGCGGTTTCCGCTTCTGAATTGCGAAACAGATCGTCAATCGTCGCCATGACTGTGTTCACATTCTCTGGGCGATCAACGCGGACCCAGAGCATCCCAATTTTGCCGAAGCCTCCATAGGGCTGCATCGCCTCTTCAAGATATTGTCGTGGAAACCACAGCACGACCGGATTGCCTTTTTCCGGAATCTCCCCGACAATCTTGAAGGTCAGATTTACGGGAAACACACTGCCGCGCAGCGCGACCTCATCACCAATTTTCCAGTTGAACTTTTTCATCGTGCGGACGCCGACCAACGCACCGTTGCGTGTTCTTTTGAACGCGTCGAGGACCGCAGGGCCCCATCCGTAATCCGGCCATACTTCTCCCACCGTTTCCGGATCAATCGCAAAGTTAGGAAAAAGATCCTTTGGCTCAGAGTAAATGCCACCATACCATGACCAGTGATTCACCCCA
>JBFWZL010000059.1:0-18036 GCA_050185455.1 Binatia bacterium | reverse complement strand
TATCACGCTCGAAGATATTCCCTCGGCGGTTACGGAACTCCAACGTATCGCCAAGCTCGGGATGCGCGGCGCCATGATCTGGGCGGAGCCGCCGGACGATCGTCCCTACAGTCATCCCGACTACGAGCCGTTTTGGGCTGCCGCGCAAGATCTGAATATGCCGCTGTCGCTACATATCCTTACGGCTCGCGGCGGCACGGGCGCGAATCCAACTGGCGGCAAGAGCTTCTTGCTCTCGCTCGCCAATCTGCATCATCAAATCGAACGCTCGATTTCCGTGCTGGTGTTCGGCGGTGTGCTAGAGAAATTCCCCCGTCTGAGGATTGTCTCAGCTGAGAATGATGTGGGCTGGATGGCTTATTTCATGTATCGGCTCGATACGGTGCAGCATCGCCTGGGAGCGCTGGGAGGGTTGAAGCTGCCGATGCGAGCCAGTGAGTATATCAAACGCCAGGTCTACGCAACATTTATTGCCGACCCAGTGTTCGTGGATTCGCTGCATCGTTATGGCCCAGATAATATTATGTGGTCATCCGACTATCCACATACGGCGGCGACATTCCCACGTTCGCAAGAAATTGTTACGAAACGCTTCGGCAATCTGCCTGAAGAGCAACGGCGTAAGATCGTGTGTGACACGGCGCGGCAGGTGTACGGGCTCTAAAGCGTTTGGGCATACACTGCCGGACTGAAAAGTTTTGTAGGTTCAAAAGGAAGGCCGAGGTTCTACGTCTCGGCCTCTGTTTTTCTAGTTGAAGGGAGATGGCGTGAGTACAAACTTGCAGTGGCCTATTGAGCATCCTGACTGGATTCAATTGTATTCGCTTGCGACGCCCAATGGGCAAAAGGTGAGTATTGCTCTCGAAGAGCTGGGACTGCCGTATGAGGCTCACAAAGTCAATATTCTAGAGGGCGAGCAGTTTACCGGCGAATTCAAGGCGGTTTGCCCAAACTCTAAAATTCCGGCGCTCGTTGACCCCGACGGCCCCGATGGAAAACCGCTGGCGATTTTTGAATCAGGAGCCATTCTTCTTCATCTAGCGGAGAAGACTGGCAAGTTACTGCCGGCTGATCCACGTCGACGGAGCGAGTGCGTTCAGTGGCTGTTCTTTCAGATGGCCAACGTCGGGCCAATGTTCGGCCAGTTTGGTCATTTCTATCGTTTTGCTAAAGAGAAACTGCCGTACGCAATCGAGCGGTATACGAATGAAACGCGGCGAATTTTGGGGGTGTTGGAAACGCGACTTGCTGAAGGGAGCTATTTGGTTGGCAATGCATATACGATTGCTGACATTGCTACGTTTCCCTGGGTTGGGTGTCTGGATTGGGGATATAACGCGAGCGGGGATCTCAAACTCAAGGCAGAGTTTCCTCGGGTGATGGCGTGGTATAGCCGCTGTACGGACCGCCCCGCATCAGTGCGCGGGGCGAAAGTGTGTCCATTCTAAACAGACATCATCAGACAAATATGGACGTCCTGAGTAGGAAGTTCTGAGTCCTGAGGAAGAACGCGTGTGTCGTGCAACGCTCAGGACTCCGCATTCAACAGTGGTTCTCAGGACTCAGTACTAAAGGCGTTACGCCGCTTGCCCGCCACGGAGTAAGCGACCAGCGGTCGCGCCCGTGCACTTTCCATCCTCGAAAGTGACTTGGCCATTGATCATGAACCATCGATAGCCTTCAGCCTTTTGCACACGACGCCACTCATTCGCGGGCAGGTCATGCGCCACTTCCGGCGGCAGAATTTTGAGATTTTCGAGATCGTAGACAATAATGTCAGCCGCCATACCTTCGCGCAAACAGCCGCGATCGGTAATACCGCCCGCCCATGCGGTCAGGTAACTGAGCCGGTAGTGCGCTTCTTCGAGAGACAGGATGCCGGAATCCCGCACCATCCAGGTCAGCATATCCGTGGAATAGGTGCCAGGCGTGATGAACTTGATGTGAGCGCCGCCATCCGACACACCAGGGAGCGTGTACGGAGAACCCATGATCTCACGGTAGTTTTCCACATCGTTATTGATAATTGGTCCCTGCCAAATGGTCCTGATATCGTCAGCGACAGACAAGTCGAGCATAGCGTCGATTAGGTGCTTGTTCTCTTTCTGAGCGATCTCGCCAACGGACATTCCTTCGTATTTCTTCAGTTCCGGTTTGCTAACCTTATGGGCAATGAAGGCTCCTAGCTCCCCGAACAGGAAATCGAGCGACTTGGTGGCGCCGGAATCGTAATCCTCGCGCAGGGCCGCCCGGATGCGCGGGTCGGCGAGCTTGACCCTTTTCTCTTCCAACGTACCCGTGGTCGCCTCCCGCCAGTTCGGGTTGCTATCATACAAGTTCCAGTCCTCGAAGGTGATGTAGTTCGCCGCCCGGGCGGTTACTGCCTGGCCAAACACCGGTTTGCCTTGTTTGTTCGCTTCGGCTAGCCACCGTAACTGCGCGCGATAGACATAGGGAAGCTTGTCATTCACCGCGATCGCGTTAAACAGCACCGGACGTCCGCTTTCTTCGGAGAGGAGGGCGTTAAAGTCAAAGTCATTGTGCATCCCGGCGCGAGGGTCATCGACGCCCACGCTGGAGCGGGTAAATTGAATACAGCCTTTTCCCTTTTCTCCCAACGTTTTGGCCATCTTTACGTAGAACGAATCCGGCAACATGTCGGAGATCATCGGGCTGCCGTCGTAATCGCACTGCACGGCGGACGAGCCGCCAGGCACCAGCTGTTGCGCCGCCCAGCCGACCGCTCCGGCATCCATGGCTTCGCGCAGCAATTGGGAAATCTGTTCCGTTTCCTTTTCATTGGGAAGGCGACTCTTGGCTTCCGCGAAGCTGCCCATGACGTAAGCGACTGCAGGAGAAATCGGGAACAAGTGAGAAATATTGATACCGAGAGGCAACCGTTCCAGTCGATCAAGGTATTGTGGGAAAGTCGACCAGTTGAAGTCCATCGAGACTTTCATAGGTTCCAACGGAATCGCTTCATTCCGCGAGAGCGCCAACATCGCTCGTTCCGCATCTTGATGGTGTAGCGGGGCAAAGCCGAACCCGCAGTTGCCCATGGTGATCGTGGTTACGCCATGCCAACTAGAAATAGAGAGATAAGGGTCCCAATGGATTTGAGCGTCATAGTGCGTGTGGAGATCAATACCGCCCGGAGCCACGATTAGTCCACGGGCGTCCAGGACTTTTGTGGCATCGCTGGTGTTCAGCTTCCCAATTTTGGCAATCTTGCCATTTTTGATGCCAATGTCCGCTTTATAGCGCGGCACGCGTGTCCCGTCGACGATAGTGCCGTCTTTAATAATAGTGTCGAACTCGGCCATAATGTCCTCCTTCGTTGAGATTACCGACTACCATTGAACAACTAATCTTTGCTGTCAAGAGTTGGGGCATTCGGATAAATGGGAAAGGCCCCTCAATCCGTGTTACTTAATTGCTACTGGATTCACTGGTGAGCCTACTGCACCGGTAACGCGAAGCGGTTGCGCCACCAACAAGAAAGTGTAGACGCCGTCCGCCGCACAGTCTTGACTCAGTGCTTCCAGGTCCCAGATTTCGCCGAGCATCATTCCCATGTCTCGAATAGTGAGCAGATGGAAAACGAGCACAGCATCCGGGAATTCCGAAGAGAAAACCTCCACGGCAATGTTGTCGCTTGCTACTGCCGCTGCTTGCTTGTTATGAAGCCACTCGGCGCAACGCCAACTGAGTCCAGGTGAGCCCATCATCCACGCCTCGCCGTCGCGGGTTTCCAGAAAGTTTACTCGCCATCCCGTGCGCACAATCACAATATCCCCAGGCTCCACCGTCACACCTTCTGCTTTGGCCACTGCATCGAGGTCTTCAGGGTAGATGACCGTGTTTGGCGCGAGATATTTCACTCCGCGGTGATGGGCGACGTCTAACAACACTCCGCGTGAGACAATCATTCCTCGTTCTGCTACCTGGTCGATACTGTCTTTCGTGGCGCCGAAGCTAGTGACAGCGGACGCTGGATAGCCATTGTACAGATGCCCATCATAATACACGTGGGAAAGCGCGTCCCACTGCGTACTGCCCTGGAGCGGCATAATGATGTAGTCATCGTTAAACCGCATCGGTCCTTTCCAGAACTCAGCGATCTGCGCCTCCGTGCTTCCTCCCCAGCCAGCTAGATGGCGCGCCGCCTGTTCATCCCCTCCATCCACCGACATGATGTGAATGGGATTGCGACGAAATCCATGCGCTCCTTGCGGTCCGTAAGCGTCTATGGGAATGCTGAGCGGAAACACTTTTCCTTTTTTCACTGTCGCTGATGCTCGAGCGATTTTTTCCGGGGTAATATAATTCAAAGCGCCCAGTTGATCGTTCGGTCCCCATTTGCCCCAGTTTCGCACCTTCTCCGCGACTTCGCGCCAATTTGCCGACATACAATCCTCCTTTTTCATGTTAGCACCCAGATCAAAAAAGCGGCTTACCATCGCATGTAAAATCACATTGCGTCAAGGAAGTACAAGACGTATCTCACGTATCTGCCCTCGTGCGCGCGTGAGTGAAGAAGCGAGCTGGTTTTGCAGAACTGTCTGAACTGTTCCGAGGAGCAGATTAAAAAGCCGGAAGTCCATGGAGTGCTTGTACATGAGGATTTCTGAGGCGTCAGTAAGCGAAATGCAACCCGCTAGGTGTCACCCACGTCAGTAGTTGGGTTGATATAAACCGTTGCACTATAGCGCCAGTCGGAATATGTTCGCAGCGGTATTGCCTCAGACCAAACAAAAAGGAGAAGTATCATGGCAAAAAGTACAGAGACCTTGCTGCAGGAAGTGATAGATCGGGAAGAGATCCGCACCTTGCCTGTGCGCTATTGCCACTGTATCTGGCAAAAGGACCTGGACGGATACGCCAATCTTTTTACTGAAGATGGCTCATTTGGCACCAACGACCCAACTCTTCCCGAGGCGCAAGGACGCGCGAATCTGAAAACAATGATCGGCGGCCAGTTAGACGTCTCGAAGCCGCGGCCATTTATTCATAACCATGTGGTTGAACTCCTCGGGCCGGATCACGCTAAAGGGACGTGTTATGCGGAAGTGCGCCTGTTGCGAGACGGCAAAAAGTGGCAGCTGACGGGTTGGTATAACGACGAATACGCTAAGGTCGGCGGCGAGTGGAAGTTCAAGTCACGCCAGATCACCACCGATTCCTTTGGTCCGGTAAACGAAAGCTAAAGGTTCACGGCAAAGGGGACGTTATGTCTGTCGAACAAACCAAAGAGCAAAACAAAGAAATCGTACGTCGCGCGATTGCGGCAATCGGCCGAGGGGACTTGGAAGGATTTATGGCCGACGCTGCCGATGATGTGACGTTGAGCGTAATGGGAGCGATCTTTCCCCCGATTCAAGGGAAAGCGAAAGTGCTTAAGGGACTTCGGAACGCGCTCGGCGCACGCCTCGAGAACGGCGGCGCCATCGTCATGACCATAGAAAATCTCATCGCCGAGGGTGACTACGTCGCCGAGCAATCGCGCGGGAAAGCGCGGACCAAAGACGGCAAGGACTACAACAATACCTATTGTCGGGTATGGCGCATCACGGAAGGCAAAATCCACGCAATGCAGGAATACCTGGACACGGAGCTAGTGCGCGCGTGTCTGATAGATTAAGTGCGGTTCAGAAGGTATACTTGCAGCGAGAACACCAAAGGCGGGTACACACGCAGGAGGGAAACTAACCATGCGCGATGGATTCAGAATTGTCGATACTGATTCTCACATGATGGAGCCGGATTGGCTGTGGGAACGTCACATGGAAGACGCCTACAAATCGCAGGCGCCGAAGATGGGCCAGGCGCCTGGATCGGGACGACGCACTTTTATCGTCGAAGGTGAGTCGTTTACCCGCGAAAAAGGCAAATATCCCATGGCGGCGCCCGCCTTTCTTAAGGCAGCGCAGAAGGCGATGGATCGCTTTGACCGGGCTCGTCAGACCGGTTTCAGCACGCAAAGCCGCATTGAAGACATGGACGAGCAAGGCGTGGATGTGCAAATCCTCTACCCTACCTTTACTGGCCAGATGCTCGGACGTGAGTTCTATGATACGAAATTACTGGCGGCCTGCTGCCGCGCCTACAATAATTGGGCGGCGGAATATACCTCGATAGCTCCCGAACGGCTACGGTGGGCGGCGGCGTTGCCAATGCAAGATGTCGAAGAAGCGATCACGGAAGCGCAGCGCGCGGCGCAAAACGGGTGTGTCAGTTACTATATGCGCCCAAACCCGGTGCGCGGCCGTACGCTCTGGCACGACGATTACCTGCCCTTGTGGGCGGAGATCGAGAAGATTGGTAAGCCGCTCTCGACGCATGATTCGGCGTCGGCGTCGGTGCCGTCATTCGGCGACCGTATGGAAACGCATACCAGCGGCCATATTTTGTCACATCCGTTCGAAGCCATGGCGGCGATGGCCGGGTTGATCTGGTTTGGAGTCTTCGAGAAGTTTCCCAAATTGAAAGTTATTCATGTGGAAGGCGACGGTGGTTGGACGCCGTACTGGCTGCAACGCATGGAGCAACATTGGAACTTTAGCGGCAATTCTGAACACGAGTACCTTACGCGCCATCCGACTGAATATTTTCGCACGAATGTCTGCGTGGCGTTTCGCGGCGACGAGCCGACGATGAAGGCGGCGGTTGAACTGGTCGGTGACGACAACTTCACCTGGGACAGTGACTATCCGCACCCCGATGGCACTTACCCCTGGGGTGTTGAAGCGATGCTGAAGCAGCCGATTCCCCAGGAGTCCAAGCGCAAGCTGCTGTGGGATAATGCGGCTCGTGTATTCAATCTCACGTAACAGCAACGTGGACATTGCACGGTGATTCCCTTCAGGCGTCTTTTGACGCCTGATACGGATTCTCTATGATGTCTATCCATTCCTGCATGCTTCGACTCTGCTGCTATCGCAGCTACGCTCAGCACGAGCGGTAATGTGCCGTTTACCCTGAGCGTAGCGGAGCGAAGTCGAAGGGCCGCCTACTTGAGACAGGGGGATGACCTGTTGGGTTAATCCTACTCCCTGCCTTGCCCTGACTACCCTGTCGGCTCAATCGCTTGACAATGCGACTCAAGCTTATAGAGTGCTGACTTTCGCACGAATAATTAGTTTTTGCCTAACAGCTTCAGGAGGAACCGAGATGACTGCGAAAGCGACCAACGGATCGGCAACCACGGCAACAAATGGCAAGGCCAACGGTAGCAAGTGGCATGATAAATATCCTCACCTGGGAAAAGGACCTCTGCCCGCTAACGTCTTCACCTCGGAAGAGCAGTTTCAACTGGAGCGCGAACGCATTTTTAAGAAAGTCTGGTTGAATGTGGGCCGGGTTGAGCAGATTCCTAACCCTGGCGACTATTTTGTTAAGGACATTGCCATCTGTCAGACTTCGGTCATTGTCGTGCGCAGCAAGGATGGCAACCTTCATGCCTTTCACAACATCTGTTCGCATCGCGGCAATAAGGTCGTATGGGACAAGCAGGGCTCATGTCAAATGTTCACCTGTAAGTTTCATAGTTGGTCGTACGCGTTGGACGGCAAGCTCCGTTATATCCCTGATGAAGAGAGTTTCTTCGACCTCAAGAAAGACGAATTGAGCCTGACTCCGGCGGCGGTCGATGTCTGGGAAGGATTTATCTTTATCAATGTTGACCCCAACCCCCAAGAGACTCTGCAAGACTATCTGGGCGAACTGGGCGCCAGTCTGCACGGCTATCCATTTGGAGAATTTTCAGCCACGAGCGCCTCATGGACCACCGAAGTGAAGGCCAACTGGAAGATCGTCAAGGACGCCTTTCAAGAAATCTATCACGTGCCGTTTCTCCATCGGCGATCCGTTCCTGATTCCTTCACCAGTAAAGCAAATCCTTACGCTCACGCCTTGCACATGCAACTGTTTCCTCGCCATGCCCGAGCCTCGTTGTTTGGCAACGCTGAAGTCAAACCGTCCCCAGTGGCGGCGCTCGCCTTTCGCTATGGCGCTTTTCTCATTCGCCAGAATTTTTCGTTGGGCAACCTCCCAGCGGGAGTAAATCCTTTGCGGGACGCAACGTGGACGCTGGACCTCAACGTGATCTTCCCCTGCTTTTTTGTGGATGTTTCTGAAGGGTCCTATTTCACTCACCAGTTCTGGCCCGTGGCGGTGGATCGAACTCTTTGGCAGTCCACTCAGTATTTTCCCAAGGCGAAAACTCCTGGACAACGCTTTAGTCAGGAGTACGGGCACGTCTTCTTTCGCGACGTTATTTTGGAGGATGGCCGTACCTTCGAAGAAACCCAATCCGTTCTCTCTTCCGGAGCGAAGAAAACCTTTGTCCTCCACGATGAAGAACTCCTCGTGCGGCATAGCCACCATGTGGTTGAGCAAATGATTAAAGGTCAGCAGGTCGACGCGGTGTTTCCTCGCATTGGAAAAGAGGCAGCTCATGCCTGAGTCAGCCTTACCTGAAGCCTTTCGTAATCTTGAGCAGTGGCTAGCGTGGTCACTGGCGACCGAACAAGAACGGAGCGATAAACGCCAATCCAGCACCATGGTCGATATCAAAGCGTTCTATGACGCCATGCTGGTTCGAATGGAAGAGATCCTGCCGTACTTGGAGCAATTTCCATTGGATGAAATGCCAGAGGACGCGCAGCGCCTATTCTATCTCACGTTGTCCCTGGCCGAGGTAGCTCCGGCAGTCGAACTCTTTGGACAACCGAGCGTCGTTGATGGTTACGATATTAAGCGCCTCACTCCGCAACGCATGGAGTAGCCCGCCCGGCTAGACACATGAGGCGCAGCACAGTGCGCCTCTTTCTCTCAAAAAGAAGCTTGTGACCCTCTACGTCATCCTTCCGTAGGATTGACATCAAGGCGCATGACGATGTCCTGTAGCGCCGAAGAAGGCGCCGGATACTGCCGTGTGACGAGCGGATCATGACCCGGGATAATGTGGTGAGGTGAATCCGCCAGACGTTCGACTTTACGAAAGGCATCTAGCATGGCGGCAATGTCCACGGCGGCAATAAACGGACGATTGGTTCGCAGATTTTCGTAGTAATGACTCGCATCTGACGCGAGCACGACATATCCCCGCTGGGTGTGAACCCGCACCACCTGCAGCCCCGCAGTATGACCAGGAGCAAAATGGAGCGTCAGCCCCGGCGCCAGATCCACATCGCCTTCATACAATTCAAGCCGACGCCTGAAATTGAGCCGCACCACACCAACAATATCTTCTTCTTCAAAACCGTGGCTGAAATAGGGATACCGCACATGTCGCCCAGTGGCGAAGGCCAGTTCTCGCTCCTGAAGATGGAAGCGTGCGTGCGGCAGCTTGTGAAAATTGCCGACATGATCGTAGTGCAGGTGCGTGAGAATGACATCAGAGACCGCGTCTGGATCGATATCGAGATGTTGTAAGCTCTCGATTGGACAACGCAGAAAAGTACGTTTGCGACGCGCCGCGGTTTCCGCGGTGAAGCCGGTATCAACTAAGAACACGCGGTCCGGGCCGACAACGACCCAAGTAAAGTAGTCCATCGGCATGGGACCATCATGCGAGTCGCCGCCAATAAAATGGTCCGACCGACGCGCGTCGCGGGTAGCGTATCTGATAGCGAAGATTTTGTACTCGGGTAGCTTGTCCGTCATTTTTTCGCCTCCCGCTGCAAGGCTTCGCGGATGCGCTCCTGATCGACCGCGATGTCCACGCCGGCGCGTTCTTCTTGCAGCAACATCGCCGCGCGCGAGTCACGCTCGCCCCAACCGCGATTGAGCGCCGAGGTCAATTCATCCAACGCAAGATTGGCCATAGGCATCGGCACGTTCAACTCGCGACCCAGAGCCGTTGCCAGCGACACATCCTTGTGCGCAAGACGCAGAGCAAAATCTGGCGGATCATATACGTTGGGAAGGAAGTGAGCAGCCAGGCTGTCGAAGGTGCGCATACGCCCCAGCGCGCCTTGACGTACAGCCTCCCACAGCGCTAACGGCTCTACCCCAGCTTTGACACCCATGGTGAACGCTTCCGACATCGCGCGATTGAGCATGTATCCAACGCAGTTATGGGTCAGCTTAGCGACACTCGCCGCACCTATCGGACCTACATACCGCGCCTGGTCACCGATGGCGTCGAGCACAGGCTTGTAACGGTTAAAAAGATCTTCCTCGCCTCCCACCCAAATTGCCAGCTTGCCGGTGGCGGCGCCGCGCGGACCGCCGCTGACTGGCGCATCTAGCATGTGCGCCTGCCGCTCGGCAAACAGGGAGTGAAGACGGCGCACGACAGAGGGTGAATTGGTTGACAGATCGAAATACGCACCATCGGGGCGCATACCGGAGAGCAAACCGCCTTCGCCTAACGTCACGGCTTCTACTTCGGCTGGGCCTGGTAGAGAGGTAAACACCACCATTGCCGACTCGGCGATTTGTCGGGGCGTATCAGCCCAAATCGCGCCCGCGGCAAGATGAGGCGTAGCCGCTTCACGCCGCGCATCGTGCACGACCAGGCGATAACCTGCTTTCTGCAGATTCGCGGCCATCTTGCCGCCCATAATTCCTAGCCCGATGA
Source organism: Binatia bacterium (assembly GCA_050185455.1). Classification (GTDB taxonomy): domain Bacteria; phylum Desulfobacterota; class Binatia; order Bin18; family Bin18; genus SYOC01. Next base: position 7,451 of record JBFWZL010000059.1, on the reverse strand, counting down.
AACCCACCTGCATATGCGCCTCCCAGCCGGGTCGAGCCCGGCTCTCTGACCTCAACGCTATTTCTGCCCGTCAAAGACATCATGAGCGATAGTGGCTGCCGTCATTGCCGTCGGCCATCCTGAATAGAACGCGAGATGCGTGATCAATTCCCCGAGTTCCTCTTTCGTGACGCCGTTCTCTAGGGCGCGCGCAATATGGACACGCAACTGCTCTGGACGGTACGTAGCCATCAAGGTCGCCACCGTAATCAAACTACGATCACGTTTCGATAAACCGGGACGTTCCCAAACATCTCCGAATACGACTTTCTCGGTCAGATCGATCAGTTTAGGGGCAACTTTGCGCGCCTTTTCTCGCGCTGCTGCTACGGTCGGTGATGGTGTTGTAGCCATGGAAACCTCCTTTTTCCTTCATAATAGATGTTCAATTGAGCTACCCGTAGTCGTTCAGCGAGGAGCTGTCAAGCAACGAGCCGGAAGAGAAACGTTTAGTAACGACTGGATTTCACTTCGCTCAACCCATATCGCCGAATCCCCCCTCTTCGGGCTCATGCCCATAGACATCCCGCACGTAGTATTCCGATTGATGCGTCGCCGCCCGTGCGCCCCAACCGTACTCTATCATCCAGCCTGAAGGATTACGAAAGTAAAATGAGTACATGTGGTCATTAGAGTGTTTACCAGGCTTGATCGTGACCGGGATTTTATGTTGGCGCACCAACTCTTCAGTGAGACCCACATCATCCAGATTATCCACCTCGAGCATGACGTGGTTGAGCCGCCGTTTCGACGGACCGACCCCGAACGCCACCGTATGATCTCGCTCATTGCAGTGCATGAACGTAGGGGTCACTACGTGTTGGCCAAGATGAATCTTGTATTCAACCCCGCCGCGCATGCCTAAGGCGCGGTAAAAGCGATACGCCGACGCACTATCTTCTTGGCGGATGATACAATGCCCTAACCCGCCAGCACCGGTCTTGAATCGTCCGTGCATGCGCCGCCCTGGGTGAAACGGCCTGCTGAATTGCACCTCTGGGCCGTGAAAGATCTCGACGGGATTGCCGCTCGGATCACTGAGTTTGAGCACGTCAAGCACATGGCGCTCAACTGCCTCCTCCTGTGAACCGACGCGATACTTGATCCCTGCTTCCGACAGTTGGCGTTGCATTTCAGCGAATTCCTCGCCGCCCGCGACCCGAAAGCCAAGATACTCCAAATCCTCACTGCCATTGGCGTGCAGGACGATCCGATGATGCCAATAGTCCATCCGTAAGTAGCAGCGATCACGTTCGCCTTCCTCGGATAATTCTAGACCGATGATGTCGGTGGCAAAATGTTTCCATGCATCGAGATCCTTCACTCCGATGCCCATGTAGCCGAGTTCCGTGACTTGAACCATGGTTTCCTCCTGGCGTTAGTAGTTTGCTCCTCTTTCTTATCGCGTCTCTTTCTTGCCCCACAAGAGAGACAAAGAAGAGAAGTGCGTCATTGGGGCTTCAGCGAAGCAATCTCGCTACAGGTTTGCAAATTATCCGGCGCTGTCTCAACGAAGAAGAATTCAGATTCAAGGGAAAGTACTGGGATTTCGACAACGTGCGGATGACCCCTAGACCTCCGGACAATTGAAAAAGTTTCCCACGAAGCTGGCCGGTCCTCCCTGCCACAGCGCTTTCATAATCCGTCGGGTTCGGTAAGGGGGCATGGAGAGGGAAGCCAACAGAGCCGTCTTCTGTCCGGGGATAAAGAGCGTCGATCTGTTTGGGGACGACGATATGGTCAACCAGCCACAGTGAGGAATATCCTAACTCCTTGGCCTGTTGCGCCACAACGTTGACTAAACGATCGGCCCTTCTTGGCATGCTTCTAGAAGAATATACAGGTCCTCGGCTCTCGCGTTGCCCCAATCCGCCGCTTCATGCGGATTCCGTCCCATCTCTTTCACTGCCGCCACCGCGTCTTCGACCGGTAATCCCCGGCCAAACACCAACCATGCCGCTAACACATGCCCGGCTCGGCCGCGTCCGCCTTGACAATGCACAACAACCTGTTCTCCTTTACTATCCGCTTCTCTCAGAAAGGGCAGAATGCGCTCTTTTAATAAGCCAACATCGCACAGATGATAGTCTGGAATTGGCGCCCAGCAGATGTTTTCTTCTCCAAATTCTTTGCTATAAGCCACGAGTAGATCTTCCTTATAGGACTTGAGTTGCTCTTTATGTAATAGACAACAGATACGTTTGACGCCCTGTGTTTTCATGTAGGCAATCCACTCGCTGATCCGGAGTAACGAGTACGCCGGCCCTTGAGCGCCAAAGACAATAGGTTCTTCTCGTGACGCCGGTCCCAAACGGAATTTATGCATGCTTCTCTTTCCCTGGTTTTCTAGATATCGAGAGTGGAATAGGGGAAGTCTTATGCTTTTTCTCGGTTCCGTACAACCTGCCAGGAAGAGAAATGCCAGATTTTCCCGCTCTCGCATGTGGACTGTTTTTTCTTTGTTGCACAAACTGTGGGAACGTAAAAAACCGTATCGCCTTCAGTCTCTCAGTCTCCAACCGCTGGAGGGAGAAGTAGGCAAAAGTTATTTATCTTTGCTTATAAGAAGAAGTAAGCTCCCAATTATGAAGTAAGGAATTTCCACGAGGTATGCGCCATGGAATTGGCCCGGGACCAGAACGTCGATTTCATTGACGCCTATCTTGCAGTGCAAGCCGCAGCTCACGGGGAACCGGTTTGCACCTTCGATACGATGGACTTTAAGCGGTTACCTGCCGAGTGGATGACTCCACCGTAAATGGAATCAGCTACGGGGTAAGAGTGGAAGGCTGGGGCCTTCTTACCCCTGGAGCAGAATTGCTCAAAATTTTTGCGTCCCCCAATGATCCCAGTGAATGACTTCTTCAACCGGTCGACGGGTCACAGGTCCAAACTTGCCTTTCGGATAGCCCATGGGAATCAACGCGGCGACTTCCATGTTATCGGGAATGCCAAGCTTCTGCTTGAGCGCGTCTTCAAAGAAGCAGTGAATCGTGGTGAGCGTGGCCCCGACGCCAAGCGCGCGGCAGGCTAACAGAATGTTCTGCACCGCCGGGAAAATTGAGCCGTGCATGACAATCGTGCTTGCGCGTGGATTATTCATCGCGGCCATCGGAGCGTATTCCTTTGCCGCACACGCCAGGAGAATTGCTGGCGCTTCGTCCATGTGGGCCGCGAGATCAGCAGCGGCATTGAGCATACGTTGTTGCGCGGGAGGGAGATTATCCATTGAGATCATGCGTTGGGCGCGCATCTGTTGCCAGGTGTTCCAGTAGTAGTCGCGGATAAAGTGTTTCAGCTCCGGGTCACGCACAAGAACAAATGCCCAGTCCTGCATATTGCCGCCACTCGCGGCGCGGATGCCGGCATCGATGATTTTCTTGAGCGTCTCTTCCGAAATCGGGTCCGGTTTTAAGCGGTGCATCGCGCGGGTGGAGTAGATGATTTCAAAAATTCCAGGCTCGGCCATTAGACATCCTCCTTGGTATGGCACCTAACCAGCTGCTGCGAATTAGAAAATAGCGACCGGTTGACAGGGCGATCCCGTACTGCCCGCAATACGCAGCGGCATGGCGACAAAGAGAAACTCATACCGCTTCTCTTCGGCGCAAGCAGCTACCAGACGTTCCGGGTAGGCGTTATCAATCAGGCACAGCCCTAGAAATGGAATCCCCAGGTGAACGCCAAAATCCATCTTGTCATAACCCACAGGATATTCATCCAGCATATCCCACGTGACAGCGGACACATCGTGCTCACGCAACCAATCAAGACAGGCGATATGCAAGCCGGGACGTGCATTCACCGCAAAACTTTGTGGTGAAACCGCGGCGGCAAGACTGGCCTTTGCGGCTTCATAATTTTCCCTCCCACTCCGGATGACGACGGCGTCGCCAGGCTCGACCTTTACTCCAGCCCGGGCCGCCGCCGCATCCAACTCAGGCGGAGTCACAGGTTTCCCGATATCGACGTAGCCTTCCGCGCGCCCAGCCGCTACATCCAGGAGCACGCCGCGGGTGACTACACCGTCAAACCAGGCGTCGAGAGCACCCCAATGGGCTCCGCCAAAGCGCACATTGTCGTCAAAGCTCCGTCCATTATACAATTTGCCTTGATACTCTACATGGCAAAGGGCGTCCATGTGCGTCACGGTGACTCCGTGATACACCAAACCCACATAATCGACCGCGGCTTTGGAATTGCCGCGCCGGACAGGACAGAGCATGTGGTAGTCCAGCGTTGGCTGTGGCGTAAGATCCCGCGACAGCGAGACAACGCGCCCGCTGCGAGACAGGGCGACAGCGCCAGCTCGCTTCTCCGGGGTAATCAGATTGAGCGTGCCGCGCTGATCATCGTTTCCCCAGCGACCCCAATTATTGAGTCGTTCAAAATATCCCTCGACCTCAGCTTGTGTCGGCGGTCTCCATTCCGGCATAATTCAGCCTCCCTTATTGTTCCATGCGCGCGAGCACCTCTTCAGTGCTGCCGCCATAACTTTGCGTTGCATCTTGATCGAATGTCAGCACGATCACCGTCGCGCCTTCCGGTCCACTGGTAAGCGGCCCTGCATTCTCACCAGCGGCTAAGAAACGCAACCCCCTTGGTCCGAGTTGTTTGTCATCAGCAGATGCGGACCCTTTATAGATGACCTCATAGCAGCCATAAGCAGGGGTAGGGACCGTCAATTCCATATGTGGCGGACATTCGATGATATCCGCCGACACCCCGGTGCTCGCTGGGATCAGAATCTTGCGTCGTGCTCCCTCGTGGCCCGGAACCGGCTCCCATTCAACTTCGTGGGCGCAGCAAGTAAGTTCGCGTCCACGGGTGTTCGCTTGTCGCCGCCGCTCTTTATCGCGCATCAAGATCACACCGCCGGGCTTGGTGTGGAGCACCAACATGTCATGTTCTTTGCTCGTGATGAACGGGCCGTAGGGGACATTATGCTCCGTGTAGTGCACGGCTGGCGCGTCGAGCCGAAAGACCGGAAAGGTCATTGATCCCTCCAGCAACAGTTGGAACTGCGCTGTGAGATGGAAGTGAGGTTCCACCTCAGATCCTTCCGAGAATCGAGCGCGAACAGCCTCCGGACCATCGTCCGCGCCTTTCAAATACATCTGGAGTTGTACACTTCCCCCTCCATCAAGCGCCATAGATTTCCAAGGCACATCGGCTGATTCAACGACGAACTGGTGGGTATTCATAGCTTCCCTCCTTATTCAATTGCTCAGTTGTGGATGTATGCCAGAAGCGGTGTGATCGTCAAGGCTTTGCTCTTGCGCTACAGTTTGCCCCACTGACGACTGACTGAAGGAATAAGGAGCCAAGAGCGATGGCAAAGAAAAAAATGCTGGTTGCTGGAGCATCTGGGTTGGTGGGCTTTGCTGAGGACTTACAGCGGTTTACATTTTGAAGAGCGCATGAAAACCGCTGTGGAGCGTTTCTCTAAATTCCCGAATACCCTGCGAATTTGAGAAAGTCAGTTATCGTGTTAATCAAACCGCCGGCGCCTGGCTTGACGTCGATACCGGTACTCTTAACGGCAGAATCCTGAACATTGTTGAGATAGCTGTTCGGGTCCTGTTTCAGGATGCCGATGAACGTTTCCGCGACGATCCGGCTACCAACATCACCCAGGTGTGCGCCGCCGTGCTGCACCGCCGCCTCGCGTAGGATGTAATACCAGAGCGGTGTACGATGATCGAAATACGCATCTTTTACGATGGCGGCGATATTTGCCTCCTCACCCGTCAGAATCTCTGTCGCCGTCAGCGGATGCATACCCATAGCGTCACAGATTGCCTGTCCCGTGGGTATGCTGAGGTTGTAGCCGCGAAACAAATTGCTGCGCGCCAAATTCGTCAACACCGGGTCATCCGGACGGAAAGGTAGCGTGAAGAGGCCCTGCGCGATGCGTGTGTCGATTTTACGCGCCTTTTGCGCCGTGCTGCCGATGAAGTTTTTGAAGTCGATAACCAGCGCCTCCTTCAGTTGTCCGTTAGCGTCGAAGTTGTTCGGATCGCCGCTGACGCCAAGGATCTGGAGAATCGTGCGCGTCGTCGTGTTGTTGAGCTTGTAGAATGGCCGAATCATAGAATGGCCAAAGCGGAAGGCCGCGACAGAGAACTCCACGGGCATGAATGCATCCCCGTGTCCTGCCGTCGGGCCGTAGAACCAGGGCCCGTTAGCCAAAGTGTCTTGCACGATCCGTTCGTCGCAAACGCGCATCAAATAATCATGTACGACGACATACTGGTATGCCCACCGCGTGAGCTGTCGTGCTCGTGAGTATTTTGCGTACTTATTCCCGCTCTGGGCGTCGTGGACGGCATTGTAGAAGCGCAGGCACGCGGCATGCAATTGACTAATGTTAATGTTCTCATCATTGCGCATGTCTGCGATGATTGCCTTGAACGTGTTCGGTTCGCGCGTCAGATCAGTAATGTTGTCCTGTGCGAAGACGTTTAACGCGAGGTCCGAGTCATACAGTATTTGGGATTGCGAGACAGAGGTAAAACCGGGGCCATCGCCAAAGACACTATCAAGGTCGAACTGCGGCCGCCGCCCATTGCGCAGGACCCGCGCGACGTGGTCAGGATCGATGGGGGTAATTGGCTCACCTTTGCCGAGGGACGATACACTGCCATCGCGATCCGTGCGAGCCGTGAGGTCATGATCGATGAACTGGCCGAGGTACGTAAAGAGCGCCGGAATATTGGAATCGAGACTATTCTGCGGATCATTTGGCGCACCAGTGTCGGCCATTGCTGCACCAAGGGCGCGCAAACCTGAAAGTGTCGTTTCGGTCTGCGGAAGCAAGCAGAGCCTTGATTTTGCTGCTTCCGGAAACATATAGCCGAATGGGGTCGAAAATAGGATCTCTTCTTCCTGCTTTACACCTTCCGCGTGACTGACTCGTGTGAACATATGCTACCTCCTCTACTGTATAAGATGAAAACGATCGGACGTTGCGCGAGGCGCTGATCAAAACCAGACCCATGAATACTGTTGTGCTCTGAGAGTTTCCTTGTTGGGCGTTGCAACCGAAGCTCCGAACGTCGGTTCGTGCAGCAAGGCTATCTCTACTGGATGGAAAATGCTGGAATTCTGGGCGCGTAGAATTCGGTCCTTGTCGCGGGCTCCTTTCCGTTTTTCTCTAAAAGGGCGTAACAAGTGGGTGAACAAAATGTTCATTTTTCCTGAACAGAGACCTCATGTGATCTTTGGGGGTGACTCCGGATTTTATCTCTTGGTCTAGGGGGTAGTTGGAAACTTCATTGCCAGATAGATCATTAGAAAAATCTTAAAGTACGGAACACGGAATATATGAGTTTGACGAATCTTTTGATTGCTATCCGTGGTGAGATCGCGTTTCGCATCATGCGTGACGACGCTGAATTCGGTTTGATATC
>JBFWZL010000058.1:0-18071 GCA_050185455.1 Binatia bacterium | reverse complement strand
AGAAAAAACTGAGGCTCTTTAAGCACATAAGCCCAATTGTCTACCGAGGCGTTCTTGCGCCTCAGCGATGCGGCGCGCTATTGCCCGTCAGGACCAATGAACGGCGGTTTTACCGCGGTAAGAGTCAGGATTTTCCAGGAACCATTTTCTTTGCGAACCGTGTAGCAGTAGCGGCCGCTTTCAAGTGTGGAATTATCTTTCTTGTAGCGGGTGATATCGGCAACGAGGAGCGCGGTCGCTTCGGTTAGCGGGAAGACCTGTAGCTTATCAACTCCAGTATGATCCCACCCGCGACTCTGGATATCGGAGGTCACTTCTTGATAGAAGCGTTGTTGCTCAGTCTCTTTCGCATTCACCACCATGCCATGTTCGCCACTCAACATCCCGTTGGGATAGGAAAACGAGCGTAGATACATGTCAGTGTCTTCGCGGTTAAAGCCGTCGATAAAATTACGATAGAACGTCTCAACTTCCTGGATAATGGTATTGGCGTCAAGCATACAAGCTCCTGGAAAAGGTTCTCCGGCGTCAGGCTGCACGTTTCAAGAGCAACAATCCTACTCATTTCTCGCAGCGCCCGGCCCTGAGAATGGCGCTTCGACAAGCGTAAAAGCCAGAATCTTCCAGCCACCCCCGTCACGGCGGAGCATATAGCAGGCGCGCAGTTTTTCTAATACGGATCCATCTTTTTTGTAGCGAGTAACGTCCGCCACGAGTTGCGCAAGCGACTCGGAGAACGGCCAGATCTGCATGCGGTCGATGCCGCTTCGTCCCCACTCTTGTTTATGAAGGGTCTTCATTATCTGTTGATACCCGCGTTGGTGGTCCGCTTCGGTATTCACCGTCACCAATCCCTGCGTCCCGCTCAACATGGTATGAGGATGTGTGTAGCACCCCACGAATCCAGCAGCGTCCTCTCGATTGAACACATCAATGTAATGCTGATAAGCAGCTTCGATTTCACGCACGATCATATGAGTATCCGCCATGTTCGTCTTCCTTTCATACGCCGGCTTTCCGCCTGCGGTATTTTAGAGCCCCTTCCCCGCCATAAATCCGCCATCAATGGGAAAGGTGGCTCCGGTAATGAAGTCGGCCTCAGGAGAAGCGAGAAACACAATGAGATTCGCAATTTCTTCCGGTTGCGCCCAACGGCCGGCTGGGTGGGCCTTTTTGAGCCCTTCCATCACGTGAGGTTTATCAAAATAGGATTCCGTCATGGAAGTCCGGACAACACCAGGCGCGACAGCATTTACCTGAATATTGTTCTCGGCAAGTTCCAGCGCCATCTCTTTGGTGAGACCAACGACCGCATGCTTGGAAGAAACATACGCTGCACGGTTCGGCACGGCAGTCAGCCCAGCCACGGAGGCGAGGTTGACGATCTTCCCGCCCCTCCCCTGCATCACCAGATATTGAGCCACCGCCTGGCTACACAAAAATGTCCCCGTCAGGTTGATGGCGATGATTCGTTGCCATTCCGCGAAGGGCAACAGCAAAAAGGGCACAATTTCTCGTACGCCGGCGCTGTTGACTAACACGTCCAAACCGCCGAGTGCAGCAGTTGTCTGTTTGACCATCGCTTGCGCTGACTCCGGATCAGCCACATCGACTTGTAAAGCGACGGCTTGGCGATCAAACTTCTTCACCTCGTACACAGTGCTTTCCGCGGACTCGCGGTTGACATCAGCTACACCGATATTCGCCCCCTCTCGAGCGAACGCGAGGCAGACCGCCCGGCCAATGCCGCTGCCGCCCCCAGTGACGAGAACACTCTTGTTTGTGAAGCGCATATTTTTTCTCCATGTTTTCAGTAGTCTGTAGTCAGCATTCAGTAGTTAGTGGTTGAGGGCTGAAACGGAGAATCAGTGAACCGGGGAATCAGTGAAGAAAAAAGAGTTCTCCGTCTCCGTTTCTCCCGCTCTCCGCTTCTTTTTTTTGCTGGTTACCGGCTACTCCTTACCCTGCCCTCTGTTTGTCTTCGACCAATACGCCTTTCTCCCGCAATCCTTGAATCTTCTCAGCAGAGTATCCACACAAGTCACGCAACAACTGCTCATTGTGTTGACCCAGGCGTGAGGCTGCTCCAGGAATCTTGGGCGGGGTCTTCGAAAATTTGTGGGGAGATTTCAAGAGCAATAATTCGCCATAGTCAGGATTCTGAGTTTTTTCGATCATCCGCCCGCTGAGATGCGGATTTTGCGCGAACTGGCCGACGGACAAAATGGGAGCTACCGGCAAGCGCAGCTCATCCGCCATAATACGAATGGCTTCTTCATCGCTCGGCAACGATTGCAACCATTCTTCAATCATCACGGTCAACGCCTCGGTGTTCTGAATGCGCCAGCGATTGGTTTTGAATTCGGGCGAAGTCAGCAACTCCTCGCGCCCCATACGTTTTACCAACGTCTCCCAGTGGCCGTCGGTAATCAAGCCGATAGCGATATAACCGTCTTTTGACTTAAACGCGCCATAGGGGAATGCGCCCGCACGTTGCGTGCCGCCGCGCTGCGGATCGACTTCTCCATTGGTAACGCTATACGCCGCCAGCGCCCAATCATGCGCATTATACGCGCAGTCAACCAGCGCCAGATCGATATGTTGCCCTTCGCCAGTGCGTTCGCGATGAAACAAAGCCGCGCAGATCGCGCCAAAGGCGTTCAAGGCGCCCATGTGGTCACCGATCGCTGACGCCGGATAGGCTGGATAGCCATCAGGTTCTCCCATCATATGTAATAAACCGCCAGAACCGAGCGCGACCAGATCATTCCCAATGCGCCGCGAATACGGACCTTCCTGTCCATAGGTCGAGACGGAACACATGATGATTTTAGAATTGATTTGTGACAGCACGTCGTAGGTCAGTCCATAATGCGCCATGATGCCCGGCGTGAAGTTTTCAAAAACGACATCGCAGACTTTGACCAAGTCTTTGATGACTGCCTGTCCCTCTGACGTTTTCACATCGACGCAAACGCTCTTCTTGCCCCGATTATGCTGGATGAAATAACTAGGAATGGCGCCGTCTTTTCCATCCTTGGGCACGATGCGGATATTGCGGCTGTGCTCGCCTTTCGGCGGTAGTTCGACTTTGATGACTTCGGCGCCCAGATCGACCATCAGACGCGTAGCCTGCGGTCCCGCTAGCCATTGGGTGAAATCAAGAATACGAATCCCTTCGAGAATTTGTTTGGGGGTGGACACGGACTCCCTCCTTCGAAAGGGCGCATACCGCGCGCCCCTCCTTTTTCTAGCTAATCGCCAACAGCTGAAAACTCTCTAGCGAAACTGCGGCATGACTTCTTTTGCAAACAACTCAAACGCTCCGGTCGCTTTCTTGGGATCGAGTCCAGGAAGCTGCGTCAGCATAATCATATGCGTGCACTGAAACTCTTTCTGGAATTGTTCTAGCTTGCGTGCGACTTGATCCGGCGTACCAACCATCGCCGCTCGGCCAAAGGCTGAGTCGCGAATTTCGCTAGGATGCTTAAATTGCCAGACATCTTTGTCGCCTGGTGCGTCGTTCGCTTCGGCCAGAATGTGACCGTAAAACTCCATCATACTGTGGAGATGCGGAGCAACGTTTTCCCAAGCTTCGTCCTCTGTTTTGGCCGTGTACACCAAACGGAGCTGGGCAATGTTGAAGTCTTTGGGGTCACGACCATGCTTCTTCAGCTCATCGGTGTACCAAGGCGCGGGATCGGGACCGAGGGTCGCCATCAGATGGGCGCCCAGTCGCGCAACGCGTCGAGTCGCTTTTTCCGCGCGCGCGCCGATCCACATCGGCATGGGGTTCTGTACGGGTTTAGGCGCAAGCGTCATGTCTTTGATTTGGGTAAATTTACCGTCAAATGACACATGTTCCTCGTCCCACAATCGTTGAATAAGTTGGACGCCTTCATGAAGGCGAGCGGAACGTTCCTCACGCTTCATGCAGAAGGCGTTAAACTCCATGTAGGAATATCCTTGCCCAACACCGAGATCAAAGCGACCATTCGAGAGGATATCAACGCAAATGGCGTCTTCGGCGACCCGCACGGGATGTTGAAAAGGCAGCAGTAAAATAAAGGTCCCAATACGAATGCGGCTTGTACGCGCGGCGACGGCGGCGGCAGTCGGCAATAGAGAGGGATTATAGCCATCTTCGGTGAAGTGGTGTTCCGTCAGCCAGATATTGTCGTAGCCAAGTTCTTCACAGCGTGCGATCTGATCGAGAATCGCTTTGTACAGTTCCGGAAATGGCCGTCGCCATTGTTTCGGGTTGCGAAAATCTTCCATAAAGCCGAATTTCATGCCATTGTCTCCCTTCAACTCACATCGGAGCAGTACGATATCTCCCTCGCCCAAGAAACGCAAAGCGTCAACGCAGTGAGGGTCCTAAGGCGATCCTCGGCCTAACGGAGATGTGACGCTCTTGATCTTTCCGTGCGCCTGTTTCAAAAGAAAGTAAAAGGAGGCGCGATATGTCTACTCTTAAGCTGGCGCCACAATTTGTGGTTTTTCTTTCTTTTTTAGTGGGACAAACGAGTTTCGCAGCTACCATCACGATTCCCGATGGTCATAAAAACCAGGCAAAAGGGGTTGCGGAGAGCCCCCTCTTGCAAATTGCACAAACCAAGCCGGAACTAAATGACTTCAACCAAAAAGTGATTAATGAATTCCGGGCCAATCAAGGCAAGGTTGGCGGTCAGTATGCCAATCTACCCTTGCTTTTGCTGACCACGACCGGCGCTAAGAGTGGTAAGACGTACACGAATCCGCTGGCGTACACGAAAGATGGCGAGCGCCTCGTGGTGATTGCTTCTTTCGGCGGAGCCCCTAAGAATCCCTCCTGGTATCACAACTTGGTCGCCAGTCCCGAGGTGACGGTCGAAGTGGGCAGCGAACGTTTTCGGGCCAAGGCCACTGTGGCGACTGGCGAGGAGCGCCAGCGGCTGTACGATCACCAGGCCGAACAGATGCCGGCTTTTGTCGAGTATCAAAAAAAGACTAAGCGACAGATCCCAGTCATAGTGCTCACGCGAATCTAATAAGCATTGTTTCCTGTGCCCAGAGCAGATTCTTTACGCATTTACTTAATTTTTTTGGTGTGCGGCGATGCATCGCCGCCTCAAGGGGCGCGACATGTCGCACCCAGGCAAAGCACGGTCATCTCCGCACACTCCACAGGCTGAGGGCGTCTATCGTCTACCTCATAAAGAACTGGCGCCTCACAGCCTCTTCCCCACGTCACACGAATCACACAATACGCCCTAATATGTATCCGGTGGCAACTTGCTGTGATCCCAGCTGGTGATCTTTTCAGGAATGATTTTGAGCACGGACCGTTTCTTCGCGCGCTCCTGAAGAACGGCATTTCCCGGCGCTTCGACACTCTCGCCTTGAGACGCACGGATCTCACGCATAATTTTCCACACTGCATCCGCATCATCGAGAATCTCGCAGCGTCCGCGAATCATGACGCCGCGCAGGTCATTGTATTTGATTCCTGACTCGACCATCACCGCCACTTTGGGATTACGGCGGATATTCACCACTTTCTGCGCCTTACGAAACGAAGTCATGTAGACACAGCCATCCTTGACCATGAAGGCCATGGCCACCGCATGCGGATAGCCATCTTTGTCGATCGTGCACAAGGTCATCGTTCGTGCTTTCTTGAGGTAGGCGTCTCTCTCCTCAAGGGTCATTTTGATTTGACTTTGACGGTTCATTTTCTCCCTCCACGTCGTGTTACTCTCCATTGAGCCAACAGGTGCTATAGCACGAGCAGTCATCCATGAAAAAGGAGTAGCTCTGGGGAGCAGCTTGCTTTCTGGAAGAAATCTTGGTTGACGCAGGTATGCTCATTTAATAGACTAAGGTCTAATAATATGTCGGACACCATTTCAGAATCTCAATTCACTTCCCAACCGACAACCGTATCCCTCTCGCGGCGGGAACGAAAAAAAGAGAGAACACGCCAAGAAATCTATCGTGCGGCTATGGAGCTATTTCTCGCACGGGGATTTGATGCGGTTACGGTTGAAGATATTTGTGCGGTCGCAGACGTAGCCAAAGGCACTTTTTTCCTGCACTTTTCCACGAAAGATGCGTTACTGCTCGAGTACGGTAGAGAAACAACCAGAGAGCTGGAAGAACTCCTGCACACGCACCAGGGCGGAGCAACAGCGGCTTTGCAAAAGATACTGGCATCGCTCGCGGAGCGCGCGGCTCGGCATGCGGCAATCGTCCAGTTGTTAGCGAGAGAGTTGCTGTCGCGCCCGACGACTTTGGCGAATGTAACCGAACAAACCCGAGACCTGGGCCAGCTATTCGTTAAGATTGTGCAGCAGGCCCAAACGGCGGAAGAATTACGCAAAGATATCGATCCGCGGCTGGCGGCGGCAATCATCACTGCTGCTTATTTCGCGATCGTTGGCGAATGGGCGCGGCGCGGCGGGAAATTCGACTTGCCAAGCGCGATCCAGCAGTCACTTGATGTAGTGTTAAACGGAATGGCGGAGAAACAAGCTCTCAGCAAAGCCAAGAAAAAGCAAAGCTGACTACCTTTCGACCACTTTTTGGGAGGAATCCATGGCAGGAACACATGCAGTCGTCATTGGCGGCAGCCTCGCCGGTCTGAGCGCGGGGCGCGTACTCAGTGATCATTTTGACCGAGTAACTGTTATTGATCGCGACGCGTATCCGGATGGCGCATTGGAGCGGCCAGGAGTTCCACAGAGTCGTCATGTCCATGCCTTATTGGCGCGCGGACGCAAAGAACTTGAGGGTCTGTTTCCTGGGTTTGACCAGGCGATGCGAGACGGTGGCGCGCACGAACTCGACTTCGGTTGGGAATTTGCCACCCTGCGTCCGGAAGGCTGGTCTCCGCGTGCGTATAACGACCTGCCCCTCTTTTTTGCCAGCAGAAACTTGCTGGAATCGGTTGTCCGTCGTTTATTTCGCAAACTGCGCAATGTCACGCTGGTGGAGCGAACAGCAGTGACAGGACTCGTCGCGACCCGTAATGGTCATTGTCGCCTTACTGGCGTGCAACTCAGTCCTCTCGCTGGAGGCCAGCCGAGTACGCTCGAAGCGGACCTCGTTGTTGATGCCAGCGGCCGCGCCTCGAAGACGCCGGAATGGCTCCGCGAGTTGGGGATCAAGCCTCCGGAAGAAACCATTGTCGACTCATTTTCCGGCTACAGTTCTCGCTGGTTCAAAGCCCCACCGCCTGAGCATTTACCGAAAGACTGGTGGTGGAAAGGAATCTGGATCGATATCAAGGCGCCGGAACACATGACCGCCGGCGTACTCTTCCCAGTAGAAAACAATCGTTGGCTTGTCACGCTCGGCGGTGTTGCGCGTCACTATCCGCCAAGCGATGAGGCGGAATTTATGGCAACGCTGAAGACGCTGCGTTCGCCACTTCTCGCTGAAGCGGTTCGCCTTGCTGAACCGATCTCTTCAGTGTACTGCAATCGCGCTATGGCGAATCGGTTTCGTCACTACGATCGATGGTCCGAACGGCTCGATGGGTTTGTCGCGCTCGGGGACGCGGCCTGTGCGTTTAATCCTGTCTATGGACAAGGCATGACGACGGGAACTGTTTCAGCGACGATCTTAGACCAATGTCTGAAGCAGTACGGCCCCACCAATCTGGATTTGTCACGACACTTTTTCCAAGAACAAGCAAAATTTCAAGCTACTCCCTGGATGCTCGCCACAGGGGCGGATTTTCGCTTCCCGGAAACTGAAGGTGAACGTCCACAAAGCAATAAACTGTTTGCCGCTTATCTGGATACAATGTTCAAAGCGGGCAATGATGACACCATCATCCGTCGACAAGTGGGACAGGTGCTGAATATGCTGAAACCACCCTCAGCCTTTTTCACCCCTACGATAATTGCGCGCGTCTCCTGGTGGGCGCTGAAACGGAAATTGACGGGAGCCTCGGGAACAAAACAAGCGATTCCAGCCATGCCGCCAACCTTGATGCCCGTTGGATAAATAAGCGCTTTGCAGGTGACTCGCGGGAAAAAGCCAATGGCTGAAAAAGATCAATCCACGGGCGATTTTCCGCGCCTTTTTACGAGGACGCCGTTGGCAAAATTTCTATCGAGAAAAATTTGGCGAAGCGCTGCTCTCTCCCACAGTAGGAAAGTTACGACAACGACTGCAGCTTGACGCAGAGCCGGGACCAGCAACACTCAGTGACTATGTTGCGTTTGCTGGATGGTCACTCGCTAGTGTAGCAACGTTCGTAGGAACCAACCTGCTTTTGCTATCGCCGCTGGTTGTCCTTTGGTCGTGGCTCTTCTCGCCGTAATTGCTCCACCTATGATAAGGTAGCGCTCATGACCCCAGAGGAACGCACCTTTCTCAGAGACTTCTTTCGCGCGGTCACCGACCAGCCGCTCGAACCGACCGACCCTCGCTATATCTCCTTGTACACTGATCCTAACTTGGTCACGGATGACCCGGTTGAACTTATGGCGCGGGCCATCGAGTGGACGCCGGGGGAAAGCGTACAGCTCTTCTCCGGCTTTCGCGGGACGGGCAAAAGCACGGAGTTGCGCCGTCTTCGTAAGCGGCTTAAGGAATCTAACTACCTGGTTTTTCTATGCGATATCGAGGACTATCTCAACCTCTCGACCCCGGTTGACGTTATTGACTTTCTTATGGCCGTCGCCGGCGCTTTCAGTGAAGCTATTACAGACACGCAGTTGCTGGGCCAACCTCTCCAAGAAGACTACTGGACGCGATTGTGGAACTTCCTAACGCGCACCCAGGTCAATATTTCAGAACTCTCTGGCGGCGTGGATCTCAAAGCGGCAGCCCCCGCGACAGTAACGGCGAGTATCAAAGCAAACCTCAAGAGCGATCCGACGTTCAAACAGCGTGTACAAAAATACCTGAGTGGCCACTTGGGAGCGTTGGTCGCCGATGTGCGGAAGTTCGTGGAAAACTGCGTCAAGCAATTAAAACAACGGCTCGGTCAAGACCGTGAAGTAGTGTTACTGCTTGATTCGGTGGAACACATTCGGGGAACGTCGATCAATGCGATAGAAGTGCAAAGTTCGGTCGAGACCCTCTTCGCCAGCCATGCCGACAAGTTGCGTCTCCCCTATTTGCACGTGGTTTACACCGTTCCTCCCTATCTCAAAGTCCGTTACCCAAACCTGGGGACGCTCTATCAGGGCGGCATCCAAGTCTTACCGGCGTTCAAACTTCGCAACACTGACCACTCCATATTTCAACAAGGGCTCGACGCCATTGAACGTGTGGTGCGCGCGCGTGGGGATTGGCAGCGGTTGTTGGGAGAACGGACGGTGCTTGACCATATTAGTCTTTGCTCGGGTGGGCATCTGCGCGACTTGCTACGCCTGTTGGCGGAAATTCTCCGCCGGGCAGACCGCCTTCCGACCTCGGAACACACGGTCACCACTGCCATCAACCAGGTGCGGACGGAATTTTTCCCCATCGCCGATGCGGACGCGCAATGGCTGGCGCGGATCGCCAAGACGCATGAAGCGGGGCTGCAAGATATTGCACAACTCCCGAATTTCGCTCGTTTCCTCGATATCCACATGGCGCTGTGCTACCGCAACGGTGAAGAGTGGTATGATGTGCATCCCTTGATTTACGATCAAGTCAACAAGCAGGCGGCGGCGGCAACTTCACCTCAGTCCTCGCCAACAATTCCCGCATCTAAAGTCACAGCAAAACCATGAGCGAAGAATACAGCCGCTCTGAAACGCTTGATGATGTTCTTGGCCCGACGGGCGAAGCCGAATGGCAACGCTTGCGGCGGCAACTCGAATTTGCGGATGGCTTCTGGCTCGGATTTCTGTTTGCCCCGTCTTCCTTGAAAGTCGCTGCCTTACGCCAGCGCACGGAACAGTTGCTGCGAGTCCGTGCACGCCTGACCCGAATTATCCTTCCAGACACCCCCGAAACCTTACGCTCATCGCTATCTGGCTTGTTTGATCAAGATATAGCAAACGTAGGGTGTGTGTGGATCGAGGCGATCCGTTCAGATTCTCCTCTCCGCTCCCAGGCAATGCCGGGGCCTTGGGTAGCCGCCTGGGACGATTTCCTGCTACGTCTCAATGAACGCCGAGACGCCCTGCGTCGTCATCTCGCTGGCGGCCTGGTCTTAGCGGCGCCCCCAGAAATCAAGCCACGGGTCCGTGACGCCGCGCCAGATCTCTGGTCCGTGCGCGCGCTCGTTGTGGAATTGCCACTGGAGATAGATAAGCGTTACCGAACAACAGACCACGAAGGTATATCCGTGGGCAGAGCGGCGTCTGAGTTTCTACCAGCAACTACTCCCGACATTAAGTTCGCCTTGGCGGAGGCGCATCGGTTAGAGCAACAAGAAGGCGCTCACTCAACAGCGTACGCACAGCTCTTACTGCGTGCGGGCGAAGGGCTCTTAGAACAAGAGCGAGCGCCAGAAGCGGTCACCATTGCGCGGAAGGCGGTCGACGTCTTACAAAATCTCCCAACGGGCAACCAAATTGACTTGGCCGCGGCCTTGACACAGCTCAGTCGCGCGGAGGCCGCGGATGGCGATCTGCCATCCGCCCGAGATCATGCTATGCGTGCGGTCGCGTTGCAAGAAGCCTCGCTTGCTCAGCAGAAACAGCAGGCGGCGGCGCTTCAAGAACTTTCGCTCATGATCGACCGGCTTGTTGACATCCACCGAGAGCTCAACGACCTGCCTATTGCACTGACTCTCTGCGAAAAGAAAGTCACTCTCGACCGTCGTCTGCGCGACACCCTGGGCGAGAGTCCCCAAACCCTGCGCGATCTCTCTGTCAGTCTCAACAAACTCGGTGACGTGCGACAGGAAAATGGCGATCTGCGCGCCGCCGTCGCCGCCTATGAAGAGTCGCTCGCGCTCCGGCAACGTCTGCGCGACACCCTGGGCGAGAGTCCCCAAACCCTGCGCGATCTCTCTGTCAGTCTTGGTCGGATAGGATGGGTGCAACAAGCGGAAGGAAACTACGAAGAAGCGCTGGGCGCTTACACAGAAGCGTTAACGTTAGATCGCCGGAGAATGCAACGCTATGGTCAACTGCCCCAAACATTGCAGGATTTTGCTTTCAACTTGAGTCAATCAAGCCAAATCCGACAAAGAATAGGAGATGAAGCTGGTGCGGCAGCCGACGACGAGGAACGAGCGAAGATTGTGCAGCAATTAGCGACGCTCCCAGATGTTAGTCCAGACGAGACGGGTAGCGCCTAAAGTGTCAGAAGTGAAATAGTCGCTTCAGAGGTCATTTATTTTCTTCCTCTATTTTTCGCTTTTCCCTTTCGACTTTTAACTTTTTCCGGTATGACAGCTTCCCCTCTAGACCAGTTGCCTACGCCCATGTATGATCCCTTTTCGCAATTGATGGACTGTCTTTTTGCACTAAAACTCTAGTTTTTTCGCGAGGATGGCGGAACTGGCAGACGCGCTAGTTTGAGGGGCTAGTGGGGTAAAACCCGTGGGGGTTCAAGTCCCCCTCCTCGCACTCCCTCCTTAAGCTGTCTTAGGCATTTCCCTAGTAAAATCCTACCTTTCCCTCGTTGATAAGCGTTGATTGACTCCCTCGGGAGGTTGTGCGACACAAGAAGTCTATGATTCACGAATATAACGATTCTCTATCCACGTCCGCGCCAGATCGGTTGCTCTTCACCCTCGACAACGGCTTGCGCGTGGCAATTCAAGAAGACCATTTTGCGCCCGTGGTAGCAATTCAAATGTGGGTGAAAGCCGGGAGCGCGGATGAAACTCCGGATGTCGCCGGCGCCGCTCACGTTCATGAACACATGATCTTCAAGGGGACAGCCCGACGACCGGTCGGCGCGATTGCGGCTGAAGTCGAATCATCCGGCGGTAATATCAACGCATTCACTACCGCAGACCATACCGTTTACCATCTCGTCCTGGCGTCTCGTTACTTTTCCACCGGTCTCGATATCATCGCCGACGCTTTGCAAAACACCACCTTTGATCCGAACGAGCTAGCGAAAGAATTACAGGTAGTCATGGAAGAGTGGAAGCGCGGAGAAGATTCTCCTACTTCGCGCGCCGCTACGGAGCTGTTTCGCCTGGCGTATGCCGTGCACCCCTATGGCCGACCAGTTATTGGTTTTCGGGAGACGATTGAAGCGCTTAATCGTGAGCGCGTCGTGAACTTTTACCAACGTTGGTATCAACCAAACAATATGACGTTGGTCATCGTTGGCGATGTGGATCAAGAACAAACGCGCCAAGAAGTTCTTCGTCTCTTCTCCGGTCATCCGCGTCGATCTCTGCCATCCCGTCCACGAGTAGCAGAACCGTCCCAACAAGAATTGCGCTTCTCTACTCTCGACATGAAGGTCGAAGAGTTTTATCTCTATCTGGGATTTCCCATTCCGCCGGCCGCGCATGAAGATGTCTACGCGCTCGATCTCCTCAGTTACATTCTTGGCGGCGGAGACAGTTCCCGGTTGGTGCAATCCCTCCAGGCCGATAAAGAAATTGTTAACTGGGTTTCCGCTCACGCCTACACTCCGCAAGACTCCGGACTGTTCCTGGCCGTCGCCGCCTTAGAGCAGGATAAGGTGCAGCAAACACTGGAAGAAATTCTGACGGCATTGTTCCGCTGTAAGTACGAACTAGTCTCCCCGGCTGAACTCTCCCGTGCGCGCACGAATCTCGAGAGCGATTTTATCTATCGACGCGAGACGGTTCAGGGCCAGGCGCGGCAGTTAGGATATTTCCTCACTTTGTTCGACGATCCGGACTTTGAACGATGCTATCTCAACGGCCTGGCCTCAGCCACGCGTCAAGATGTACAACGGGTCTCCCAACGCTACTTTACGCCAGAAGCGCTTTCCGTTGTACTCTTGGGAGCCACGGAGGACGCAAATCTTCCGACAAAAGAGGAAATCGAAGCGTTAGCCAAACGCCTCGATACCGCCCTACAGCCTAGCATCGCCCCTATCGTTCTCAGCAATGGCGACGGGAAGGGACAGGTCTCTTTAACCACGCTCCAGAATGGCATCCGCTTGCTCGTGAAAGAGCATCACGGCGTACCAGTCGTCGCACTGCAAGCGGTTGTGCTCGGCGGTCTTCTGTTTGAAGATCAAACCAACATCGGCATCAACAACTTCCTGGCCGGCATGCTTACGCGCGGCAGTGAGCGATTCTCTCGTCAAGAACTTGCGGAAGCGGTGGAGTCTCTCGCTGGAAGCGTCCGGGGATTTTCAGGACGGAATAGCCTTGGCCTCGCGGGCTCTTTTTTATCCACTACCCGTGTAGATAACGCCGTGGGAATCTTTCTGGAAACACTCCTCCGCCCAGCGTTCCCGAGTGAAGAAGTGGGGAAACGTCAACGCGAACTGTTGCTTGCACTGAAGAACCGCGAGGACGACCTTGCCCAAATCGCCTTTGATCTGTTCTATCAAACCATTTTCACGACGCATCCCTATCGTTTCCCAGTACTCGGCGTTGAAGAGACAATCCGCGCCTTCGAGCGTGAACAACTCGCCGAGTATTATCGTCGGCTGCTGAACCCCGCCCACCTCGTGGTGAGCGTTGTGGGCGATGTGTCAACGGAGCAAATCGTCGATCAGTTCCAGGAGGCGTTAGCGTCGCTCCCGAAACCCTCTGGAATGGCGACGCTTCCTCCGCACGAGCCGCGCCCGACTACAATTCGGACAGCTCACAAAAACGTGGAGAAACAACAGGCGCACATCGTACTCGGCTTCCAAGGTGTGGCGTTATCCGACCGGGATCGCTATCCGCTCAAAGTGTTAGAGGCGATTCTGTCTCGCCAAGGCGGGCGCTTATTTTATGAATTGCGCGAACAACGGGCGCTGGCCTACTCGGTCACAGCGTTCGGTGTGGAAGGACTCGCCCCCGGCGTCCTGGGCGTTTACGTCGGCACGGACCCGGGGAAAGTCGATGAAGCGACCACCGCCGCCCGCGCCGAGCTGAAACGCATCCAGGAAGAACTCGTCGAGTTCTCCGAGTTGGAACAGGCGCAAAAATACCTTACGGGCAGTTACGAAATTTCTTTGCAGTCGAACTCGGCGCAGTGTGAAGAAATGGGATTTAATGAATTGTACGGCTTAGGGTATGACAACGGTCGTCGCTATCTGGCGGCCATTAACGCCGTGACAGCGGAAGATTTACGCCGCGTCGCCCGCAAGTACTTTGACGATGAAACGCACACCTTAATTGTAGTAGGTCGATGAACTAGGAACTGGAGGCTGGGACGTGGGCGAAACGGCAATTTTCAAGAAAGAACCGGAGGACCGGAGACGGGAGGAAGCGGAGAAGGAAAAGAGACTACATGCTCTCTCCGATTCCCCGATTCCCGGATTCCCCGATTCTTCTTCTAGAGGCGCTCCGCCTTCTGCTTCATGTCATTCCTTGTCATTAACTAACAGCCAGCACCCAGCACCTAACACCCAACACTGGCATTGCCTCTCCCTCACCGTCCCCCATGAAGCAACAGAAGTTATTGCGAATTTCCTCGTAGAACTTGGCGCCATTGGTGTGGTAGAAGGCTCACGAGATTTTCAGCAGCCGGCAACCCCAACCACAGACGTGCAAGGGTTCTTTACCGGGGAAATCGAGGGAGAGGCTCTTGTGGAAGCACTGACCCGCTACATACACGACCTGGCAGGTCTCTTTCCACATTTTGAAACCCCCTCGCCACAGCTCACCAAGGTGACCAACGAGGCCTGGCAAGATAGTTGGCGAGAACATTTTCCGCCGATCGCAGTTGGCAAACGATTCCTTTTGCTGCCGCCTTGGGAATCACCACCAGCAGATACGGATCGGACGGTCATCGTTATTGACCCCAGTATGGCTTTTGGCACTGGTCATCATGGCACGACCCAAGGATGCCTCGCAGCCATTGAATTGCTGTATGAGCAGTATGGCGCTCCGGATCGCGCCCTAGATCTGGGAACCGGTTCCGGCATCCTTGCGATTGCCCTGGCAAAACTGGGAGCCCGCCGCCTGTGGGCAACAGATATTGACCCGATCGCCTTGACGGAAGCTCAAAAAAACAGCGAGGCAAATCACGTTGCCGACAGCATACAATTGAGCGACCTCCCTATTGAGCACTTGCCTCACCCATTTGCGTTGATCGTCGCGAATCTGTTTTCTGCAACGCTTGTCTCTCTGGCTTCAACATTTGTGTCAGCACTCACACCCCACGGGCATCTGATTCTTTCCGGCATTCAGCTCGACCAAGAACATGAGGTACTCACCGCCTACTCTGCTCCAGCGTGGAAGCTTGTTACTCGATTCCCAAAAGAGGAATGGGTGACTTTGCTACTGCAACGGGTTGCTGGATAGCAGTTTTTTCCACGTAACACGCATCACCGTTCTGTCATGCGCCGTTTTTTCATCTCCACTGCGGACATCGCGCAAGACCAAGCAACCCTGCGCGGATCAGAATTTCACCATCTGTGCCACGTATTACGGCTGGGGGTTGGAGCGCCAGTGGCGCTCACAGACGATCTCGGACGAGAACACCGCGGCGTGATCACCGAGCTCTCCCCTTCTGAAGCGACCATTGCTCTTGCCACCACTAGAGAAGCAACGGATGCTGGTGTGTCTTTGACCCTCGCGCAAGGGATATTAAAAGGTGCCAAGATGGACCTTGTCATCGAAAAGGCGACAGAGTTGGGAGTCAATTGTATCCTTCCCTTCCACTCAACATTTACAGTTGCGACAGTCCCCGCCGATCGGCAAGCCGAGCGTATCGCTCGTTGGGAGCGAATCGCGCAAAGTGCAGCCAAGCAATCAGGAAATCCCGCGCCACGGATCGATCCGCCACAATCGTTCACCGCGTTACTCGAAACGTTCTCGCCGGAAAGGACGGCGATCTTGTGCTACGAAAAAGAGCGCATACTCTCCCTCAAAAGATTTGCCCAGGAACACCCTCAGTTTGAGTCCCTATGTCTTATTATCGGCCCAGAGGGAGGATTCTCACCGGAAGAAATTGCCAGGGCTCGCACCGCAAGGGCACATGTTGTAGGGCTTGGGACAAAGATCTTACGCGCCGAGACCGCAGCAATAGTTGCCTCTGCGTTTTGTCAGCTTCTTTGGAACAATCAAGACAGTGGACGGTCAGATAGGTAAGAAGCGTCAATTCGCGACCCTTACCTTAACTGATACATGATTCGTTACACATCACGTCTCACGTTTTTATAACTTCCCCCCTTGCCAGCGCTGCGCTGAATACCATAGCATGCCGCACCAATGGAACGTCGTTTAGCTACCGCAGATCCAGCCGCCGCAGGCCCATCGGTCTTTGACGATGAATGGGAGCCCATTCCTGACCCGCCTGCAACTGAACCGTCCTCCGCTCCACCACAGAAAACGGAAAGCCTTACCGACACACACTATCGGGCCGGGTTTTGGCTCCGATTTGTCGCCTTCACGATTGACACCGTTATTCTTGTGGTGTTTTCTCTCCTGCTGCTGATTCTCGGCCTAGTGCTCACCACTCCGGGAGGAGAGCTCAGCAATTTCGATTTCGAGTTTGAAGGACCCTTTGCCCTTTTTCCTCTGTGGTTCTCTGGCGTCATCACCGCCACCGCCGCCTACTTTACCATCCTCCATAGTGAGTACGGACAGACCATCGGTAAGAGTTTGTTGGGTCTGGAAGTATGCACCCCGGATGGGGAGGCGTTAAGCTACAGCCAAGCACTGTTTCGCTGGCTAGCTTATGGAGCCTCCGCGGTATTTTTGGGATTCGGCTTTTTGTGGATCGCGTTCAATCCGGGAAAGCGCGGCTGGCACGATCTGCTCGCGAACACTGTTGTGGTTACGCCGAAAGAGGAAGAACAGTAAGTGAGGGATAGTATGCGTTTCGCCTTCATCATGGACCCAATCCAAAACGTGCTGATCGACAAAGACACGACATTTGTGTTTATGCTCGAAAGCCAGTCGCGCGGACACGAAGTGCATTACCTGGAAATGAGCGACCTCTTTGTTGACCACGCACGAGCCATGGGACGAGCGCGACGCATCGAGTTACGCCGGGAATACCGCAACCATTTCACCTTTCATGAAGAACTCACCAGTCCGCTTGGGGATTTCGACGCCGTCTTCATGCGTAAAGATCCCCCGTTCGATGTCGCTTATCTGCATGCCACGCAGCTGCTGGATCTTGCTCAACGGGACGGCGCCTTTGTCATGAACCGCCCTGCCGGACTCCGCGCCGCAAATGAAAAGCTCTTTGCGTTAAATTTTCCGACTGTCATTCCGTCGACCCTAGTGTCACAGGACTCCAACCGCATCAAAGATTTCCTGCATGAACTCGGCGGCGAGATGATCATTAAACCGATCGACGGACATGGAGGAGCAGGGATTTTTTACGTGCATCGAGAAGACCGCAATTTGAACTCGTTACTGGAAACCGCGACGCGAGAAGGGAAAGAAGCCATCATCGCCCAACGCTACCTGCCTGAAGTGCGCCAAGGCGACAAGCGGCTCATTGTGCTCAATGGCGCACCGCTCGGTTGCACCCTGCGCGTGCCGCGTTCGGACGAACATCGCGGCAACATCCACGTTGGCGGCACGTGTATCAAGGCCGAGGTCACCATACGCGATCGCGAGATCTGTCGCGAAGTCGGCCCGCGCCTTCGCGAGGAAGGATTGTACTTTGTTGGTCTCGACATCATTGGCGACTACCTCACTGAAGTGAACGTCACCAGCCCAACCGGCGTGCAAGAAATCAACGCACTCGACAATGTCCGCCTAGAAGCCAACGTCATCGACCTGGTTGAGCAAAAAGTCGAAGAGTTACAACGGCAACGACGATAAGAACGATAAGATAGTTCTTCGCTTAGGGAAATACAGAAGAAAAACGGTGCTTGCTCAATTTTGGTCTTTCGTTTATAAGAACCCAACCGCAACGTTCCTGCTGAGCATTTCTTCAGTAGCGAACGTGGAAGACGCGGCAAGACAAGTGTCTGACTTTCCCGCCTGTGGGCAGGTAGCTCAGTCGGTAGAGCAGAGGACTGAAAATCCTCGTGTCGACGGTTCAATTCCGCCCCTGCCCACATTTTTTCTCACGGTA
>JBFWZL010000057.1:0-18102 GCA_050185455.1 Binatia bacterium | reverse complement strand
TTGAAGGTCCCGAAGTATCTTTGAATGGGTCTCCAACCGTGTCACCCACAACCGCAGCCTTATGCGCATCAGAGCCTTTGTGCTCACCAGCTACTTCACCCTTCTCAATCGCTTTCTTCGCATTGTCCCAGGCTCCACCAGCATTGGCCATGAGCAGAGCAAGCAAAACGCCGGTAACAGTCGCGCCAGCCAACATACCGCCTAGTGATTCAGCGCCTAAGATCCACCCAACGAGCACAGGAGCAATAACAGCAGTCACGCCAGGGATAACCATTTCTTTTAAAGCTGACTTAGTGGCAATATCAACACAGCGCGCGGAATCAGGATGCGCATCCGGTCGCCCCTCTAGCAGTCCGGGAATTTCCCGAAACTGACGGCGGATTTCATCCACCATGCTGCCCGCAGCACGGCCTACCGCCGTCATGGTGAGAGCACCGATGAAGAAAGGCAGAATGCCGCCGATAAAGAGTCCGATAACCACTTTGGGGTCCGTCACCACAATCTGTAAAGGCGCCAAGTTCGCTGCTAGTCGCGCCTGATCAACGGACTGTGTGAACGCAGAAAACAACGCCAACGCTGTTAACGCGGCGGAACCGATCGCAAACCCCTTTCCAATCGCGGCGGTCGTGTTGCCAAGGGAGTCAAGCCCATCGGTAATCTTGCGTACGTCAGGACCAAGACCAGCCATTTCTGAAATACCACCAGCGTTGTCAGCAATAGGACCGTAGGCGTCCACAGTCATAGTGATCCCTACCGTAGCCAGCATGCCAATTCCCGCGATACCGATACCGTAGAGACCACAAGCGGCATTCGCAACAAAGATAGCCAGGCAAATTGCTAACACCGGCAAGGCGCAACTTTCGAGTCCAACAGCCATTCCCTGGATGATGTTCGTCGCCGCACCGGTTTTGCTCGCATCCGCCACGCGCATGACCGGCTCAGCGGAAGTATAGTACTCAGTGACGCGTCCGATACCAATGCCAACGATACAACCCGAAGCAATCGCCCAAAAGACAGCGTGGGCAATACCAAGGCCCCACACCAAGATCAGCGCCAGGAATAGGAACGAGCCTGCGGAAAGATACGTGGAATAGCGTAGCGCCAACTGGGGTCCCACGTTCTTCAGCACACGCATGGACCCGATGCCAAGTAATGAAGCGAGCAGGCCGATAGCAGCCAAATCTAATGGAAGCGCCATCAACGAGTGGCGCAGATACGAAGCTGTCACATCGCTCTGACCAAGAGAAGTGAAACCGCTCCCAGTGATGGTTGCTCCAATTGCAAGCGCGGCAATCATAGCGCCGACATACGACTCAAAGAGGTCGGCGCCCATTCCGGCGACGTCGCCAACGTTATCGCCAACGTTATCAGCAATTACGCCAGGATTCCGAGGGTCATCTTCCGGGATGCCAGCTTCGACTTTGCCAACGAGGTCGCTGCCAACATCCGCCGCTTTGGTATAGATCCCTCCACCTACGCGGGCGAACAACGCAATAGAACTGGCGCCCATGGCGAAGCCGTTGATGTATGGTGAAGTTTCTGGGTCACTATAGATTCCCAAGAAAATGCCAACTCCAATCAAGCCCAGACTGGCAACGGCAAGCCCCATCACCGCGCCACCTTCAAAGGCGACTTGCAGCGCTTCTCCTTCGCCCTGGTCTTTCGCCGCTTGTGAAGTGCGGACATTGGCTTTCGTGGCGGCTTTCATACCAA
Source organism: Binatia bacterium (assembly GCA_050185455.1). GTDB lineage: Bacteria > Desulfobacterota > Binatia > Bin18 > Bin18 > SYOC01. The sequence goes on along the minus strand of JBFWZL010000057.1, from coordinate 16,389 downwards.
AAAACCCCGCGAGTACGGAACAGACGGCCCCGAAAAGAAAGGCAATGCCAGTTTGCCACGCCACTTTCCAGGAAAGTAAAAAGAAAACAATAACGACAAAAATCGCCAAGATACGATATTCTCGCCTGAGAAAGGCCATAGCGCCTTCATAGATATATCCAGCGATTTGCCGCATCTTCTCATCGCCATCAGGACGATTCTGTACGGCCAAGTAAATCATCAGTGCGGCTCCGAGACCAACGAAGCCGAGATATGGAGCGAGATACGCAATGATACCCATCGTGTTGATGTCCTCCTACCAAAACACTTTCCGCAACAGAGACACGGTCAGAAGTCCCCGCGACCGCGACCGCCACGGCATCGCGGGGAAAATAGACGCTTCCGGAACAAGAGTAAAGGGGCGGGAAGTCGCCGGCTACGCACCTTCGCGCGGCGAGCTACTTGTCACGACCTGTCTGTCGATCTTACGATCCACCGAAGACAGGGCATCTTTGATGATGAGCGTCATAATTTCGGCGAGTTTGTGAGCTTTTTTCTGCGAGGGGCTGCCGGTTTTCTGGTATCGCGGCCCGTCGCTAATCTTCATTTTCGCCATACTTAGCCTTAACACCCTGAAAGCATATCGTTGTTGAACGACATTATTTCTTACTACGACGTTTGCGTTGATTCGTCACAAACTGCACCATTGCTAACCCGATCATGCCAACTGTCAAAATCCCAATCCACATCATATTGCTATCCATAATATCAACTCCTTATTCATCACGGGTTTTCCGTATCTCAAAAATGAGGTTTCTTTAGCGCTATACGCCAGAGAAACCCAAACGCATATCTCTTCGAAGCACTACAGCAGCAGTTTCTATTCTTCCTATTGCTTCGCTCGCTGTCCGCGAAGATTGCGGAGGAGCGCCCCTAACGAACTCACAAGGATGACGACCCCGAGCGCGGTGGCTAGCAAAGCTGTGAGATCCATAGCCCTTTTCCTTTCTTGTCTTGCAAACGTTTGCATGCGGCTGCGTTAGATTTTTTTCTTTGGTTTGCTACTCCACATCATCAATCCACCGCTGACGGCGGTGGCCGCAAGAATGATAGCAACCCATATAGTTGGACTGAGATCCATACCTTCCTCCTAAAAAATAAGGTGACGATTTTGAGTACTGAAAACGAAATATTGCTGAGTTTCAGGCTAAGCAGGCATCAGCCACTTAAACAGAAGCAGAACGGCTGAGGGCACCAAGAGCAGCCAAAACACAGTCTTAAAAGCCGTGACCCAACCGGCTTCCTGATCCTGCGATCCGTGGGGGGGATAGGACGATGAGGGAGACTTCAGCTCAGAAGCCGCCTGAGCGTTGCGTTCCTGCATGGGGAATTCCTCCAATAGTAGACGGATACCAATCGCCCTGCTCGGCATGGCGCGTTGTACCGTGTAAGACGTACCTCTCCATGCGTATACACGCATGGGGCGGAAGAGGGCCTACCGCTTTCTTGCTGGAAAGTGGCGTGGGAGGTTAGCTAAGGAACGGATCGGTTGAAGAAGATGGCGGGGCAATTTTTCGCGGGAAAAAGAGTTGAAAGGAGAAAAAGCCAGTATCCGCCAGCTGCCGTAAATAGTCTTCTGAGCTGGGAGGATATGACGTAAAGTGAAACACGCGAGACAACAGAAAGAAGCGTTTACTTTGCTGCTCGCCTCGTAAGGAAAATTCCTGGGCTGGAGACGCGGGTTTGGTGAAAAGCCGATCAACACTACCACTAGAGCTCTCAACGAAGGAAGGCGTGGTGTCCTGTGGCTGTGGCGGCAACGAACTCACAGGCAGGGAGGGGCCGATCGTGTTAAGAATAACGATCGCGATGATCAGCCAACTTGCCCAAGAGTGAAGAGCAGTTTTCATAAACTTTGTATGTTATTGTCTCTCTCGCACAGAGAACTGTCAAGTTGGACAAGGCGTCTCACGTTCATGTTTATCGGCGTATACCGTTTTCCTTGCATACTTCTTTCTTCAATGCCAGAAACTGAATGAAACCGAAGTGTGTTCCTGGCAAAGCCAGGCTTTTTTTGCATCATTCACCTAGTGCAGTGAGGGCTGCTGAAGACTCTGGTTCGGCCTCAATTTCCTCCACAGGGTCAACCAAGCTAATCAGGGTTTGTCCAGATTTAGGAACAATATTTTCCCCTGCCGTGCAGACGAGAAGATTGCCAGTCGCCTCAATCACAAAGAGTGTGACAGCCGTAGCGCCATAGTGTGCTTGAAACGCTTGATAGTCGAACTCTTTCGTCAGGGGCGTTTTTTTGACAATTGCCCCAGCAACAAAGCGTTCAGTAAGGGCGGTGTACGTAAGTTCTTTATTGAACAACAACCGACCGCGTAAATGTTGGGGCATGACAGCAGCCTGATTGTTACCTGCATCCTTGGGCGGCAATTGATAGACTTCCGCACGGCCAAAAAGTTCCGCGCCCTGTAAGGCGGCAAGTGCGTTTACTTCATCATTGGGCGTCCAAGCAATAAGACGCCCAATGCCATCCAAAGGCATCTCCTCCAGAGCATGCTCCGCTAAGATGCTCCCATGATAGGCATGGAGACCAGCCATGCGCGCCGCCGCGATATTCGCCAAGTTCGTATCAACCAGTAACACCCGAAAGCCCGCCGCCTGTAACAAGCTTGCGATAGGACGCACCCAAGCATAAGCGCCAACAATCAATACGCCTTGGGGATTCGCCTCAGCAATCCGTAACCAACGAGCCATAGGTCCAGCCGTGAGCCCATAAAGCGCGACCGTGCCGATAATCACGAGAAAAGTCAGCGGGACAATGCGCTCGGCCTGGACATAACCTGCTTCCGCCAGATGAAGAGCGAAAATAGAAGATACAGCCGCCGCCACAATGCCTCGCGGAGCCATCCAGGCAAGAAAGAATCGTTCCCGCCAACTTAGCTCAGAACCCAGGGTAGAAAGCGCAACGGCCGCCGGACGGGCAACGAAGATTAACACCGCCAAGAATGCCAGGCTTCCCATTCCTAGCTTCGTCAAGTCATCCAGCTGCAGTCGAGCAGCAAGCAGAATAAACAAGCTGGAAATCAACAAGACTCGGAGGTTTTCCTTAAACTCGATAATATGTCTGATGGATACAGCTTTTTGATTCGCCAATACCACGCCCATCGCCGTCACGGCCAGTAATCCGGACTCGTCCTGCAGCACGTTGGCAAGAGTAAAAACGGTGATAACGATCATCAGCGCTAGCGGATTATGCAGAAAATCGGGAGCCCAGAATGGCTTAAGGATGAGCATAATCGCGCGCCCCCCAAGAAAACCAAGAATTCCACCAATGGCCAGGGTCTTCACAATACCCAGGGCAACAAGAGCCGCAGCTTGACGAAACTCACCAGCCACAATACCCTCAAACACCAACACGGCGAGCGTGGCCCCTATCGGATCAATGACGATTCCTTCCCAGCGTAGGGTTGGACCGACTTGGCCAGTCGGACGAATATCGCGTAACAATGGCGTAATCACGGTGGGTCCGGTAACGACTAAAATCGCCCCAAGCAGTATCGCTAACGGCAAATCGAGGCCAGCCAAGGCGTAAGCGGACATAGAACCGATCGCCCAGGTAACTGCCGCACCGATACTGACCAAATTCCGCAGCACACGCCCGATTTGAGGAAGGTCGCGAAAGCGAAGGCTAAGACCTCCCTCAAATAAGATGATTGCAACCGAGAAGGATACAATCGGTAGTAACAGGGCGCCAAAGAGAGCATCCGGAGCAAGCAAACCTGTCGCCGGTCCCGCCACCAAGCCACCCAAAAGCAAGAGCAGAATCGCCGGCAGACGTAGCCACCAAGCCAGCCAGCGTGCGCAGATACCTAAGACGAGAATGCTTGCCAACCCCACCAGTATATACTCAGTCAAAAAAACCTCCTTCCCTTACATGACATGCACGCCAGAAAGGGAGCGTTCGCAATTCTACACCAGCTGTTTCCAGCGGAGAAATGGCCTCTCTCTACTCCCATTTAAGTAGTGGATCAGTTTCAATCCTTCTCATCTGTCCTCGACTCAGCGCAGGTCTGTCATTCTGAGGCTGTAGGCCAAAGAATCTCCTGCGAGAACCTGGCGATGCGAGAGTCTTCACCTCCGCTTCGTCTTGGCTCAGCATGACAGGGCCTGTTTTTTCTCTCGCAAATTGACCCACTACCCCCATTTGCGCAGGGTTGACAATTCCTAATAAGTAATATAAGGTCATTATTGACCATATAGTCATAATTATCTAAAAATTCATATTTGACTTTTATGATTTACACTACGGAGTCGCAATCAGACCCCTCTGATGCAAAACGGTGTAGTGATTCTACAACTGCGCGCAATGCGATCCTAATGGGGCAATTCACACGCCTGAAAACAGAGGAAAGGAGAACGCTTGATGCACAACATCCAACCGCACGAGAACACCCAGGGCTCGACCCGCCTACTTTTTAGAGTGCCTCTCAGCGGCGGCATTCCGCAATTCCGTGTCTATACTGAAAATCACCTCGAACAGATTCCTCAACTTGCCCGACTTCCAGAAGAACATCGTTTCGCTATGCGCGTGGTGGCGAACGTCTTGCCTTTTCGCGTCAACCAATACGTCATCGATCAACTCATCGATTGGGACCATGTCCCAGATGATCCCATGTTTCAGCTGACCTTTCCACAACCGGGGATGTTAGCGCCGGAAGATTTTGAGCGCATGGCAATGTTGTTGAAAAGCGGAGCGGGCAGAGTCTCGGTGAAAAAACTAGCTGATGAGCTGCGTAGGGGCCTCAATCCTCATCCAGCGGGACAACAACTCCTGAACGTTCCTACTATGGATGACGAGCCGATCCCTGGTATGCAGCATAAATACTCTGAAACCGTGCTCTTCTTCCCGAGTCAAGGGCAAACGTGTCATGCGTACTGCACCTTCTGTTTTCGGTGGGCGCAGTTCGTTGGCGTGCAGGAGCTACGCTTTGCATCGAATGACGCCGCTCAGTTGCATCACTACCTGGAAACCCACCCGCAGGTTACAAACGTTTTGATTACTGGTGGAGACCCAATGGTGATGAAAACGCACCATTTAGCCGAGTATCTGCTCCCACTCCTGGAACCGCGCTTCGCGCATATCCAGACGATTCGCATCGGCACGAAAGCATTGACGTACTGGCCGTATCGCTTTACGCGTGGAGCCGAGGCGGATGAATTTCTTCGACTCTGTGAACGATTAATAGCGGGCGGGAAACATGTCGCGCTCATGGCGCACTACAATCACTGGCGCGAACTCGAACCGCCAGAGTCGCGCGCCGCCATCCGCCGCGTACGCACAACCGGCGCGGTGATCCGCGGACAGGGACCGGTATTAGCGCATATCAACGATAACGCCGCGGTGTGGGAGCGGCTCTGGCGGACGCAAGTGCGTCTGGGCATCATTCCCTACTACATGTTTGTCGAGCGCGACACCGGCGCGCGACGTTATTTTGAAGTGCCTCTGGCTCGCGCCTGGGAGATTTATCGTGAAGCTTTCTCCCATGTATCCGGCCTTGCGCGCACTGTGCGCGGCCCCTCGATGAGTGCCGAACCAGGCAAGGTCGAGGTTCAGGGTGTCACTGAGGTCGCAGGAGAGAAAGTTTTTGTCCTGCGCTTTATTCAAGGGAGGAACCCGGAATGGGTGCAGCAACCGTTCTTCGCACGTTTTGATCCGACAGCAACGTGGCTACATAATCTCAAACCGGCCTTTGGCGCCTCTCGATTCTTCTACGAAGACGAATTCGACGCGTTGCGCGCTAAGGCCATGGAACGACAGGAGGTATTATGAACAGAACGAGTACGGCAGTACACATATTACCCCCCACCAACGCGGCTGGCGCGTCACAAATGGAGGTTACCAACTCTCTTAACGGACTGACGCTGCCGAGCCAGTTTTTTCTCCCCGCCCAAGAGTCTAACGATTACTGGACAGGCTCGCGGAGGCTGATGCTGAGCGTGTTGCAAGACGCTCTGGCCTCTTGGTTTCGCTATCGGCGGGATTCCAGCAAGCGCGGACGGCGCTTGTTTCGTGAAACCCAAGAGTGGTTTTGGTCGTCCGACCAGAGCTGGTTGTACGCGTTCGAGAGCATCTGTGAGCATCTGGGAGCTCAACCCGAATTTGATCCGTGAGCGACTCATTTGTCAGCGACCAGCCTGGTCGAGACGGCGGAAGCCGATCTCACGAGGGCAAGCAGCCTCCGCCAACAGACACGAGGCGCTTGCCGCGTGAATCGCTCGCTGAGGTCTACACCATGCCTGAGACGACGGAAATTCTCGATAACGTTATCTGGCTGGTGAATGCCTTCGCCGATGAGGCGCTTAGCGATATCCGCGATATCCCCCTCCTAGAGCTAGCGAAAGCAGTCACTGTTTCTCCGTTGCCAGTGGGTTTCACTTCTACATCTCAAATACTGGAGCGGCGGATATCGCCTCGATATCCAACCAGCCAGCAAGCATATAGGGAAGAAACAGGCGCCCGAGTCTACCCACAAAGACTCATGAAGAAGCGAACAGACCAAGTATGAGACGGCGGGACAAAAGCCACGCTTTGTGGGAACTGGCGTTCTTTCAACAGCCCTCAAAGAAAAGGAGATATACGATATGTTAATACTCACTCACCACCAGTTGCTTCTACGGAACACCCTTTATATCCCTGGCGATGAAGACGACGAAGAAGAAAGTCTTCTCTTACCGTCTTCGCCTCGTTAAACAAAGCCGCGGGTATCGTGTTTCGCTCTTCTCTTCAGTGCGACGCCATTCATCCTCATTGCGTTGCATTCATTAACGAGAAAGAAGAAGGTGACAAGTAGAAAACTGTTAGCCGAATCCCAAAGGGAGGTCGATATGCAAAAACGCCAAACGAGAAAAGGGACCACTGCTCAGCTGAAAGCACGCCAAGACACTGAAGACGATCATCCCTGGAAAAAGCAGGAACCCATCATCGTAGGGGATCAACACGGTATCGTCATCGCTTGGCCAGATAAACACACAAGTCGCTTTCTCTGGTCGGATCTCCGCCATGCCTGTCCTTGCGGGGAATGTCAAGATAAGCATGGAATACCGACATCTGCTGTGTCTGTCTTCAAAACTACCGTGCGGGAGAGGATCAAGACCCACATTCAATAAGGCCTCACACCAACGGCAAGGAAAGGGAAGGAACAACACAAGATGAAAACACAGGATGAAGGCTATCTCAATCCACGCCTTCACGGAATGAGCCGATCGGCCACACTAGCAATCAACGAACGGAGTGATGCCTTACGAAACGAAGGCAAAACCGTCTACAAATGTGGACTTGGCCAATCTCCATTTCCCGTGCCTACCGAAGTTGTCAACACGCTCAAGCTCCACGCGCACGAGAAAGACTATCTGCCGGTCAAAGGATTACCAGCGTTGCGCGAAGCCGTAGCGGATTTTCATCGACGGAAAGACCATGTCGACGCTCAACCTTCCGGCGTCCTCGTCGGTCCCGGCTCTAAAGAGCTTCTGTTTCTTTTGCAGCTTGTATTTGAAGGAGAATTGATCGCGCCAACTCCGTGCTGGGTATCCTATGTGCCGCAGGCAAAAATCCTCGGCCGCCAGGTTCACCTCGTGCATACCGATTTCGCGGATAAGTGGCGGATCATGCCGGATCGGTTGGCGGATGTCTGTGAACGCAATGGTCAGTATCCACGCATTCTTGTCCTAAACTACCCTGGCAATCCCGAAGGCGCGAGCTATACCGCTGGAGAACTCAAAGATCTGGCTGACGTAGCACGACAATTTCAACTCATCGTGCTCTCCGATGAAATCTACGGCCAACTCCATCATCGCGGCGAGCATGTCTCAATCGCCCGTTTCTATCCTGAGGGCACGATTATTAGTTCAGGTTTGTCAAAGTGGTGTGGCGCCGGAGGCTGGCGGTTAGGAACGTTCACCTTTCCCGAAAAATTACAGTGGTTGTGCGAAGCCATGGCGGTCGTCGCAAGTGAAACGTATACGGCTGTCAGCGCACCCATCCAATACGCTGCAGTTCGCGCCTTTCGCGGCGGGATCAGTGTCGAGCGCTATCTTTGGCATGCACGCCGTATTCTTGCCGCCTTAGCTCAACATTGCACGGAAACATTCGTACGAGCCGATATTCGAGTGCATTTACCGGTGGGCGCTTTTTATCTTTTTCTTGACTTTTCTCCACTGGCGGAACGCTTGGCGCGTCAAGGGATCAACGATGGCAGCTCCCTTTGTGAGCGCTTATTAAGCGATACCGGCGTGGCGCTGTTGCCTGGTGTGGCGTTCCATCGTTCACCCAAGGAATTGACAGCGCGGATGGCGTACGTCAACTTTGATGGCTCCAAAGCTCTGGCGGCTAGTGAAACGATTCCGTTAGACCAGGTATTGCCCGAGGATTTTATCCAATTTTGGTGTGAAGACGTGTTTGAGGCGACGCAACGCATTGTGGACTGGCTTTCTCAATGCCCTAGTAAATCCTGATCGGTTCTTTCCATGCAAATCTACACGAAGATCTTGCTCGGAATGGCGGTCGGCGTGCTGCTGGGCGTGACCCTTGGCCCAACCTCGGTCTTGCTCAACCACGATCTTTATATAATTCACGATCCCTCAAGCATTCACCTGCGAGAGAACCGCTTGGATCCCTCCTCCGCGCTGACCTTACCTTCAAATCGAGAGACACGCCTCACCATTCTGGAAACCGAGACTGAGCCCCGTGTGGATTTGCTGGGGCGTTCCTATAAAGTTCCAGTGTGGGCTCACGTCCGTTTTCCTTTCACCGCGCCTCGAAGCAGTGCGGAGAAAGACCAGGAAAGCTGGCGCCAAGGATGGTTGCAGATCGATAGTGAACTGTTGCCGACAGGAGGATTTCATCTATCGCCCACGCCAATCAGTCACGTGGGCGAACTTGTGATAAGCTGCTTGAGCCCGATTGGGACAATATTTCTTCGTCTCTTGCGCATGGTTATCGTTCCTCTCGTCTTCACCTCACTGGTCGTGGGAGTGGCAAGTCTGGGCGATATTCGCAAACTGGGACGCCTGGGCGGGCGCGCGGTCGGACTGTATTTAATCACGACAACACTTGCCGTGAGCATCGGACTGGTGTGCGCCTCAATAATTCAGCCTGGCAACTTTGTTGCCGAGACAGATCGCACGATTCTCTTGACTCAATTCGCCACAACTGCTGACGACGCCGTCTCTGCCGTCGCCGAGGCGCCCTCATTGCTGACCGCGCTATTGGCGCTCATTCCTATCAATCCACTCGCCTCTTTGACCAATGGCGATATGTTGCAGATTATTTTCTTTGCGGTAGCAGTCGGTATCGCTCTGACTACACTACGACCGGAAGTCGCGGCCCCAGTCGTGGCCTTTTGTGATTCCATCCAGCAAGCGATGGTCGCGATCATTCATGCAATCATGCTTCTCGCGCCTTTTGGCGTCGCCGCATTAGTCGCCGACGTCGTAGGCACAAGCGGCCTTAGCATCCTCAAAGCACTAGTCGTTTACAGTATGACGGTCCTGCTGGGTCTTCTTCTCCACGTCGGGATCATTTACGGAGGACTCGTACGATTTTTTGGGGTCATGTCTTGGCGAGCGTTTTTACAAGCGATACGACCGGCTCAACTGATCGCCTTCTCAACCTCATCGTCTTCCGCTACCTTACCGGTTTCCTTGGAGTGCGCCCAGGAACGTCTGGGAGTGAATCCTTCCGTCTCAAGCTTTGTACTGCCGCTCGGCGCGACAGTGAATATGGATGGCACCGCCTTGTATCAAGGAGTCGCGGCCTTATTCATTGCCCAAGTCTTTCATCTGAACCTTTCTTTTATCGCACAACTCAGTATCGTACTAACCGCTACCCTCGCGTCCATTGGCGCCGCGGGAGTTCCCGGAGCTGGTATGATTACGCTCATGATGGTGCTGACCACGGTAGGCATTCCTCCGAGCGGCATCGCGCTTATTCTCGGCGTCGATCGCTTGTTAGATATGTTTCGTTCAGCAGTGAACGTAACAGGCGATCTCACTGTGGCAGCGGTCTTGGACGCCCGTGAAGGGAAACGCGCCGATCTAGGCGCATCAGGCGTAATTATTGCCGAAGCCGTACATGAAGAAAGCGCGTATCAAGACGAGAGAGTAAAACAGTGAACTCCCAACCGTGGACAGCGCACATTGTTCCGCCCGATCTCTGGACGGTGAATCTGTCCACGGCCCCTGCGCCAACCCGGCTGAAGATTTATGCCTTACGCCTTGCGATCGTTGCGGTAAAAGAATTTCAACGCGATCAGCTGGCCTTACGAGCGATGGGATTGGTATATACGTCGCTCCTTTCCTTCGTGCCGTTTCTCGCCGTCACCTTTTCCGTCCTCAAGGCTTTTGAGGTGCACCAATCATTAGAACCAGTGCTGGCTCGTGTATTGGAGCCGCTTGGCGCTCAAGGCGCGGAGTTATCCCAGCATGTGATTCTGTTCGTGAATAATCTGAAAGTGGGGGTCCTGGGTACGGTGGGGATCGCTGGCTTATTCTTCACTGTCATTTCTCTGCTCGGACAGATTGAAGACGCCCTCAACCAGATTTGGAGCGCCCGACGCGCACGGACGTTGGCCCGGAAATTTACCGATTATTTAAGCGTGATTCTGGTGGGGCCGGTCTTAGTGTTTTCAGCTTTCGCCCTGACGGCTTCGGCGCAAAGCTATTGGCTCGTGCAATGGGTGTTACAACAGACCGCGCTTGAATGGATCATGGTGGCGCTGACGCGTGTGATGCCGTTTCTTTTCCTCTGCACGGCTTTCACCTTCTTTTACAAATTTCTTCCTTGTACGCAAGTGCGCTTCTCCTCCGCCCTAATCGGTGGAGCAACAGCGGGGTTGCTCTGGCAAACAGCAGGCATCGGTTTCGCCGCCTTTATTGCCAACTCAGCACGCTACACCGCGATCTATTCGGGTTTTGCCGTCGTCATTCTCTTCCTAATCTGGCTCTATGTGGGCTGGTTCGTGGTGCTGGCGGGAGGGGAGGTAGCCTATCTTTCTCAACGTGGGTTCGCCGCTCTTGTCCGGAGTGCTCCAGGACAACGCTTTGGCGTCGCTCGCGTACGAGCAGCCTTGCAGATGTTTATCGCGATCGCTCGCCGGACACTAGCGCAGCAGCCTCCCTGGAAAGAAAATGAACTCGCCACAGAGATGAACATTAGGGTAACAGAGCTAGAAGAACTCATTGATGAAGGGGTGCGGCGTGGATTTCTCCTGCGCACCGCGGAACCGAAAGGCGTAACACTTGCCCGTTTACCCGAACACATTACCATCCCCGATCTCTTCACTTTCGTAGACTATTCAGAACCAGGCGCGGTAGCAACACTCGTCGAGAAAGAGGATCCGGTCTCATGGGTTTTATACCATCGCAATCAAATCATACAACAAGCATTCGCGGATCTCACTCTTCGTTCGCTCGCTTCTGAAACGCCAATAACAGATTCTGCAGTTGAGCGCGCTTCTGCATCTGCTCGGTTGCAGAGCGTGAAAGAAAACACCCCTTGAAATAGGCCTCTTTCCGCCACGAGCGCTAGGGCGAAACGCCACACGTTTGGGGCCCATGTTCCATCTTGCCTCGTCGGCATAACACATTCAGTCACTATCGTTAACTAGGTCTAGGCGCACTTTCTAATGAAAGTGCGGAGAGAGCCAAGAAGGCGCTAAAGACGTAAGGGAAAAGATCTCTTTTGCCGAAAAATTCAATAGGTCTTCATGAATCAGACGCGACAGGCCCTGGATGGGGCGTCGCGAATTTCTTTTCATTTCAATGACTTGTTCATACTCCCGAACCCGCACTTACGCTATCGTTAATATTTTTGTCATGGCCTGTTCCTTGCTCTCTATAAAAGATGTCGGACGATAACCGCCTCTGAGGGAGAGTCGGGTTCCGGCAAATTTTTATCTCTGACGAAGCCTCTCTCTTTCGTCATTCTCCTCCATGCACGATACTGCAAAGTCACAGCTCTCTGAGCCGCCGAGTACAGCTTTAATAGTCCGATCACCAACTGTTAAGGATGCCGCCGCGATGTGGCGTCTAGTGCGCGATTCAGGAGTATTAGACGTAAACTCACCGTATAGTTACCTCATCCTGTGCCAACATTTTTCGGAAACCTGTCTAGTAGCGGAGATAGCGGGAGAGCTTGTTGGGTTTGTGACTGCGTATCGTCCTCCGGTAACGTCGAACGTGATCTTTGTTTGGCAAATTGGCGTTGCACGATCAATGCGGGGACGAGGCATAGGGCTCACTATCCTAGAAGCATTGGTAAAAAAGGAAGCGGCGAACGGCATTTCGTTTCTTGAAGCGACGGTGACGCCGTCAAACGCTCCCTCCCAAGCGTTGTTCCGCGCCCTTGCGCAACAATTGCACACACAATGTGAAGAAACTCCGTGTTTTCCAATGCATCTCTTTCCTGACGAGACGCATGAAGCGGAGGATCTCTTTCGGATAGGCCCCTTTGGTCCACACTGTCATTCTGAAACTGAGGAAAGGAGTCATCATGCAAACGTTTGAGCGACTGGAATCGGAAGTCCGCAGCTATTGTCGCTCGTTTCCAGCCATTTTCACCCATGCAGCCGGCAGTACCGTGTCGGATAAAAATGGTAAGGAATATCTTGATTTTTTCAGTGGTGCGGGCGCACTCAACTACGGCCACAACAATCCGCGCCTGAAGCAGCGGTTGCTCGCCTATATTGAGGCGGATGGCGTCACGCATAGTCTCGATATGGCGACAAGCGCAAAGGAGCACCTGTTAGAGCAGTTTTCCTCTATCATTCTTGAACCTCGGGGTCTTGATTATAAGGTGCAATTTCCCGGCCCTACGGGAACGAATGCAGTGGAAAGCGCGCTCAAGCTCGCCAGAAAAATTACAGGGCGACACAAGATCTTAGCATTCACCAACGCTTTTCATGGCATGACGCTCGGGTCTCTTGCTGTCTCGGGGAATGCCTTTAAACGCGATGGCGCGGGGATCGTACTCACCCACACAGTTTGCATGCCGTATGATAATTACTTCGGCGATCAGGTTGATACCATTGAGTATATTGATCAATTGCTACAGGATACTGGCAGCGGTATCGACGTCCCAGCAGCAGTCATTGTGGAAACCATCCAAGCCGAAGGCGGCATTAACGTTGCCCGCTTTGAGTGGCTGCAACGTCTCGAAGCTCTCTGTCGCAAATACGAAATGTTGCTTATTGTCGATGATATTCAGGTGGGTTGTGGCCGCACCGGTCCGTTTTTTAGTTTTGAACCTGCTAGCATTTCACCGGATTTCATCTGTTTATCTAAATCAATCAGCGGCTACGGCTTGCCCATGGCGCTGACACTGATCAAGCGCGAATATGATTTGTGGCAGCCAGGTGAACATAATGGCACTTTTCGCGGGCATAACCTTGCGTTTGTTACGGCTGCGGCAGCACTCAGCTACTGGAAAACTGATGAGCTACAACTCGCAGTACATCGTAAAGGTGAGAAAACCCAAGAATTTTTGCAAACCCTGGCGGCGCAACACCCAGAAGTCGGAGCAACAGTGCGTGGTCGCGGATTGATCCAAGGAATGGAATGTGGGCAGACCGGCTTGGCGGAACTCTTGAGTCGAGCGGCGTTTCGACGCGGTCTGATCGCGGAGACTTCAGGAGCGGACAGTCAGGTGTTCAAGCTGTTGCCGCCGTTAACGATTACCGACGCCGACTTGGAAGCGGGATTCCGCCTCATTGACGAATCATTTGCTGAGGTGTTACACGGACGACGGCAGTTTTCAGTCCCCGCCGGAGCCAACATACCTGTGGGAAACCCGCCGCACTCACAAACCTGAAACAGGAAGGAGTCTTGATGATCGTCCGCACTGCAGAAGACATTGTCGGCACCGACCACGATGTCCACGCGCCAACTTTTGTGAGTCGTAGGTTTTTGCTCAAAAAGGATGGTATGGGGTTTTCGTTCCACGAAACGATTCTCTACGCAGGAACTGAAACGTACATTTGGTACAAGCACCATCTGGAAGCCGTCTACTGCATCTCAGGCGAAGGAGAAGTAGAGGTCGTCCCTCATGGACCTACTTACCAGATTCGCCCAGGGACCATGTATGCTCTCAATGGCCATGAAAAACACTATCTCCGCGCCAAGACTGATCTCCGCATGATGTGTGTCTTTAATCCGCCGCTTACAGGCCAAGAGGTGCACGACCAAGACGGAGTGTACCCGCTGCTTGAAGACGAAGCAGGGTCGCAGATGCGAGAGTAGCAATAAAGCTCTGGAGGTGTTGATGACTATGCAGACAGACCCATACTATTCTCGGGCCGAAAGGAAACCACGCATCATCGATCGACAAGATCCCGTCATATACAGTGAACTGGGGCATCGGGGATACGGACCGCTCAGTGTCGCACAACTAGCTTCATACGAAACGCAAGGTTTTCTATTCTGTGAGCAAGTATTCGCACAGGAAGAAGTCCACTACTTTCGAGAGGAATTAACGCGACTACGTACGGCAGCAACCGTGCAACGCTGTCCAGAAGTAGTATTAGAGCCTGCCGGTAACGAAATCCGCTCCGTCTTCGCCGTTCATCAGACGAATCCAGTTTTTCGTCGGCTCTCCCGCGATAAGCGCCTGGTGACGATCGCCTCACAATTGCTCGGCAGCCCCGTTTATATTCATCAATCACGCATTAATTACAAACCTGGGTTCAGCGGCAAAGAGTTCTATTGGCATTCGGACTTCGAGACTTGGCATATGGAAGATGGCATGCCGCGCATGCGCGCAGTCAGTTGCTCGATCGCCTTATCCGAGAATAACGAATTTAATGGGCCCCTGCTGCTCATCCCAGGGTCCCACAAATCGTACGTCTTGTGTGTGGGAAAAACGCCAGACAACCATTATCTCTCGTCGCTACGAAAACAAGAATATGGAGTGCCTGATTCCCAGAGCTTAACTTATCTCGTCGAGCGAGGGGGAATAGCCGCGCCCAAGGGAGCCGCGGGATCCGTAGTATTCTTTGAATGCAATATGATGCACGGTTCGAATTCGAACATCACGCCGTGGCCTCGACACAATGTTTTTATCGTGTACAACAGCGTCGCAAACGCGTTAGTTGAGCCGTTCTGTGGCCTCACCCCGCGCCCTGAGTTCATCGCCGGTCGGAATTTTACGCCAATCGAACCGGAGAGTTGAGCGCTGGTGGGGAAACCACGTCTTCTTGTTCAAGGTTGAAGAGTGAGAGTAGACGACGACAAGCCTGCGGTGTTGCCGAGGGCGAAGTGACGTTGCGCTTCGGCGGCCGCAACGTCGTCCAGCAATTGCTGGAGCAGTTCAGCCCCGGTCGGACCCACCAGTTCAATATACTTCTGTCTGGCCGCTAGACTCGCTTTCTTGAATCGTTCTCGCTCTTCCTCCAAGAGATACTGAAGATGCAATCCTGGTTTTCGCGCCTTCATCTTCTCCAATCGTTCAGCGTTAAAAGTTTTTTGGACAGTGAAAATATAGTCGTGTAGGTCGGCTATCACATTGTCGAGCAGACGTTGCTTCTCAGAGGATAAGGAGCGAAAAAACTGCGGATTCATCACCACGCTCGTAATGAACTGCGCATGTTTGGCGAACGTCATGTACTCAGCCACTTCGTAAAAACTCATTTCTTCGATGGCAAAAAGAGGATTCACTTGGCCATCGATCATGTTGAGTTGCAATGCGCTATAGACTTCTCCGTATGGCAGCGGTGTGGGATTAGCGCCATACGCTTTATACGCTTCGATCAGCAATGGCGACGTCATGACGCGCATCTTCAAACCGCGAAAATCATCGAGATGTCGGATCGGTTTCTTGGTCGTCCAGACTTGCCAGCCTTCGGGGTACAAGGCAAGCAGCCGGAGCCCTTTTTGGCGGTACAGCGTCGCGAAGTTGTCGTGCAGGGGACGCCCTTTACCGAGGACCGCCTTATTCACTTCGTTGTCCTCCGAGAAAATAAAGTGCAAGAGCAACAGTTGAATTTCCGGAATAAGTTTTCCCAGATGGCCAGGAGAAGCCATGGCAAACTGGATTGCGCCCATGTGGAGCAGTTCAGTCACCTGATCGGAAGTGCCAAGGGAACCATAAGGATAAACGATGACTTGCACGGCTCCCGCTGTGCGCACCTCGATCAGTTCCTTAAACTTTTGCGCGTATGTGTCCTGCACACTACCCGGCACTTCTTCAATAGCAATACGCCAGATTTCCGTGTGTCCAGCAGACGGAATTGCAGCAGAGCGCTCACAAGCACTCACAGCCAACAGGAAAACGGCGCTCATTCTGGATGCAAGCACGTGCAACAAGTGTCGTTTCAGATGTTTTTTGCGAAAAGGAGATCGCAAGTGTTTGGA
>JBFWZL010000056.1:0-18147 GCA_050185455.1 Binatia bacterium | reverse complement strand
TAGCAAGAAACAAAGGGAACAATTCGTTCCCATGCAAATGTTTCTCCTGTCCCCCCGTATCGACCAGCCTTGTATGTGTCAAGGAGGATATAATTCGTTGGCGTCTGTTGCATATCAGGAAAGACTTCGTCTTGAGCAATACGAACAGCTTTAATTGTTTGACAAGACCAGCCCATTAAGTCCTTATTTTGCTCATTCCCGTGGAATTGCACCAGATCAAGATGGAGTTGTTCGAGCAACGCAGCGATGTGCGGACGATCAGTGTTGACAAACACGCCAACACACAAAACGCTTGTAGGAATGAGCGCGCGAATTTCCCGCGCCATTTCAAGGGTCACGTAGCGCGGACTGCGCGGATAGAAGTTCAGACCGATCAGGTCCGCTCCATATTCGACGGCAAGCGCGGCGTCAGCGGCGTTGGTCACGCCACAGATCTTCACCCGGACGCTCATCACTCACCGATCCTCACCAGCTCTCGCAATGGCGCGCCGGGATCGGCCGCAGCCATAAAGGTTTCACCAATGAGAAACGCCCGTACGCCTTGAGCTTCCAGACGCGCCAGTTGGTCGCGGCGCGACAGGCCGCTCTCCGAAACCACCGCTATGTGAGACGGTATCAAACGGACAAGGCGTTCGCTGGTTTCAATGGTCGTGTGAAACGTGCGTAGGTCGCGGTTATTGATCCCTAGCAAAGAAACGCTGCACCTCAACGCTCGCTCAAGCTCTTGTTCATCATGCACTTCCACAAGACAATCCATGCCCAAAGACTGCGCGAGGGCGTTGAGCTCAGACAGTTGCAGATCAGAGAGAATCGCCACGATCAACAAGATGGCGCTAGCGCCAAACGCACGAGCTTCATACACCTGGTACGGGTCGAAGAGAAAATCTTTTCGCAGCAACGGTAATGCTACGTGTTCACGGATGAGGCGAAGATAATCCAAACCACCTTGGAAAAATTTCTTCTCCGTCAACACGGAAATCGCCGCAGCGCCATTCGCAGCATAAGCTCTCGCCAACTGCAGGGGTTCGAAATCCGTGCGAATCACTCCTTTTGATGGAGAGGCTTTCTTCACCTCAGCGATAATGGAACGCCCTACTCCGTCTCGCACGGCTTGCAGGAAAGCGGGCGGCGCCACGGCAAACAGCGGCATCTCTTGGAGTTGCGGCAAGGACACTTTTTGTTTTTCCACCGCGAGTTCTTCTTTTTTGTACGCAACTATTTCGTCGAGAATCATGGGGCTTCCGTATGAGAGAGCACAATAAATTGTTCGAGAGCGCGCGCCGCCGCTCCCGTATCCAAGGCTTTTTTTGCCAGTTCGACACCTGTCCCTAACGAGGGAGCCAGGTCTCCCGCATATAAAGCCGCCGCGGCGTTCAAGACCACAATATCTCGCTGCGGGCCAGAAGCACCGGCACATACCGCGCGGATGATCGCGGCGGACTCCTGGGCGCTTGTCACTTGCAAATCAGCAAGACGGCACAGGGAAAATCCGAGTTCCTGCGGGTGAATGATAAAAGTGTACAGTTTTCCCTCTTTCCACTCCGCTACCGCCGTCGTTCCTGTCAACGTCACCTCATCAAGACCGTCCTCTCCATGCACGATGAGGGCGTGAATGCTTCCCAACCTTCCGAGAGACTCGGCAAGCGGCTCAAGCCAACGTCGCGCGAACACTCCTATCAATTGGCGACGCGCGCCGGCAGGGTTCGTCAGCGGACCAAGGATGTTAAAAATCGTACGAATGCCGATCTCTCGACGAGGCCCGATCGCATGACGCATCGCTCGGTGGAATGCCGGGGCGAGAAGGAAACCAAAGCCAGCCTCGGCTAAACATCGCTCGACCACTTCCGGAGACAATTCGATCCGTGCACCGAGGGTTTCCAAAACATCAGCGCCGCCAACAGCCCCGGACATGGCCCGATTGCCATGCTTGGCGACACACAGTCCTGCGCCAACCGCCACGAGCGCCGCGGCCGTGGAAATGTTGAAGGTAAGACAACCATCTCCCCCAGTTCCGCAGGTATCCAGTACTTCGCAGGGTGCGTGCACATGTAAAGCCAACTCGCGCATAATCCGCGCCGCGCCGACAATCTCACTGACTGTCTCGCCTTTGATATATAAGCCGGTCAGCAAAGCGCCGATCTGCGCTGGCGTCGCCTGCCCATCCATAATCTCGGCTGTCACCGCAGCCATCTCATCTTCTGTGAGGTCACGCCCGGCTGCAACTCGGGCAATCGCCTCTTTCACGCTCATTGTCATGTTAATTCGATACTGGATAGGCTTGAGGAAATTTTCCCTCGCGCCGAAAGCGTTCGACCGAAGTTCGCGCTTCATCCGCATTCGCGAATGAACCGACCCTCACGCGGTACCACACCTCTCTATCGCGCACGATCCTACTGATGACAGGAGCATAGCCTTGACTGCGCAGTTGATTCGCAAGACGTCGCGCCGACTCTTGATCACGAGTGGCGTGAACTTGGACGCTCCAGCCTCCCTTAGTCGACGATTCCTTCCGGGAAAAGGCGGCAGTCTTTGCCTCAGGGCTTGGCTTCGTTTCTTGAGGAACACGGGCAGCTGAGAGAAGAGGCTTCTCTTCTTTCTTAACAGAAGCAGAGGGGGTTTTCTGCAACAATTCAGTTTTGATCAATGCTTCCTCTTCAGGAGGGGTTGAAGGAGGTGTCTGAATAGACGCGGCTGCAGTTTGTTCGATCGGCTTTTGCGGAGTTACGACAACGACCGTCTTTGGCGTTTCTTGCGTGGGTTGAGGAGTATCTTCCGATTTGTCTTGTTCTCTCATTGCCGCATTCGCTTCGTTCCCTGTCACCGGCATATCGGGTGTCTTTTCATTAACAAAATTGCTATTCACACGTACAGTACGCGTATTCTCGGCAGTCTTGCGCGCCTCCAGCTCTCGTCCTGTATACACACCAAAGAGAAACACAAAAAAGGAGGCGCCTATCATGCCTCCCACGATGACACACCCTTCTGCAAAGCTAAATCGGAATCCGTAGCGCCTCTCCGCCATCGTTCTTCATTTCCTTTTTGAACAACGTATGAGCGTTGAGGGGGAGGTTGGCTTTCACCAGCACTCCCCCTCAGATGCAATCTTCTTAACTAGAACGCGAAAGCGCGTGTGGTATTCACTCCTTCATTTGTGACTTCTCAGCAGACTTTTCGCGTCTCTCCGTAAACTCTACTACTGACAACGGGGCGGCGTCCCCACGACGAGGCCCTAGCTTCAGCACCCGAGTATACCCTCCCGCGCGCTCGTGAAAACGGGGGGCAACATCGTCAAACAAGCGCTGAACAAGCCTTCGGCTGCCAAGATAGACATACGCAAGACGACGGGCATGAACCGTTCCTCTTTTGCCCAATGTCACCATACGATCAGCATGGCGACGGAGCTCTTTCGCTTTTGCATCGGTAGTGCGAATCTGTTCTCGCACCAATAATGCCTTCAAGAGGTTGCGTATCAACGTTTTACGGTGCGCGGCTGTGCGATTGAGTTTTCGTCCATCCTTAAGGTGTCGCATGGCAATTTGTATTCCTTGTCATTGTCGCTCTAGATGGCCTCCCGCTCCCGGGCGGCTCGACGGCGCTCAAGTTCCTCTCGTGCAGGAAAGTCCTCTAAGCGCATACCAAGTTCCAATTTCATGCTATGAAGCGTCTCTTTAATCTCATTGAGAGACTTGCGGCCAAAGTTCTTCGTTTTAAGTAAATCGTTTTCCGTTCTCTGTACCAGTTCGCCAACGTACTTAAGATCAGCGCTCTGGAGGCAATTCGCGGAGCGTACGGAAAAGTTTAGATCCTCAATCGGCCGTAAAAGATTTTCATTCAGCGGTTCAGCTCCGCGTTTCTGTGGCGCTTCTCCTTCAACTTCTTCCTCTTTACTCACAAAGATGGAAAACTGATCTTGGATTACACGTGCTGCTGCCGAGACCGCTTCCTCAGGACGAATGCTGCCATCCGTCCATACTTCTAAAGAGAGGCGTTCATAATCCGTACGTTGGCCAACACGTGCATTAGTAACCGTGACATTTACTTTACGGATGGGAGAAAATGCTGCATCGAGCGGAAGGGTACCGATTGGATCATCTTCGGATTTATTGCGTTCGGCGATGACATACCCTCTTCCCTTACTGACGACGGCTTCCATCTCGAGTCGAGCGTCTTTGCCGAGAGTCGCTATCGGATGTTGTGGGTTCAAAATCTCAACCTGCGCCCCAGCCAGGAAGTCTGCCGCCGTGACAGATTTGGGACCACGGACATCGAGTCGTACAACTTCAGAGTCACTCTCGCGAAGTCGGAAACGAATTTCCTTCAGGTTAAGAAGGACATCAGTAACGTCTTCAGTAACACCAGAGATAGTTGAGAATTCGTGCAGCACGCCCGTGATTCTCACCCTGGTAATTGCCGTTCCCTGTAAGGCTGACAATAGCACACGACGCAGAGAATTCCCTAAGGTCATCCCAAACCCACGCTCGAACGGCTCGCCAATAAACCGTCCGTACGTTAGGGTTAACGTTTCTTGTTCTACTTTGAGACCCTCAGGCTTAATCAAATCGCGCAAGCTTTCTTGCATGCGGCTCCCTCTTCATCATGCGTGCGTCACCAGAGCTGCGCTCTCAATGACACGGACATGCTATACTTTAGAATATAATTCGACAATAAGTTGTTCGTTGATCGGCAACGTCAATTGTGCACGGGTCGGTAGAGTGCGAACTCGACCAGTAAAAGTGTCTTTATTGACTTCCAGCCATTCTGGTACTCCTCGACGTTGAGAAAGGTCTACAGATTCCTGAATATGAACAATTTTTCGGCTCGCCTCTTTCACCTGCACTTCATCCCCAAGCTTCACGAGATAAGAGGGAATAGTAACACGCCGCTGGTTCACCGAAATATGACCATGACGTACAAGCTGACGAGCTTCTGAGCGAGAGGCCGCAAACCCCATACGATATACCATATTATCAAGCCGCTGCTCGAGAAGAGTAAGCAGGTTTTCACCTGTAACGCCTTTCTTCTTTTCTGCGATGGCAAAAAACCGACGGAATGGTCGCTCAAGGACTCCATAGATCCTTTTCAGCTTTTGTTTTTCTCTCAACTGCACGCTGTATTCGGTTGATTTCTTTCCTCTCCCCTGGCCATGTTGTCCAGGAGGATAGGCACGACGTTCAATTGCACATTTGTCTGTATAGCAGCGTTCGCCTTTCAGGAAGAGTTTTATCCCCTCTCGTCTGCAAAGGCGACAGGCAGGGCCGATATATCGCGCCACGGTTGTCTCCTATTCTGTTAATGAACTCGAGTGCAAAAACTCACACGCGACGCCTTTTCGGAGGGCGACAACCATTGTGAGGAATTGGGGTGACATCGCGAATTACACTAATGGCGAAACCAGCGGCCTGTAATGAGCGGAGGGCTGACTCTCGTCCCGCCCCAGGACCTTTGACCTGGACTTGCACCGTACGCATACCAGCATCCGCAGCCTTACGCGCGGCGCTCTCAGCTGCAACCTGTGCCGCGAACGGCGTCCCTTTACGGGATCCCTTAAAGCCAACAGTGCCAGCGCTTGCCCATGCAACAACATTACCCTGCGGATCGGTAATTGTCACAATGGTGTTGTTAAACGTTGAATGAATGCTCACGACGCCTTCAGGAACAGTTTTTTTAATTTTCCTTTTCCGTGGAGCGGCACGTTCACCCGCTTTGGGCATACATCTTTCTCCTCAATTTACTTCCTACTTTGGAGTAGGGGCCTGTTTCTTTCCGGCAACTGTGCGGCGAGGACCTTTGCGGGTACGGGAATTCGTCCGTGTTCGCTGCCCGCGAACAGGAAGATTCCGTCTATGCCGAAGGCCCCGGTACGACCCTATATCGATATGGCGCTTAATGCTCGTCGCAAGGTCACGTCGCAAATCGCCTTCTACGCGAAGGATCTGGTCAATAATTTTCCTCAAATTCACAACTTCTTCGTCTGTCAGTACATCCGTTTTCTTTCCCGGGTCGACGGCAGCTTCTCCAAGGATTTTCAGAGCGGTCGCACGTCCAATGCCATAGATGTACGTCAGGCCGATCTCAATACGTTTATTGCGCGGCAATTCAATGCCAGCGATGCGCGCCATGTTCTCCTCTCCTCTCTATGATCTACCTGTCAAACGGGAAATGACTTTACCCTTGTCGCTGTTTGTGGCGAGAATTTTCGCAGATCACACGGATAATTCTCGCTCGTCTGATGATCTTACATTTTCGGCAGATCGGCTTTACCGAGGCTCTCACTTTCATAGACTTTTCCTTCTAGTTTTTTATTAAGGCCAATTACTCTGTAGACTTTTCGCCCGGTTAAAGGCGGCTAAGCACTTCGGGCCCCTTCTCAGTAACAGCAACGGAATGTTCAAAATGGGCCGACAAGCTTCCATCTCTCGTTATTGCCGTCCATCCGTCGCTTTTCATCATTACATCAGGGCCGCCGATATTCACCATGGGTTCAATCGCAAGCACCATACCTTCTCGCAGACGCACTCCTCTGTTTCGAACTCCGTAGTTCGGGACAGGAGGGTCTTCGTGTAGTCGTCTTCCTACGCCGTGTCCAACGAATTCTCGAACTACGGAAAAACCAGACTTTTCTACTCTTTCTTGAACAGCGGCAGAGATATCACCCAGGCGATTTCCTACGAGAACGTTTTCTATTCCAGCTTCCAAGGCCTCTGCAGTTGCTTGTATCAGTTGGCGAATTTTTTCATCAGGGTCGCCAAGAAAAAAAGTCACTGCAGCATCTCCGTAAAAGTCCTTATAGATCACCCCGAAATCGAGGCTAACAACATCCCCTTCCTTGATCACTCTTTGGGTGGATGGAATCCCATGCACGACCTCATTATTCAACGAAACACATATGGTTGCTGGGAATGGAGGGACGCCGCTGCGGATTTGATATCCTTTGAAAGCGGATCTCGCCCCTTTCTTCTTTATGAGTTCAGTCGAAATTTTGTCAATATCTCCAGTGGATATCCCCGGAGTCACCTGTTCCCTCAGCTCGGCGAGGATCTCACTGACAATACGGTTTGCAGTCCGCATAATCTCGATTTCTTGTCGAGATTTCAAAAAGATCATATTCTCATCGTTCTCTAGGCACCTCGAGAACCTTAGTAATGCGCTGAAGCACATCCTTCGGTTCACCGGTTCCATCGACAGTCCGCAAGAGTCCGTTTTTCTCGTAAAAATTGATCAACGGAGCCGTAGATCGTTCATATACTTCTAGACGAGCAGTAACGGTCTCCAATTTGTCATCACTTCTCTGATAGAGCTCCCCGGTGCAGTTATCACATTTTCCAGATTGCTTCGGAGGGGTAAAACGCTCATGATACATGGCGCCACAATTACGGCATACCCAACGACCACTTAGTCTTTCAATAAGGTCTCTCTTCGGTACGACAATGTTAAGGGCGACATTTAATGTTTGATTTTCCGCTCTTAAGTTTTCAGAGAGTGCTTCTGCCTGAGCTATAGTTCTCGGAAAACCGTCGAGAAGGAACCCTTTGACGCAGTCAGCCCTCTGCAGTCGTTCAGCAACCATCGCTGTCACGACCTGGTCGGGAACCAACTCCCCCGCATCCATATAAGTTCGGGCCTGTTTCCCGAGCGCGGTTCCCTCTATAATTGCTTCCCTGAGCAAGTCTCCCGTTGAAATCTGCGGGATGTCAAATTGTTCCTGCAGCATGCGCGCTTGAGTTCCTTTGCCAGCACCAGGAGGCCCAATTAGAACGATACGCACAAAAGATTCCCTCCCGTTATCCTCTTCGACTGCGTATGCGCCCACGTTTCATGAAACCTTCATAATTACGCATGAGGATCTGTGTCTCTATCTGAGCAACGGTATCAAGTGCGACTCCCACGACGATCAATAAAGCAGTTCCCCCAAAGTAAAAAGGAACATTGAAGGAGCCAATCAGGAGAGTGGGGAGAAGACAGACAAGCGCGACATAAATCGCTCCGCTCAATGTGACCCGGCTCAGCACTCTATCAATATATTCTGCCGTGCGTTGTCCAGGACGAATGCCAGGAATGAATCCACCGTATTTTTTCATATTATCAGCGACATCAACAGGGTTAAAAACAACAGCGGTGTAAAAATAACAGAAGAAAATAATAAGCGCGACGTAGACGATGTCGTATATCCAACCACCCGGGTTCAATACTCCCGAAACTGTTTGAGCCCACGGGTGGTCAGCAAAGCTAGCGATCGTTGCTGGAAAAATGAGTACAGAAGATGCAAATATGGGAGGAATCACACCTGCGGTATTTAGTTTGAGTGGAAGATGGGAACTTTGTCCACCATAGACCCTTCGGCCAACAACCCTCTTGGCATATTGGACGGGGATGCGACGATGTCCACGCTCCATAAAGATGACCGCTGCGACCGTAACTACCATCACTAGAAGGATGAGCAAAACGACAAAAATGCTCAATTCTCCCTCTCGAACAAACTCAGTGGTCGCGGTAACCGCAGACGGAATACTTGCTACTATTCCCGCAAAGATGATAAGGGAAATTCCGTTTCCAACACCTCGCTCTGTAATCTGCTCTCCTAGCCACATGATAAATGCCGTTCCAGAAGTGAGGGTGATCACTGTCATTAAACGGAAACCCCAACCAGGCTCGAAGACAACCGAACTTCCTCCCGGTGCTTGAATCTGCTCAAGCCCAACACTAATAAAAAATCCTTGTAAAAGGGATAATCCTATGGTCCCGTAACGAGTGTACTGAGTAATTTTACGACGCCCCGCCTCTCCTTCTTTTGAAAGGCGTTCGAGAGTGGGCACAACCACGGTTAACAACTGGAGAATGATCGAAGCGCTGATATACGGCATGATCCCTAGAGCAAATATGGAGAAGCGCTCCAAGGCACCGCCTGAAAATAGATTGACAAGGCCAAAGACAGTGCTGCTCGCCTGCTGAAAAAATCCGGCCAGAGCCTCCCCATCTATGCCTGGGGTAGGAATAGCTACTCCGACTCGATAGACCCCCAGCATGAGAAGAGTGAAAAAGAGGCGCCGACGGAGATCGGAAATTTTCGCAGCGTTTTGTAAACCTTCGAACATCGTTAAACGACCTCGGCGCTCCCTCCAAGGGCGACGATCATCTCCCGCGCCTTCTCACTAAAAGCGTGAGCTTTCACGGTCAGCATTTTTGTCAACTCCCCATCCGCAAGTACTTTAATTTTCTTTTTTCCATGAACGAGGCCGGAATTTTGCAGCGTGCTAACATCAATGATGGTTCCGGCAGAAAATTTTTCTAGATTCCCGAGATTTACTATTTCATACTCTTTGCGGAAGGGGTTGCGAAATCCGCGTTTCGGCAAGCGTCGAGATAACGGCATTTGGCCGCCTTCGTATCCAGGGGGCGTATTTCCGCCGGATCGCGCACCTTTTCCCTTGTGCCCCTTTCCTGAAGTTTTGCCAAGACCAGAACCAGGTCCTCGACCAAGGCGTTTCCGCGCTTTTTTTGCCCCCACTGCGGGATGTAAACTACTCAGATCCATGTTCATGCACCTCGATCAGATGAGAAACTTTACGTAGCATTCCCTGCAACGAAGGAGAGTCATTTCTCAAAGCCGTCTTACCGGTTCGTGTTAAACCGAGTCCTCGTAGCGTCTCTCGTTGCCTTTTCGTGCAACCAATCTCGCTACGCTTCATCACAAGGCGAAGAACTCTCGCACCCGATGTTTCTGCCATAGCCGTCATCCTTGCAGTTCAGCGAAAGTTTTTCCCCGACGTCCAGCCAGATCGTCAGGAGATCCAAGTTGTTTTAAGGCTTCAAGAGTTGCCCGAACAGAATTGTGCGGATTGGTTGATCCGATGCATTTTGTTAAAGCATCTCGTACACCCGCCATTTCCATCACCGCTCGTACCCCTCCGCCAGCAATCAGCCCAGTTCCTTGGGCTGCTGGTTTTAGAAGCACTCTTCCTGCTCCGTGCTTTCCTAACACTTCGTAGGGAATAGTTCCTTGAGCGAGTGGAACCTTTATTAAAGACTTCTTCGCTTGCTCTACCCCTTTACGAATAGCCTCCGGTACTTCGTTGGCTTTCCCTAATCCATAGCCAACGTGTCCGGCACCGTCTCCAGCGACAACGACCGCACTAAAGCTAAATCGGCGCCCGCCTTTGACAACTTTCGCGACTCGGCTTATGTGAACAACCTTTTCTTTAATTTCCAACCCGTCGGAATTGATACGCTCTTCTATTAGGGCCACAGTTGACCACTCCTTAAAATTTTAGCCCAGCTTCTCTTGCGCCTTCCGCAAGAGCTTGAATCCTGCCATGATACAAAAAACCGTTGCGATCAAAAATGACTTCGTTGATACCCTTTTCCTGGCAGACACGCGCCACTACCATTCCAACTTCCTTTGCCGCGGCGATAGTGGCGCTCTGTTTTGCTATCTCAGGAGCCACAGTCGGCGATAGCGTCGAAACTGCGGCAAGGGTTTTGCCGTTCTCATCCGAAATGATCTGAGCGTATATATGTTTCCCACTACGAAACACACATAAGCGGGGCAGATCGTTCGTTCCTCGGATGCGTTTGCGCACCCGTTCTTGTCGGAGGAGTCTTCCCTTCTCACGAGGATTTGTCCGTCCCATATATTACCGCGCTCCTGCAGTTTTCCCTGCTTTTTTCCGCACCTTCTCCGCAGCGTATTTAACGCCTTTCCCCTTGTATGGTTCAGGTGGTCGGAGCCGACGAATGCCCGCCGCCGCTTCGCCAAGGAGTTGTTTGTCTATTCCTTCAAGAGTAACAACGGTCTGTCGCTCGACTTTCGCCTGAATCCCAGGCGGAAGTTGAAAAAGGATGGGATGAGAATACCCAAGGGTGAACTGAATTAGACTATTTCCCTTTGCTTCAGCTCGATATCCCACTCCACTGATTTCAAGGGTGCGCGAAAATCCTGCGCTTACTCCTTGGCACATGTTCGCAATCATTTTGCGCGTGAGTCCTTGAAGAGCTCTTGATTCACGCGACGCGTCAAGACAGGTAACCGTCACCAGATTATCTGGAATTTGAACATCAACCTTAACTTTTGGATGAAAGGCGAAATCAAGCGAGCCTTTCGGTCCCTCCACGATGACCTTTCCATCATTCGTCGATATTTTTACTTTTTCCGGTATAGGTAGAGGGGTGCGCCCTGTTCCAGCCATATCTACTTCTCTCTCTATAATTAAAGAAGCATTACCATACACTACAGAGGATCTCGCCGCCAACGTGCATCTTGCGAGCCTGGCGATCGACGACGATTCCACTCGAAGTGGAGAGTACGTTCACTCCAAGGCCATTCTGCACAAGGGGGATCTCGTTCGCCCCCACATACATGCGTCTCCCCGGTCGGCTAATACGTTTAAGACCGGTTATTATCGGCTGCCCTTTGGCGTCATACTTTAACCGTAGACGCAAAATGGTCTTTTGATTTTCTTCGATAACGTTGTATTCCCCTACGAACCCTTCTTCTTGTAGCACTTTAGCAACGGACTCTTTTAGACGAGACCAAGGGGCTTCAACGCGGTCTTTCCGCGCATGAATTGCATTACGAATGCGGGAGAGGAAATCTGCCATCGGATCAGTTCCCATATTTTTTCCTCACCAACTTGCTTTCGTTAATCCTGGAATCTGTCCTTTTAACGCCAAATTGCGCAGACAAAGTCGGCACATCCGAAATCGCCGATAGAAAGCTCGCGCCCTCCCACAAAGCGGGCAGCGATTATAGGAACGGACAGCGAATTTAGGTTTTCTTTGAGATTTGACACGTAAAGCAGTTCGCGCCATAAATATTAACTCCGAAAAGGTATTCCAAGGGCTCGCAACAGAACGCGTCCTTCGGCATCTGTTGTCGCCGTGGTCACCATTGATACCGTAAAACCTTTTACTTGTTCAACTTTGTCAATATTGATCTCGGGAAAGACGGTATGCTCTCGTATTCCTAAAGAGTAATTTCCTCTCCCGTCAAACGCGTTTTCTGGAACTCCGCGAAAATCTCTTACTCGCGGGAGGGCAATGTTGACAAGACGATCAAAGAATTCATACATCCGCTCTCCTCGCAACGTCACCGCACAACCAATCGGTACACCTTCACGGAGTTTAAAATTCGCAATCGATTTGTGGGCACGGGTAACAACAGGTTTTTGTCCGGTGATTTGCGTCAGATCACTCACCCCAGACTCAAGGAGCTTAGGATTCTGTACGGCGTCCCCAAGTCCCATATTTACAACAATCTTCGTCAGCTTGGGTACCTGCATGATGTTGTCGCATCCTAGTTCCTTTTTGAGCTGAGAAACAATTTGCTGCCGATACAATTCTTTTAGACGCGCCATACTATTTATCCAACAGTTCGCCGCAACGGCGACACAAACGAGATTTAGTGTTATCGTCAAGTCGACGGACTCCCACCCGAACCGGAGCGTTGCATTTTTCACACATAGGCATGATGTTGGAAAGATGAATAGGGGCTTCCTTCTCTACAATACCGCCTGGACTTTGAGGGCCGCGCGGTTTCATGTGACGTTTCACCAGGTTAAGTCGTTCCACAATTACTCGATTCTCCTGCGGCAGTACGCGGAGCACTTTTCCCACCTTGCCTCTCTCTTTGCCGGTAATGATCATCACGGTGTCATTTTTTTTGATTCGTGCAAGCATAGGGCTTCCTACAACACTTCTGGGGCTAAGGAGACAATTTTCATGAATCGCTTCGCACGCAGCTCACGTGCGACCGGTCCAAAAATGCGGGTCCCAATAGGCTCTCGTTGATTATCGAGCAGCACCGCAGAATTGGTGTCAAAGCGGATATACGAACCATCTGGACGCCCGATTTCTTTCGCGGTTCGCACGATGACCGCCCGCATGACATCGCCTTTTTTGACTTTCGCATTTGGAATTGCTTCGCGAATGGACACGACGATTTCGTCTCCGATTGAGGCATACCGCCGCCGAGTCCCGCCCAATACGTGTACGCACCGTACTTTCCGCGCACCGGAATTATCGGCAACATCGAGAATCGTTTCCACCTGAACCATTGATTTTCCTCACCTTTATTCTACAGTTGCCGGCCGTACAATATCTTGTACGCGCCATCGTTTCTCTCGACTTAAAGGTCGTGTCTCCACGATAGAAACCTGGTCTCCAATTCGGCAACGATTTTCCGGGTCATGCGCCTTATATTTTTTTCGTCTATTAATATATTTTTTGTAAACAGGATGCTGGACGAGTTGTTCTACCAAAACAACTACGGTCTTATCCATTTTGTCGCTAATTACCATACCCTGCCTTACTTTTCTTGCGCCTGCCACCTTATTCTCCTGTTTGTTGTGTAGCGCGTTGCTGCTGGATGGTCTTAACCCTCGCCAGATCTCGGCGCAATAGACGCAATCGCATAGGATTGTCGAGCTGTCCCGTACTTTTCCTCATGCGCAGCCGAAAGATTTCTTCTGCAATCTCTCGCTCTTTTTGGCGCATTTCGTCAATGCTGAATTCTCGAATTTCTTTAGCTCGCATACGCCATCCCGCGACGTTCACAAAATTGGGTGCTGACCGAAAGTTTATGAGAAGCAAGTCGCAATGCTTCTTGGGCAGTCTCTCGCGGCACTCCCTCCATTTCAAAAAGCATCCGTCCAGGTCGTACAACAGCAACCCAATACTCGGGGGAGCCTTTCCCTTTTCCCATTCTTGTTTCCGCCGGCTTCCTAGTAACGGGCTTATCTGGGAAGACTCGGACCCAAATTTTTCCGCCACGTTTGACGTGTCTGGTAAGCGCGACTCGTGCAGCTTCGATCTCACGAGCCGTAACCAATCCTCTTTCCAAAGCTTTTAAGCCAAAGTCGCCAAAGGAGAGGGTAGCGCCGCGGTAGGCGAGTCCGTATATCCGCCCTTTCTGTTGTTTCCGGTATTTAACTTTCCTCGGGGCAAGCATAGTGTGTCCTTTATGCGCCTGTGGGATTTCTTTGCTGTTCTTCTTCCCGGGTCAGTACTTCCCCACGGAAAATCCACACTTTCACGCCAATGACGCCGTACGTAGTTTTCGCTTCCGCTAGGCCGTAACTAATATCAGCGCGAAGGGTATGCAACGGCACACGACCTTCGCGGTACCACTCAGTCCGTGCTATCTCTGCCCCGGCAAGGCGCCCGGAACAGCGTACTTTTACCCCCTGAGCTCCCATGCGGATTGCTCGGGCAACACTCTCTTTCATCGCTCTACGGAAGGCAACGCGACGCTCTAGTTGAAGAGCTACATTTTCAGCAACTAACTGTGCGTCAAGGTCGGGCCGGCGAACTTCATGAATGTTCAGATAAATTTCTCTATCTGTCAGTTTGGCAAGTTCCGTTTTGAGCTTCTCAATCTCAGCGCCTTTTTTGCCAATCACGATTCCAGGGCGAGCAGTATGAATATTGACTTTCGCTTTGTTGGCGGCCCTTTCAAGCTCAATTTTTGCGATACCTGCATGATGCAATCTCTTCTTAATGAAATTGCGAATCTTAATATCGTCGTGAAGAAGGGAGGCGTACTCTTTCTCCGCAAACCACCGCGCTTCCCATCCCTCGATGACGCCCAGCCGAAATCCTTTGGGATGTACTTTCTGGCCCATTCCTTAGTCCTTCATTCTCGCTCGTCGACCACTACAGTGAAGTGGCTCGTTCGCTTGCGGATCGGAGTCGCTCGCCCATGCGCACGGGGGGTAAAACGCTTTACAGTTGCCCCACCATCCACATAGGTTCGTTTGACATATAACGCATCAGGATCAATGTTCTGTGTGTCCGCCGCGTTCGCAATTGCTGATCGCAAGGTCTTTGCTAAAATGCGCGCTGCCTTTTTCTCCGTAAAACGAAGTACCTGCAACGCTTCTTCTACTTGCTTGCCCCGAATAAGGTCGGCGACTAGGCGCGCCTTTTGCGGGGAGATACGGACATTACGCGTGATCGCCTTCGCTTCCATTTCCCTGAACTCCTACCCTCTTCCTGCCTTTTTAACTTCGCCCTTGCGATCACCTGAGTGACTGTAAAATGTGCGGGTCGGAGAAAACTCGCCAAATTTGTGCCCGACCATATTTTCCGTTGCATACACAGGGACGAACTTTCGGCCGTTGTGCACAGCGAAGGTGTAACCGATCATTTCCGGAACAATTGTTGATCGCCTTGACCAAGTTTTGATAACTTTTTTTTCCCCACTTTCCTCAAGCGTCTTTACCTTCTTGAGGAGGTGGTCGTCAACGAACGGTCCTTTCTTGACTGAACGCGGCATTTTATTTCCTTCGTTGCTGGACTATATATTTATCGGTTCTCACATTCTGTCTTGTTTTGAAGCCTTTTGAGAGTACTCCCCAAGGGCTTTGGGGATGATTTCCCTTACCCCGACCTTCTCCTCCCCCCATGGGGTGGTCGACTGGATTCATAGCCACACCGCGCACATGCGGCCTACGACCTAACCAACGAGACCTTCCTGCTTTCCCTAACGAAACGTTTTCATGATTCAGATTACCGATTTGACCAACAGTAGCCCTACATTGTTGGTGGATAAGGCGCATTTCCCCGGAAGGCAATTTGATCGTCGCATAAGTCCCTTCTTTTGCCATAAGCTGGGCTGACCCACCGGCACTTCTTACTAATTGCCCCCCTTTCCCTATTTTCATTTCCACGTTGTGGATAAGCGTACCAAGCGGGATGTTCTTCAGCGGCAAGGCATTTCCAGGTTTAATATCTGCACCTTCTCCAGACATGAGCAGGTCACCAACTTTGAGGCCGACGGGCGCGAGGATATAGCGTTTCTCTCCGTCTCGGTAAAATAGTAAGGCAATTCGCGCAGAACGATTCGGGTCATATTCGATAGAGGCAACTTTTGCGGGGATTCTGTCCTTCTCTCGCCGAAAATCGATAATTCGATAACGCCGCTTGTGTCCACCGCCCCGTTGAAAACTCGTGGTTCTCCCACGATTGTTTCTCCCGCCACTTTTCTTGAGAGGAGCAAGAAGCGAACGTTCCGGTTCGCTGTTCGTAATTTCTCCAAGATCGGTCGCGGTTTGAAACCGTCTTCCGGCAGAGGTTGGATTGTATTGTTTCAGCGCCATCTTTTAGGCCCCTTCAAAAAAATCTATACGGTCTCCCTCTGATAGGGTGACATACGCTTTCTTCCAGGCGGACTTTCTACCAATGGATTTCCCAACGCGTTTCGTTTTACCAAGGTATTGAATAGTGCGGATTTTTTTCACTTTCACCTTAAAGAGCGTCTCAACCGCATTTCTGATCGCGAACTTACTGGAATCGGGACGGACGCGAAAAACGACTTGATTGCTTTCTCCACTCACCAAAGTCGCCTTTTCTGTCACTAAGGGAGATAAAATAACAGAGTAGACATCTCCGCTCATGGCTTTAGCCTTTCGCTCACCAGCTCTAGCGCCTGTTGTGTAAAAAGCGTTTGACGGTACCGTAACAAGTCGTACACATTAAGGCCTTCGCAGCGTAATACTTTCACGGTAGGAAGATTTTTGGCAGATTTTTCTATAGCGTCATCAGCCTGTGAGATCACGATAAGGACGCTATTCCCTATACCAAGACCAGAAAGCACTTCCAGCATGCGTTTCGTTTTTGGCTCGGGCAAGGTCAATTCTTTCACAACAATAAGCTCTCCCTGACGCTGCTTTAACGCCAAGGCTGCACAAAGAGCTGTCCTTCGAGCACTTTTAGGCATGCGGTAGGCATAGGAGCGAGGACGAGGACCGAATATTACCGCCCCACCAACCCATAATGGAGAGCGGGTGCTACCAGCACGAGCCCGCCCGGTCCCCTTCTGTCGCCATGGTTTCTTACCGCCTCCGCGCACTTCACCGCGTGTCTTTGTCGAGGCCGTGCCAGCGCGTCGATTCGCCATTTGCATACGCACGGTTTCATAGAGCAGGTGTTCTCGGGTTGGTTGCCCGGCGATGTGCTCAGGAAGTTCGATCTCTCCTACTGTCTCTCGATTCAAAGAGAGAACTGGAATATGAAGTGGTTGGGCATCCATCCTCGACCTCTATTTTTTTACCTTTGCAGAAGATTTTCGGATAAGCACGATCCCGCCCCGGGCTCCTGGAATCGCCCCATGTATAAGAAGGAGATTACTTTCAGGTTTCACTTCTACCACACGGAGGTTAAGGGCAGTCATCCTCTCGTCGCCGTAATGGCCAGCCATGCGCTTTCCTTTAAAAATTCGGCCAGGGTAAGAGCGGTTCCCAATGGATCCACCATGCCTAAAGTACTCGTGCGTTCCGTGCGTTCCAGGAAACCCGCTCATGCCATGTCTCTTCATCACACCTGTGTATCCGCGCCCTTTTGTTTTCCCAATTACATCAACTAGTTCTCCAGCTTGAAAAACTTGAGGCGCAGTAATTTCGGCACCGACTTCGTAGGCATCCGCATCTTCTACGCGAAATTCGCGTAGAATGGTAAAAGGACCTTTCCCGGAAGCTTTGCAATGTCCAATAAAAGGTTTAGTGGCTCGCTGTGGTTTCTTTTCTCCAAAACCAAGTTGGAGAGCGGTATAACCATCACTCGAAGTGGTTTTTTTCTGGACAACTGTACAAGGTCCTGTCTGGATAATTGTTACGGGGACCAAGGCACCCGCTGGAGTGAATACTTGACTCATCCCTAGCTTCTTGCCGATGAGGCCAATCATGCAATCTTCCTCTACTTACTATCGAAGTTTGATTTCGACATCGACGCCAGCAGCAAGTTCAAGCTTACCCAAAGCGTCAATAGTCTGTTGTGTCGGATCGAGAATATCGAGCAACCGCTTGTGAGTGCGTATTTCAAACTGCTCACGAGATTTTTTGTCCACATGGGGAGAACGCAACACGGTGAATTTCTCAAATCGGGTCGGCAATGGGATAGGTCCAGCGACGCGTCCACCTGTTCTCCTCACAGTTTCCACAATCTCTTTCACGGATTGATCAAGGACTCGATGGTCGTACGCCTTCAGGCGAATCCTGATTTTTTCATTCATGACGTTCATACACTAGCATTTACACTAAGATTTTGGTGACGACGCCGGCCCCTACCGTGCGCCCCCCTTCCCGAATCGCAAACCGTAACCCCTCGTCCATCGCGATCGGCGTCAATAACTCCACAATCATCTTCGTGTTGTCCCCC
>JBFWZL010000055.1:0-18197 GCA_050185455.1 Binatia bacterium | reverse complement strand
GACCGTCTCAAGAATCTCTACCACCGCCACCTCTTTGGGGAGGAGCGTAACATACTCCTGAACAAGCAAATCGTGGGTGAGATTTAAGAATGCCTTCTTCCCGCCGGTAACAACGTCGATCCCCATCATGAAGAAACTATTGCTCATGACCGTGGAAGACGCTTGGTTAGGGTCGGCGTGCGTGAAGACGTTGGCTAAACTGGAGCGGAAAAGTAATTCATAGGCGTACACTTTTTGTTGCTGATCAAAGATAGGTTGTCTGGCAACGAAGATGTCCATGTCACTTCCTTGGTATATTGACAGAGTTCGAGCGCGATTCTCCAGCGTTTCCTCTATCTGTCGGCGGCCACGCCGCGAACTATAACTGGTAATGGATCTATTTTCCTTTACTCTTGACGGGTTCGTATCAAGGTGTGTAGAGATCAAGAAACATTCGGGAGGGGGCTACCGTGCCGAAACTTGAAATCGTTGATCCGTGGGGATTCACGCCTCGCTACACATTCTCACCCGCTGTGAAAAAAGGGAATCTGCTGTTTATCTCAGGCATGACGGCGACCGACGAGAAAGGCAATATCGTTGGCAAGGGCGATATCGTCGCTCAGACACGACATATATTCGAGAAGATGAAGGATCTCTTGAAAGCCGCCGGCAGTAGCTTTGATGACGTGGTGAAGACGGTTGACTACATTACGACAAGCGACGGTTACCGAGGCACGGCTGATGTGCGCCGCGAATATTTCTGTAATGGGTTTCCCGCCGCCACTGGTATTGTCGTGAAAGAATTATTACGGCCGGATGCATTGATCGAGATTGACGCGATCGCGGTGCTGGACGAGAAAAAGTAGTCGCACGGCTGTCAGATCCCCTCGTCTCTTTGGGGAGACGGCTAGGGTGAGGGGAAAGAAAAACTATGTCAACAACGAAATACTTTGAAGATTTTCAACTCGGCGAAACATTTCACATTCCCCCGAAGACCATGACGGAGGAACGCTTTCTGGCTTTCGCCGATCTCACGGGAGACAGTCATCCGATTCACTACGATGACGAGTATGCAAAGACGACGCGCTTTGGCAAACGCGTGGCGCATGGGCTGCTTGTGACAGCGATGACGGCGGTGGGAGCTTCGACGTTATCGCCGTTACTGGAGGGTTCCATTGTGGCATTTGTCGAGCAAACCTCGCGCTTCCTTAAGCCAGTGTTCATCGATGACACAATCTCGCCGGAAATAGAAGTAAGCGAACTGATTCCGAAAACTGATATGGGCTTGCTGAGGCTCACTATTCGCGTGAAGAATCAACATGGAGAGGTCGTGCTTGCCGGCATGCACGCCTACCTCATTAAGAAGCGGCCGCGTTCATAAAGGAGGACTGGATATGTTGTATGATTTGCTGCTCAAGGGGGGAACCGTCATTGATGGTACGGGACGCCCCGGCTTTACCGCCGATGTCGCCATTACTGGAGATCGTATTGCGGCGGTTGCAGGGAACATTGCTGCTCGTGATGCGTCAAAGGTGCTCGATGCCCAGGGGCTTGTGATTTGCCCTGGGTTTATCGATCACCACACCCATTACGACGCCCAAGTGTTATGGGACCCGCTGGTGACCTGCTCCTCGTGGCATGGCGTCACGTCGATTATCATGGGAAACTGCGGCGTCGGCCTGGCTCCGTGTAAACCCGAGGATAGAGAGGCCTTGGTTGGCGATCTTGTCAATGTCGAAGGCATGTCCCTGGACGTGCTACAGCAAGGCGTTCATTGGTCATGGGAAAGCATTGGCGATTATCTCAACACGATCGCGGCCAACGGTCTTGGGGTGAACGTAGGCTTGATGGTTCCCCTGTCGCCTTTGCGTCAATATGTCCTCGGCTCCGAAAGTAAAGAACGTGGCGCAACCGAGCCGGAACTCCAACAACTCCGTGCGCTGTTTCAGGAAGCGATGAATGCCGGGGCCTTTGGTTTTTCGACGACCGTACTGCCGCAGCATCTTGGTTTTCAGGGCCGACCGCTGCCCTGCCGCCTCGCAAGCCATGAAGAATTAGGGATGCTTGCCGGTGTCCTCAAAGATCTTAAACGTGGATGCATCGAGATTGCGCTGACGCGTAGTCCAGGGATGCTGTCGGATGACGAGTATGAGCTGCTGACCTTCTTAGTGACGCAGAGTGAGCGACCGGTGACTTGGCTTGGCTTGCTGCAGAAGCCGGAAGCGCCTCCGGATGCCTGGAAAGGCGCATTGCAGCGCATTGCGCCCTACTTTGATCGCGGTTATCTCCCGCTCGGTCAAGTGCCTTGTCATTACAAGAGCGCGCGCTTCAGTCTGCAACGTCCGTTTATCTTTGGTAATTTCGATTGTTGGAAGCAGGTGTTCGACCGTCCCTTGGAGGACCAGAAACGTCTATACGCCAGTGCAGAGTTCCGTACCGCCTTCCGCGAAGAGATGACGCAACCACGCTTGTTTACCGGCCAGTGGAATAACCTGAGCGTGTTTACGGTGGAGAAGCCGGAGTTGCGAGGCTTGCTCGAAAGAGATTTAGAGACGCTGGGGCGTGAACGCGGCAAGGACCCGACCGACCTGTTCTTTGATCTGGCGCTTGCCGACAATCTCAACATGCAGTTTCTGTATGAGTTTGGTCATGTCAACAAAGAGATGATCACGCATCCGCACACGCTCGTCGGGTTATCGGATGGCGGCGCGCATGCCGATATGCGTTGTGAAGCCGGCTATTCAACCTATCTGCTGGGGACGATCGTACGAGATGAGCAGATGTTGCCGCTGGAAGAAGCGATCCGCCGGCTGACCTCCGCGCCCGCCCAAGTGTTTGGTGTGCCGCTACGGGGAACCGTGGCGACGGGGATGATTGCCGATCTCGTCGTATTTGACCCTACAACGGTGAACTGCGGCAAACAGGAAGCCGTGCGAGACTTTCCCGGCGGCGGCTTGCGTTATATCGAAAAATCCACAGGCATCGTGCACACCATTGTCAATGGAAAAATTCTGTTCTCGCAGGGCGCAGCGCAAAGCGTCTTGCCAGGACGAGTATTGCGCTCGAACGCGCAACAGTAACGTGGAGCTATCAGCAGTCAGCTTTTAGCCAAGAAAGACAAGGCTACCGGCTTGAGGAGGGCGCCCCTCGACCTGTCTTTCGTTTGGCTCTTGTATTGATGCGTCGGTTACGTAGGGGAGCCATCCCATCTTTCTGGGAAGACGGGCATGACGTCATTCCCCCGAAAAAAGCGATGCACGGCTGGACAAGCCAGCCGTGGCACCCGACCGTCGTTTTCATGCTCAAGGGTGCCCACAGATGCATGAACATTCCCGCGCAGACGGGGCATCCAGGGGTTTGCACGGATCCTAGACATAATACGGTTTCCTGATGCTTATTATCCATTGGCTAACCCTTCGACTTCGCTCTGTTACGCTCAGGATGAACGGAATGTTACCGCTCGTGCTGAGCGTAACTGCGACAGCAGCGGAGTCGAAGTATATCGAGAATGGATAGATATCACATGGAATCCGTATACGCCTACCATTTTTTGTTTCTTGTCCGGCTGACTGCATTCTACGACTGCAGCTCTGGAAGGGTCGCTGGCGGCTGTGCGAGTTCCTCTTCGGCGGGAGGCTCGGGAGTAGCAAACGCCTTTGGATCAACCGTGATCAGCGTTCCCAGTACCCAATCCGCCAGCGGCAAGACCACGTTCAGATTCCGCAACGCATAGCGATGATGCAGAAAATGATGTGCTTTGAGGAATTGAAACGCTCGTGTTCGTTCGATCCGGCGCTGCTGCGGAACGTGCATGCACCAATGGAGATATTCGTACAACACATAGTCAGCCAGTAGCGCGACAGACCCGCCCCAAAATGCTAGAGGCCCGCCAATAACATAGGCGAGCAATAAAAGCGGCAGCTGGAGTAGAAAAAGCCCTGGGGCGTTCCACCAAGCGAAAGTTACTTGCGGTTTGTCCTGTTCTCGTTGCAGGTGATAGGAATGATCCGCGCGAAATAACCCATGATGCGTGAGGGCGTGCGCCTGGAATGGATACGGCCAGATGAGAGTATGCATGAAATATTTATGCAGCGTCCATTCGAAGAAGCTGGCATACGTGAAAAATATGAAAAAACTGGCGCCGCCGATGAAAAGCCCCCACTCAATAGTCTGAATCTCCAATGTCCATCCACCTTTCGCAAAATTTTCGGCGACCTCTCCTCCTGACTGAATGGAGCCAGTACTACAGGGGTTGCCCTTTGTTTAGTCTAGCAAACCGTGTTGTTAGACCAGAAATTTGAGGGGAGTGAAAGTGGGCGTCGGACGCAGGGACGGAGTTTTACGGTCGCCGGGTGAACCATTGCCACACCGGCGTCGACAGCCAGGCGATGACGCCTCGTTGACGAGGAGGCTCTGTGGTCGAGGACGTGCGTGATTCCCAGCGGGACAGCAGAATACTGCCTATTCCCCAAAAAAGCAGCAGCACGATGAATGTTTGCATGCGCCCTTCAGGCGCGCGAATGCCGCGATAAGAGCCGAGAAGCCAGCGCGTGGAGACCAGCGTGCGATTTTCCCAGTTCCAGAAAATCGCCAAGGCTTGGGCGTCATCCTTACTATCATTGTTGAAAGAAATCTCCGTTGGAAAAGGCAATTCTTGACCGGCCAGACGAGCGTACCTCGGCGTATAAATCGGATCGCGGAGAAACGCCGGCCACCAAAACGCGATGCCTACATAGATGAGCCGAAGGCCCCAAGCGAGTGTCTGGACAGAAGGTCTACGCATAAGCAGTACCTATACTATCGGTTGATGCACGGCGCGTCTTGATAGGTAGAGAAGCTGCGGAGTTGCGGAACTGTGCCGAGGCAGGTAAGAAAATCCCCATCTACAAGCCCGAGTGAGGAGGGGACGCGTATGTGTGCGAGTACAGCAGCAAAATTCATAGCCTATGGTGCATTCCTCGGTGCGCTGTGGAATCCGACGATTCCGGTCTTGGCGGCGGACGGTTATCCCGCTGACTATAAACCCTCCACCCCGGCGGAAAAAGGCGAAACCAATATCCTTAATCGCGCCGTCGCCATTGCGACCTACATGAACGACAAATTGACGGCGGCGGGCGGAAACGACTCGGCCATGTGTTATCGCAACTGCATCACGATTCCGTACAATGACGTGCTCAAATGTATGGAGGCGAAAGGCAGTTACGCGGCGAGCGAGTCCTGCGAGAAAGATGCGGCGAACAAGATGGCCGCGTGTGATCCAAAGTGTAAGTAGTCAGGTAGGTTTAGGGACACGGCGCGCCGTGTCCCCGCAATTAGGAGAAGTGCGGCATCACCTCCCGCGCGAAACGCTCCATCGACTTCAGCGTGTCCTTATGACTCAAGAGACCGAAGTTGAAATAGAGAATCACTTCTTCGATACCGGCGGCTTCGCATTTCTTGAGCGTGGCGATGCACGTTTCCGCATCACCGGTTACAATGCTGCGTTCGCCGAAATCTTCCGCCTTCATTTTTTGCAACCGTTCGACGATATCCGCGAAATAGGCGATATGCGGCGGCGCGGACGCTCGATCTCCGGGAAACGCGGGGAGAACGGCATGCAGATAGCGTCGCACCCGCTCTTTCGTCGCCAACTCCTCGGCTTTAGAATCCACGACATTCACAAAATATGAGCACTTGGCGCGCGCGTCGGTGTGACCGTGACTGGCGGCGAGTTCCTTGTAGGTTTGCACGGCGGCGGCGACGCTACCGAACATCATGGCCGCCGCGAACGGTGCGAACAGGGTGTGAAACCCTTGCTCCGCCGCCATTTCCACCGTGGGGCGACTGAAACAGGCGACGTAAATGGGGGGATGCGGCTTCTGGATTGGGCGCGGCAAACAGGTCACCGGTTCCGGCAGGGAATAGAAACGACCGTTATAGGTGAATTCCTCTTGCGTCCAGGCGAGGCGGAGTAAATCCAAGCCTTCATAAAACCGATCGCGACTTTCCTCGAACGGCACCGCGAACGCATCATATTCACGCTTGTCATAGCCGCGACCGGCCGAGAACACCGCGCGCCCGTTGCTTAACAAGTCGAGCAGCGCGAACTCTTCCGCCACACGCAAAGGGTGATTGCACGGTAGAAGGACCGTTGCCGGGGCGAGTTGAATGCGTTGCGTGCGCGCCGCGACGTGAGCCAGAAACACAGAAGGCGAGGGCAGACAGCCGAACAAGCCGAAATGATGCTCGGGAACCCAGGCTGAGTGATAGCCCATTTCTTCCGCTGCCTGACATTCTTCCAGAACATCGCGGAGAAATTGATTCGGGTCACGGCGAGCGGCTCCATATGTGGGCGGATTATCGGTCAAGGTGAAATAGCCAAATTTCATAGCGATTCCTTTCGCTTTCGTCCCATAGCAGAATCGGACGCTTTGAGCTATTGGCGGTAAGAGAGGGCTAGTTGAAGAAGGGACCGCCCAAGATTTTGTCATTTCTCTGAAAAAGAGACAGAATGTAGTCTGGATGAAGCGAAGCGTCATCCAGGAACAAGCGGGGAGATGAGCGGAATCTCGGATTCCACTCTGTTCCATCCGGGCTACAGGTTCATGAACAAGCGTGTACGAGGAACAAGCCATGCCGTTCGATCTTGAAACGTGGAAGATAAAGATTGCCGAGCGCCTTCCGAATTGGCGCTCACATATGGAACGCATCGGAGTGCGGTCAACGTATGCAGTTTTATCAGCGATGACATTCTGGCCGTTAGCGGTGGCGGTTCAGAAAGGAGATGGAACCGGTCTTTCTACTTTAGCCACTGTATTAGCGGGACTCGGCAGCAACCTGCTCGCCAGTTACATCGATAAGTGGAAAGACGAGGTTGACGCCGCACGACAAATCGAGCAGTTGGTCAAGACGGAACCGACCCTCCGCGCGGAGCTTGATGTATTGCTGGAAAAATTCGACGTATTCTCCCAGGCGACGCACGTCTTACGTGATGGGGACCGTCAATGGTTTACCGACACCCTCCGAGCTGAACTGTTACAGTTTGGCGACCGTCTTCGTGCCGACTATGCGTTCTTTGGCCTCAGCGATGACCTACGCGAGGCGTATCTCAACTGGCTGATCGATCATGTCCGCGCCGTTCCTCTGAGTGGCGTTGATCCTACAAGCGTTCGTGAGGAAACCCGACGAGACCTCGACCTCGCCGCAGTCTATACCGCTCTCATGACACAAATGACAAAAGAAAAGGTTGGGACGGGGCTCAGTCTGGGATTCGACCGTGAACAAGAACGGATCTCGGCGTTGACGGTGCTCAATCAGTCGCCGCGTTTGGCGCTTTTGGGTGATCCGGGAAGCGGCAAGAGCACGTTCGTGAATTTTGTGGCGCTGTGCATGGCCGGGGAATTGTTGGGCCGCTCGGAGGCGAATCTGACGGTTCTGCGCACTCCGGTTCCGGATGATGATTCTGATGAAAAGGCGCAGCCTCAGCCGTGGGAGCACGGTCCGCTGCTCCCGCTTCGCGTCGTGCTGCGCGATTTCGTGGTGCGCGGTCTGGCTCCATTGGGGCGCGAACAGAGGGTGAGTGGCGATACACTATGGCAATTCATCGTTGCCGAACTGCCGGAGACTCTGCGCGAGTTCGCCGATCCGCTTCGCGTCGCACTGCTCAACCAGGGTGGGCTGTTGCTGCTCGACGGTTTGGACGAGGTGCCGGAAGCCGACGAGCGGCGCGTACAGGTCAAAACCGCCGTCGAGCAGTTCAGCGCCGCTTTTCCCAAAGTGCGAGTATTGGTCACCAGCCGCACCTACGCCTATCAGCGTCAAGATTGGAAACTGAGG
Source organism: Binatia bacterium (assembly GCA_050185455.1). Classification (GTDB taxonomy): domain Bacteria; phylum Desulfobacterota; class Binatia; order Bin18; family Bin18; genus SYOC01. The sequence continues at coordinate 10,403 of JBFWZL010000055.1, read as the reverse complement.
AATTTTACCGAAGCCGTTCTGGCGCCGTTTGGGAACGCGCAAATTCGCCGTTTCGTTGAACGGTGGTATGCTTTTGTCGGTCAAGTTCGCAATCTGGCCGATACCGAGGCTCAAGGCCGCGCCGTGTTGCTCAACAACGCTATCAGGCGCAATTTTCGCCTGTTTGAGCTGGCGACCCGCCCGCTGCTGTTGACCCTTATGGCGTCGTTGCATGCCTGGCGCGGCGGAACGTTGCCGGAGCAGCGGGAAAAATTGTATGACGAAGCCGTGTCGCTGTTGCTCCATCAGTGGGAAGACAGTAAGCGTCGCCGCCGCGCGGATGGAACAGACGAGCTGCTTGAGCCCAGTTTGAGTGAGTGGTTGCAGGTGGAGGATAAGGACGCCATGCGGCAATTGCTCGACCGGCTGGCATTCTGCGCGCATCGAGATCAACCCGACCTTGTGGGAACCGCGGATATTGCCCAAAAGCCGCTGGTTAATGGATTGATTAACCTGAGTCCGAAACTCGATGTGAATCCTGGTCAGTTGATTATATATCTCCGTGACCGCGCCGGTATTCTTGAACCACGCGGTGTCGGCGTTTATGCCTTTCCACACAGAACGTTTCAGGAATATCTTGCCGCATGTCACCTGACGAGAGACGACGATTTTCCGGAGAATGTCGCCGACTTACTGTGCGCCGAACCCAACCGCTGGCGTGAAGTCACATTGCTTGCGGGGGCTAAAGCCGTGCGTGGCGCCGCAGCCCATGCCGCTTGGGCGCTGGCCGATGCCTTATGCGTGGGGGAACCTCCAACACACAAAGAAGAAGACGAGAGTGGCTATTGGGGCGCGTTACTGGCGGCGCAGGTGTTGATCGAGAATAAAATTGTTGGGCGAGTAACCGAGCGTAACCGTGACAAACTTGAACGCATCCGTCGTTGGTTGACCGCCACGCTTACCCAAGGAGCGCTCTCACGGATAGATCGCGCCCTGGCCGGAGATGCGCTGGCTACTATTGGCGATCCCCGCTTCCGCGCCGACGCCTGGTCTTTACCCGATGAGCCGCTTTTGGGCTTTGTGGAGGTTCTTGCTGGTCCGTTTCTGATGGGAGAAGGAGAGAAGCGGCATGAGGTTTTCTGCCACGCTACTACATCTCTCGTTATCCGGTAACAGTGGCCCAGTTCCGCGCGTTTGTGGAAAACCTGCCCGAGGAAGAACAATCCCGCTACGCACCTTGCCTGCAAGCGGGATTGTCGAATCATCCAGTCGCCAACGTGACCTGGCGTGACGCCATTGATTACTGTCGTTGGCTGACCAGGCAGCTTCGGGAGAACCCTCCAGCGCAACTCGCGGAAATACTACACAAAGAAGCATGGGAGGTGACGCTTCCGAGCGAAGCCGAATGGGAGAAAGCGGCGCGCGGCGGCGATGGGCTGATTTATCCGTGGGGCAATGAGTTCGATGTGACCAAAGCGAATGTGGCAGAAACCGGGATTGGTCGGCCCACTGCTGTTGGGTGTTTTCCCGGAGGAGAGAGTCCGTACAAACTCCTGGACATGGTCGGAAACGTGTGGGAATGGACGCGAAGTTTATGGGAGGACAAAAATGACAAACAGTACGGCTACCCGTACGACGCAACGGATGGGCGCGAGAATCTGGACGCTTCTGACTCTATTTACCGTGTGTTGCGTGGCGGTGCGTTCTGGTTCGATCAGGGGCTCGCGCGTTGCGCCTTCCGCTTCAGGCTCGCCCCGAACCACCGCGGCCACTGGGGGTTTCGGGTGGTGGTGCTCCCAAAAACTCTGGACTCTGAAAACTCCGGACTCTGAAACTCTGAAAATCGAAATGCCCGCGAGAGCGGGCATCTGGGCAAATTTGGGGAATTGAAAGGCTCTCGCCCGGACATGAAGTGATGTTGTTGATAAACTCTTTCTCTGCCGTCGGTCCTACTAAAAATCCCCCCGCACTACGTGCGGCCCCCTTTGCAAAGGGAATTATGGCAAACTTGACACCATCCCTTCATGCAGGCTGCTTTTGGGTCACCCAGGGCAAGCGGGTGTGCCACTGGCGGCTTGTCCGCCAGTGTGGCGGCTGGGCACGGGCAGCAAGCTGTCCGTGCCCAGCCGAATTTGGTCCTCTTTGAGGAGTCCGGTGTCAAGTAATGCATAGTCACCTTGTCAAAGGGAGGTTAGGAGGGATTTTGCAACGGTATCGTTTATCGCCGAGTAAGAAAGGGCAACTTCTCGCCCCGCCGGGTGTTTTTTGAAGATGCGTCTCGGTTTTACGGAGGGACAATATGTTACGCAAAATCTTCTTGTTGAGCGCAGTCGGTGTCGCCGCGCTGTTTCTGTTAAACGTCTTTGCCACGCCGACGGTGGAATCGACCTGGACGGTGCGCCTGCGTTCTCCCCACGGTTTGCAAGTAGGTGATGCCGTTGAGGAAGGAACACACCGTATTGGTCGGGTCGTGGCGGTCAACGAATATGCTGAACACGGTAAGCCGCCAATGGCGGATGTCCTGATTGCCATCGATTCGTCGTTTCGTGAACGGCTGCGTGACCAGGCAACGGTTCTGGTCACTACGCCTCCAGGCGCGGGTCGTCCAGTCCTACGTCTGATCGTATTTGATGAACACAGTGCGCCGTTGCCGCCAGGTAGTATCATCGCCGGCGCGGAGTCCAACATGGAAGTCGAGTTGAAACGGCAACTGTTAACGGCTACCGGCGCTATGCGTGATTTGAGTCGGCAGCTCGACGACTGGAGCCAAACCTTGGACAAAGCCTCTCGCTCCGAGGAATTGAAAAAACTCGAAGACAGCGCCGGTGGATTGATTGATACGCTCCGCCAGGCGCAGGCGGATCTGACTCGCGCCATCGACCGCGAAATTACCCGGCTGAAAAAACTCTACGACAAACTCTTCCCCAAGGACCGGGAGACGACCTGAACCTGACGTTTACTGACCGCGAAAAAAAATAGGGCCGATGAAGGCTTCGGCGCGTGAATTTGTATCATTCGAATCCATGGACAATGAAATATAGCCAAGCTCTGACGGCTCTTCGGCAAAAATCAGGCGGTAGTCTTCTCGTACGTTACGCTGTTCAGTGATCCAACGTCCGAGTTCAGCGTTGCCGGAACGCAGGACAATATAGGTCACCATAGAGGTTTTCGAGCTCTGCACTTGTGTGCCGACTGGAGCCGTAGTGTCCCATACATACCCGATGATGCGAGAGCGGAAAGCTCGGGGAAAGCGCGGCCAGGATACATACAGCTGGGCGACCTGATCCAGTTTGTCTTCCTCGCGCGAATCGCCGCCAGTCGGCAACTCAACCGCCTTCCATTGCCACTCAAGGATAGGGGTGACTCGTAAGTCGACCCGCCCCTCAATTTCTTTATTGATTGTTGAGCTGTCGTCCCTGCTTTTGAGATGCAGCGCCCTCCGCCCTTCATCGACGACAATAGTCATATTATAGTCCGGAAAGCCCCACCCCTGACCTGTCCATCCCTTCGGGATGCCTATGGTCCCGATAACGTCATCTTTCCAATCCTCAATGCTGACGAGTCCGGATGCGTGAGATGTGAGGGAAAAGACGCTCATGACGGACGCGAAGGCGAAGCCAAGAAGAGACAACTGTGTGTGTAAAGACATGTTGCCTGATAGCAAAAGGCGCACTGCGGTACAATTCTCCCACGGAATCTTGACTTGTTTTTTATACTGACTGTATAGTCAGTCATATGACTAAAAATTCAGCCACAAAAGAGGAACTGGTTCGAGAATTTCGCGTGCGCGAGATTCTTGAGGCGGCATGTCGGGTGGTCGCGCGGCACGGCTTTCAGGGGGCGACGATTGACCGGGTGGCTGAAGAGGCTGGAATCGCTAAGGGCACGGTATATCTGTATTTTCATACCAAAGAAGAGCTGTTGAAGGCTGCGGTTGAGCAGGGGATACAAACGTTTACCGATCAGGTTCGCGCCGCAGTGGAAGAGGTGCACGCCCCACTCGAAAAACTCTGTCGGTTAGTTGACGTCAGCCTCAAACTCAGCGATGTTCATCGCGACTTCTTTAAGACGCTCTTTTTGGAGCGGAATTTTCTGGCGGCGGCTCCGGACCATCCCGAGGCCGCCCATATGCTTGAGCTCTATCTGACCCATATCCGGTTCATAGAAACCCTTATTCAAGCTGGAGTGAATGCGGGCATTCTTCGTCCTCATAATGTTGAAGCCTCAGCTTTTGCCCTCAACGAGGCGATACGCGGTTGTTTCCAGCAACGAGCCTTAGGCTTGACGGCTCGCGCCGCCGGGGAAGATGCCGATATCCTTTTAGATCTCTTTTTTCATGGCGTATTATTGAATCATCGTCAGCAGCAGTAACGCTGACGCGAGGGGTAGTTATTGTGAGTCGTTTTCCGTTATTTCGTGGGCCTCATTTTTTCTTCACGACCATCGTTCGGGTGTTGATTGGCGGTGCTCTCCTGGGTGGAAGTCTGCCGCTGGTCGGGTGCGATTCGGCGAATTCCGAGGCGGCGAAGACGCAAGAACACGCTGCGCCGGTGGAGGCGCCGGCTCTTTCCGTTAAGGTCGCTCTGCCTGTTTGGCGCACCGTGCAACGCACGGCGCAAGGACAAGGCGCGCTGTTCGCCAAAGAGAGCGTCATCCTGTCGAACAAGACCCCAGGATATGCCAATCGCGTCATGATCGACTTCGGCGATAAAGTCAAAGCCGGGCAAGTGCTAGCGGAGATGGAGCGCGAAGAACAGGAGCTCCAAGTAGACGCCGACGAAAGCATGGTCACACAGGCGCAGGCAACCTATATTCGCGCGCAAGGCGAGTATGAACGCGCAAAGCAGCTCTTTGCCGAGAAAATCGTGCCGCCGCAAAGGCGCGATGCCGCAGAAGCCGAATTCAAAGTGGCGGAAGCCGCTGTCCGTGTGGCGGAGAAGCGATTGGCGATTACACGGAAACGCCTACGTGATACCCGGATCATTTCCCCAGTGGACGGTTTCGTTCAACAACGGTTTGTGAATCCTGGCGAGTATCTCTCCGCCTCGTCCAAGATGTTTGAAGTGGTGGTGGTTGATCCGCTCAAGCTGCGTGTGCCAGTGCCTGAACGGTACGCGCGCATGGCGAAGCTCGGTTTATCCATGCGTATTGAAGTGGACGCCCTACCGGGAGAAAGTTTCAGCGGAACGTTGACGCGCGTTGCCGCCGGAGTAGATCATGCGACGCGCAGTTTGCTGGTTGAGGCGGAGATTCCGAATCCTGACGGGAAATTACGCCCAGGCTATTTTGCGCATGTCACGGGCGTGATGGGTGAAGAAACCGTGCTGTTTATTCCGCGCACTGGCCTTTATCGGTTCGCCGGAGTCGAGCGAGTGTTTGTGGTGAAGGACGGGGTGGCGATGTCCCGTGAAGTGAAAGCCGGCGTGGAAGAAGATGAGTTCGTCGAGATCGCGGAAGGTCTTTCCGCTAGCGATCGTGTCATTATCTCTTCGGTGGACCGGTTAGCCGACGGCATGAAAGTCCAGCTCCAAGTCGCGGAGGCCCAATGATCCTTGCTGATGTCTGCGTACGTCGTCCGGTTTTCGCCACTATGCTGGTCGGCAGCTTGGTGGTCGCAGGCTGGTTTTCTTACAAAAGTTTAACGCTGGATCTGTTTCCAAAGGTCGATATGCCGGTGGTGACGGTGACCACTACGCTCCCCGGCGCCGGTCCGGAAGAGATGGAAGCCCAAGTCACCAAACCGATCGAGGAGGTCATCAATACGGTCAGCGGCATTGATGAGCTACGGTCGGTCACGCGCGAAGGTTTGTCGCAAATCATTGTCCAATTCAAACTAGAGAAAAATCTGGGCATCGCCTCTCAGGAAGTGCGGGATAAAGTCGGTTCCGTCCTCGCCAAGCTGCCTGACGAAACGGACCCGCCGGTCGTGGAAAAGTTTGATGTTGACGCCACGCCGATTCTCACCTTGACGGTTTCTGGATTCCAGGGGCTTAAAGAGCTGACCGAGATTGCGGAGAAGCGGGTGAAAGAGCCGTTGGAATCGATTTCCGGCGTCGGCGCCGTCGTCATCATCGGTGGACAGAAGCGGGAAATTCAGGTGTTGATCGATCCTGAGCGTCTCAAAGCGTATAACCTGCCTATGAAAACCGTAGCGACTGCGTTGGCCAAGCAGAACGTCGAATTTCCCGGCGGTCGCATGACGCAGGACACTGGAGAAACGGTGATTCGCACCTTGGGGCGCGTTCAGTCCGTGCGCGAATTTGAAAACATTGTGGTCGCCACGCACCAAGGCTCGCCGATCACGATCGCCGACATTGGTCGCGTGGAAGACGGCGTAGTAGAGCCGCGCACCTTGTCGCGCTTCGACGGAAAAAATGCGGTGTCGTTGATCGTGCGTAAACAGTCGGGGACCAATACCGTCTCCACAGTTGACGCCGTCCACGAACGCCTTTCGGAAGTGCGCCAACTACTGCCTCCCGGCGTGGAGGTGCAAATCACTCGTGATCAATCGGATTTTATTCGTGAATCGGTCAAGGAAGTGCAAAAGCACTTATGGCTCGGCGCTTTATTCGCCAGCATTATTGTGTTCTTTTTTCTCGGAAATTTGCGCTCGACGCTTATTGCCGCCGTGTCGATCCCGGTCTCGATCATTGCCACTTATACGCTGCTGGCGGCGGCGGGGTTTTCACTCAATCGTATTACCCTACTGGGTTTGACGTTGGCGGTTGGCATCGTCATCGACGACGCGATCGTCGTGCTGGAGAATATTTATCGCTACATCGAAGAAAAAGGCATGAACGCCTTCGAGGCGGCGCGTGCGGCGACGGCGGAAGTCGGGCTCGCCGTCAGCGCAACGACCTTATCGCTGGTCGTGATTTTTATTCCCGTCGGATTCTTGAAAGGGACGGTAGGGATGTGGCTCAGCAGCTTCGGTTTTACCATGGCGTTCTCGATCCTGGTGTCGCTGCTGGTGGCGTTTACCTTGACGCCTATGCTGTGTTCGCGCTTTTTACCCAAAAAACTTGCGGCGCATGAGCATTCGTCGCGCGAGTCCTGGTTCTACCGTCTGCTCGACCGCAGCTATACGGCGATGTTGCGTTGGTCGATGCGCCACCGTTGGGTGATTGTCTGCGCGGTGATTGGCGTATTTGTGAGTACGCCTTGGATCGGCAAACACGTTCGGACGAACATGATGGCGCAGGATGACCGCGGTGAATTTGAAATTAATATCAAAACGCCGCCGGGTTACTCCCTGGCGCTGACGGACGCCATGACCAAGCAGATCGAAGACGAAATTCGTCCGCTGCCTGGGGTGGCGCACTTGTTGACGTTGGTGGGCTCCACGGTCGGTGAGAGCGTGACGCGCGCCTCGATCATCGTCAAATTACAAGAATATGATCAGCGCACGATATCCCAGCAGGAGGTTATGACGCTGGCGCGCGAGAAGGTCAGCGCATTCAAGCAGTTACGCGTGAGTGTGGATAATATTTTGCCTGTCAGCAACAGTGGCGTGCAGAATGTGGATATTGCATATAACCTGCGCGGACCTGATCTGCATGTGTTGCAAGAGTTTGCGGAGAAGCTGAAAATCCGGGTGCGGAAACTTGATGGGATTGTAGATGTGGACTCGACCTTTGAGGGTGGCAATCCTGAATTGCAAGTGCATCTTGATCGGCGTAAGTCTTCCGACCTGGGAATTGAAGCCGCGGATATCGCTTCCACGTTGCGCATCATGGTCGCCGGTGAAAAGGTGACCACCTACCGTGAAGGTGACGAACTTTATGACGTGCGCCTGCGACTGACGCCGGAGTCAAGAAATAAGCTAAGTGTGATTCGCGGCGTGACTGTTCCGTCGGAAACGGTGGGGCAAGTACGCTTGGACAACGTCGTGGATATCGTTCCCGGCACCGGCCCGGTGCAGATTGATCGCCAGGAACGACAGCGACAAATCACCATGACCGCCAACCTGAGGGGTAAGGGCATGGGAGATGCGCTGACCGAGATTGGCGCGGAGGTGGAAAAGCTCGGGCTGCCTCTCGGATATTCCACCGGCGTTACCGGGATGGGCAAGATGTTCGCGGAGATGATGGACAGTTTCAAGCTTGCCTTCCTGTTGTCGATCATCGGAATGTATATGGTGTTGGCGGCGCAGTTCGAAAGTTTTCTGCATCCCATCACCATTATGCTGTCGTTACCGCTGGCGGTGCCGTTTGCCCTGCTTTCACTGTGGCTTACGGGCCACTTCCTCGCGATTTTTAGCATTCTCGGCGTGATGTTATTGTTTGGTATCGTGAAGAAGAATTCTATTCTGCAAGTCGATCATACGATCAACCTACGGGCGCAGGGCGTCCCGCGTGATGAGGCGATCCTCCAAGCGAATCGCGAACGACTCCGTCCGATTCTGATGACGACCCTGGCGTTGGTGGCGGGGATGTTTCCCGTTCTGATTGGACAAGGACCGGCGGCGGAAAGTCATCGTGGCATTGCGATCGTTATTATCGGCGGGCAGAGCATGTGTTTGTTGCTTACGCTTCTAGTGACGCCGGTCGCCTATTCTTTGTTTGATGATCTGGAGACTCGTCTGGTCCGCCTGCCGGCGGCATTCCGGTTGTTGGCGGAAAAGTTGCGCTTACGTCGACCCGCCCTTCCCGCTGCGTCCTCTCGAGTGGGCGAGGAGATTGTGGGGGATTAGCAGCCTGAGAGGGCTGAATCTCGGGGCAAGAGCGCAGAGCCGCGACCGCGCCGGCGCGTCTCTACTGTTTTGAAAAGGCTGGTCTTTTCGGTAAATGTCAGAGGAAGTTGAAAGATCGGGCCTTTTCAGCGAAGCGCTGAACGAAGTCGAGAGAGACTATTCGACGGGCGACACTATGGATTTGCGGTGAAGGACCGATAGGAGGAGGGAAGAAAAAATGTCTCTTGTCTTGGAAGATTGAGGGTTTAGGGGAAAGATAGGTGCTGCCTTGAAAGTTCTTATCGCCGAAGACGAACCGATTTCACGACGACGATTAATCTCACTGCTCGATAAGTGGGGATACGAAGTTATTGAAACCTGCGATGGGGCTGCGGCCTGGGAAGCGCTCCAGGAAAATGATGGTCCGCGGATCGCCATTTTTGACTGGCAGATGCCCAAAATAGATGGCTTGCAGTTGTGTCGGGAAGTGCGACGGGTCTCAACTGAGCCATACCTGTACATTTTGCTGTTAACGTCAAGAAATCAAAAAGAAGACAGCATTGCCGGGTGGGAAGCTGGGGTCGACGATTACATTACGAAACCCTGGGATGCGCATGAGTTACGGGTCCATTTACAAGCCGCGGAACGTATCATCAAACTTCAAGATCAGCTCATTGTCGCACGTGAGACGCAACGGCAGCTCGCCACCTATGACGCCCTTACGAGTGTCTTTAATCGTCGGGCGATTCTGGACACTTTGCAACGAGAACTGGCGCACTCGATGCGCGGTGGACCGCCCGTGGGCGTCATCATGGTGGACCTCGACCATTTTAAAAAGATTAATGACGTGCATGGGCATTTGCTAGGAGATTTAGTTTTATGTGAAGCGGCGCATCGCATGAAGAATGCACTGCGACCATACGACGTGCTGGGGCGTTATGGAGGGGAAGAATTCCTTGTGGTGGCGCCCGGTTGCGCGGCGCAGGAAACCGCAAAAGTAGCGGAGCGGTTGCGCGAACGTTTGGAAGGCCTGCCGTTGACGCTCCGCGACAAATCGATTCGCATTACCGGAAGTTTTGGTGCGGCGTCCTCAAAAGATGTCGCTGAAGATGTTGACGCCGTAGTGTGGGCGGCGGACGCTGCTCTCTATCGGGCAAAACGCGAGGGGCGCAACCGGGTAGTGACCTGGAACGGAGACTCTCTTTCTCCCGAGCGTCCACCCGAACGTTATCGGGCATAACTGTTGCCCGGCCCTTTTCTTCTTTTCCTTGATTGAGGAAGCCTAGCGGTGTTGTCCCCAGGAGTCCCAGTGTGTTCGATCGCGAGCTGGGAGACGCTTTGCCGGTTTGAAATCGGCGCCCGTGTAGTAGCCGATGGGCAACATCACGGCGAGAGTGATATTGTCCGGGGTTCCCAAAGTTTTCGCCACTTCCTTTTCGTGTCTAAGCGCAAGCGTCGTCCACGCCGCGCCGACGCCGCGCGCCCTGAGAGCAAGCATAAAAGACCAGGCGGCTGGAAGAACTGAACCGTAGGTAGACGCCTGCATGAAGGCGGGTTCTTTCTCGAATCGTCCCTCGATGCCAGCGAACACAATCGCCGGAACTTCGTGCAGGTGTTGGTAGAGATACGCGGCAGAATCGCCAATCCGCTTCCCTTGCTGCGCTCGTGGGTCGTCAGGCTTGTACTCGGGACGAGGTCTATTGCGATACGCATCAGCAGATTGCCGGTAGAGATCGGCGATAATTTTTTTCTT
>JBFWZL010000054.1:0-18261 GCA_050185455.1 Binatia bacterium | reverse complement strand
CAAAAGTACAAGCAGCTTATCCTGGACACTGGAGCAATGACCTTTGTATTGACGTAATGACCTGTGTGCAGATTGCCAGGGAAAAAGGGCTAGAAACACTTGTCCTGGACCAGACTCGACCGGATCTTGGGCTCAATGCTGTGAAAGTTCTTGTCCCTGGTTTACGACATTTCTGGCCCAGGTTTGGTCCCGGTCGGCTGTACGACGTCCCCGTACAGATGGGGTGGTTGAAACAACCCCTGGCCGAGGACGAATTGAATCCACGGCATATTTACGAGTAGCTATTTTGTGCATTTTTACCAAGGAAAAAAATAAGGAACTCCGCCAGTGTGCGACGTTGACAAAATGAAACAGCCTTTCGTGCTGTCCTTCAAGGAGGGCATAGGGCTACATGAGCAGTCATATGGCGGTGTCTGGCTGCAGTCGTTCGGCGCGCGGACGCCCTTGCCGCAGTTTTCGCCCGGCCTGCTGTCCGTCTTACGCACGCTCTCTTCCGATGGCGCAACGGTGGAACAACTCAGAGGGCTCGCCGTGCAGCACGACGGAGAGGCTGCTCTGCCAAAGCTCTTATCTTACCTGCAGCGTTTTACTCAGCACGGTATGCTTTGTTATACGGCCGCCTGGAATGGCGTCAAACTAGCAACGCTCGCCCCCACTGCTCCAATCTTCCTCGAAGTCCCTTGCGAACCCGACGCTAACGCGCGCTACGTGGCGTCACGCTTTGCTTATTTGCATAAAGATGGTGGGCAATTCGTTCTAGAGTCGCCGTTGGCGCATGCCACACTTGTGATGCATGACTGGCGAACGGTAGCCTTCTTACACGCCCTTGCCAAACCCCAGAGTCTGGAGGAGTTAGGGGGCAAGTTCCCAGATATTCCGCACCCCATTGCGACTATGGTTGTCAGTCTCCTTATGGGATGCCAAGCGCTGTCCTGCGTAGCCGATGATGGACGAGTAGAAGAAGAAACCCCAACGCTGACGCAATGGGAGTTCCACGATTTGCTTTTCCATGTCAGAAGCAGGATCGGCAGGCACGCGAATCCCTTGGGCGCAACCTTTCGTTTCTTGGGAGCGGTCGAGCCGCTTCCCGCGCTGAAGCCACCAACGTTGGGGGAGAAGATCCGCCTCTACCAGCCGGATATCGAGGCCCTCAGGGACAACGACGCCCCATTTACTCGAGTCTTGGAAGAAAGACAGTCGATCCGTAAGCATGGGAACTTGCCCATGACGGCAACGCAGCTTGGCGAGTTTCTTTATCGTACGGCGCGGATCAGGGCGCGCTCTCAGACGGCGCACGATCCCTATGAACGCAGCAATAGACCCTACCCAAATGGTGGGGCCTGTTACGAACTGGAGTTGTACGTGGTGGTCAATACCTGTACCGGCTTGACGTCGGGTTTGTATCATTATTGTCCACAAACACATCAGCTTTCCCAAGTGACGGACCGCACCGGCAACGTCGAGGCGCTCTTGGAAAGGGCGTACTATGCCGCGGATCAACAAGGCATGCCGCAAATTTTGCTCATCCTCACTGCGCGTTTTCAGAGGGTGGCGTGGAAATATGAAGCCATGGCGTATGCGGTGATTCTCAAAAATATCGGTGTTTTTTATCAAACCATGTACCTGGTCGCAACGGCGATGGGTTTGGCCGCCTGCGCTCTGGGCAATGGAGACTCCGACCTTTTCGCTGCGGCTGCCGGAACTGATTACTACATGGAAACCTCGGTTGGTGAATTCATGTTGGGGAGCAAGGCGGAGTAACGAACGAAGGCAGGCGAGGCGATGACCTGTCTACAAACTGGCAGACTAAACTGTCCGAGAGGCAAGCATCCATGAAAGAGGCTGTGCAGATAGAGCTAACGGACGAGCAAGTTCACGGTTTTGCGACCCAGGGCTTTCTCAGTATCGGGCGCTTCACCACTGAGGAAGAACTAGTGTGGCTGCGGGACGTCCACGACGCGATTTTGAAGCGGAAGATCGGCTACACTCCGGATGAGCTTGCCACGCTGCGCATTATCGACAAGTGTGCGGTCACTGCCCTGGCCACGGTATTTTCTCCGGAACGTATCGAACCAACGCTCACAAGCACCTTGTTCTTCTCTCACGTGCGACAGGTGGTTTCGCGCCTTTTCAACATTGAGGAAACACAGCTTAGCAGTGAATGGCGCTTCGTCTGCAAATTAGCGCACGGTGGCGAGACCCCCTGGCACCAGGACGCTCTCTACCGCCAGAGCGCCACTCACGGCCCACTCCCGCATCTGGGCGCCACCGTGTGGATGCCCCTGGATCCGGCGACAGCGGAAAGCGGCTGTTTGCAGTACATGAGAGGGTCTCATTTTGCTGGAGTCCGCCCCCATTACTTCCGGGACGGCCATGTGATGACGGACGACGTTCATCCCTTTCAAGCTGTGGAGTGCCCAGTGGCAACAGGTGAGGCGTTGGTGCACCACTGTCGCACTCTGCATTACGCTGGGCCAAATCAGACCGAGCGACCGCGTCGAGCCGTGCAAGTTCTCTGTCGGATAATGAATGAAGGTGTAGGTCAGTAACAATGGCAGACACAGCGTCTGTCGAGCTGATGGACGAACAGGTCCGTGGTTTTCAAACCCAGGGTTTTCTCAGCCTCGGGCGCCTCACCACTGACGACGAGGTGGCGCGGCTGCGGAGTGTCTACGATGCGGTCGTGAAGGAGAAGACCGGATGCAGTCCCGATGAGCTGGTCAAGGTGATCGGCAGGCACGGTCCACTCTCCCTGGTAACGATCGTTTCTCCAGAAGGGATTGCGCCAGAACTCGAAAACACGCTGTTCTTGCGCAAGGCGCGCAAGATTATCGCACGTCTGCTTACTGTCGAAGAACCGCGTCTCCTTAGTGGATGGCGCATGTTTTGTAAGCCGCCACACGGTGGCGAAACTCCTTGGCATCAAGATGCTGCATACCGTCCCCCCCCGCATGTAGGCGCCAGCGTGTGGATGCCGTTAGATCCGGCGACGGACGAGAGTAGCTGTTTATCCTATATTAAGAGATCGCATATGGGAGAAATCCGCCCACACCACTTTTTCCACGACCACTTAACCACCGATGACGTTGACCTCTCTCAATCCGTCACATGTCCGCTGGCGGCGGGGGAAGCCTTGGCGCACCATTGTCGCACCCTCCATTATGCCGGACCAAACAAGACCGAACGACCACGCCGGGCCTTAGTAGTCGTCTGTCAAGTGGTAGCGGATTGCCAAAAAATGGTAGGAAGTTCGGAGACGAAGAAGTGATTAAGACCATCGCCGGCTACCATATTCAAGAGCAGCTATATGAGAGTGGAAATTCTCTTGTCTATCGTGGACGTTGGGCGAAAGAGGGCCAGTCGGTTATTCTCAAAATGTTAAAGCACCCTCACCCTCCACCGGAAAAAATCTCTTGGTTCCGAAGAGAATATGAACTGATCCACGGATTGGACCTGGAAGGGATCATCAACGCGTACGCTCTAACAACCGATCAACACCGTCCAGTCATGGTGCTAGAGGATTTTGGCGGCGAATCACTGAAACTCCATCTTGAGAAGCGAAGCGAGAAGCGGTTCACCTTAACTGAGTTCTTCCCTCTTGCCGAGCAGATAGTTGATATTCTGGACCAGCTGCATCGACAGCACATTACACATCAAGGAGTAAACCCTTCTAACATTGTATGGAACTCACGAACAGGCCAAGTTAAATTAATTGACTTCGGCGTTTCGACTGCGCTCACGCATGAAAACTTGCTCTTGCGTAATTCGTCAATCGGAGAGGGGACCCTGGCCTATATCTCGCCAGAACAAACTGGAAGGATGAACCAAGCTATAGATGATCGTACCGATTGGTATTCGCTAGGCGTAACTTTTTACGAATTCCTAACGGGCCGACTACCGTTCCCGAGTGCAGATACTTTAGCCTTGATTCATGCACATATCGCAAAAGACCCTCCTGCACCTCATGAACTTGTTGCTGATGTTCCTCAACCTTTGTCTACTTTTGTAATGAAACTGATGGCCAAAAACGCTGAGAACCGTTACCAATCGGCTTATGGTCTTAAGAGAGATTTGGAAGAATGCTGGCGACAATGGAAGGATACGGGACGAATTACTCCCTTTCTGCTAGGGCAACATGATGTTCCCGTTCAGTTCCACATCCCGCAAAAGTTATATGGGCGTGAAGCGGCGCTCGACACTCTCCTCGCAGCTTTTGAGCGAGTCCACAGAGGAACGAGCGAGTTAATACTCGTTGCAGGACCCACTGGCGTCGGTAAATCAGCGTTGGCGCAGGAAATCGACCAATTCATCTCACGACACGGCGGTTATTTTATCACAGGCAAATGCGACCAGCTCCACAACAACATCCCGTACGCTCCCTTAGTGCAGGCCTTTCGGTCGTTAGTGCGACAGCTTTTGATGGAAAGCGAAGCCCAGCTAGCCATTTGGCGCGAGAAGCTACTTGCAGCCTTTAGACTCAATGGTCAGGTACTGATCGACCTCCTACCAGAAGTTGCGTTGATTGTGGGTCCCCAACCATCAGTTCCCGCACTTCCCCCGGCGGAGGCGCAAAACCGCCTGCATTTGGTCTTCCACAACTTCATTCGTGTGTTTACCAAGGTAGATCATCCACTTATACTTTTTCTTGACGATTTACAGTGGGTGGATGCAGCTTCGCTGCAGCTGGTGCGACTGTTAATGACCACTCTTGATAACCGTTACCTACTGGTCATTGGCGCGTATCGGGATGCCGAAGTCCAAGAAACTCACCCGTTAAGGTTAGTACTTGATGCGATTCGCAAAGCCGAAGGCACTGTACGACAGATTATCCTCCAGCCGTTAGATTTGACCAGCATACGTCAGTTGACTGCCGATACGCTTGCCTGTTCCCTAGACAGAGCCGCCGCGCTTGCGGCGTTGTTATTCGCCAAAACTCACGGCAATCCTTTCTTTGTTCGTGAGTTCTTGAAGTCGCTCTATGCTGAGGAGTTACTAACGCCCGACTTTCGTAACGGTGGTTGGCAGTGGGACCTTGCCAGGATTCAGGCGCATAACACTACAGATAATCTCATTGAATTGCTAAGCGCAAAATTGCGAAAGTTGAGGGGACAGACGCAACAAGTAGTCAAGTTGGCTGCCTGTATTGGCAATCAGTTCGACCTGCACACGCTGGCGATTGTATATGAACGTTCTATCGCGGAAACCATGGCCAATTTATGGGAAGCGCTCGAAGAAGGGTTAGTCTTAGCTCTTGGTGATACCTACAAGATTATAACCCTTGAGGTGCAGGAGTTGGTTGAGAATGTTTCGGTCAATTACAAATTTGCTCATGATCGTATTCAACAAGCGGCCTATGCGCTGATTCCGGAAATGGAAAAGCAGAGCGTGCATCGACAGATTGGACGCCTCCTACTACAAAACACACCTCTGGATGAACGCGAACGGAATATTTTTGATGTTGTTAATCATCTAAATATCGGACGTGAGTTTGTGACTGATCAGGCGGAGCGTGGTGAACTTGTTGACCTCAACTTACTGGCGGGAAGGAGAGCAAAGGCGGCGGTGGCGTATGAGGCCGCCTTTAATTACTTTCAAAGCGGCGTAGCGGTGTTAGATAAGGATTGCTGGAAGCGACAGTACGACTCAGCGTTAACCCTGCATGTGGAAGCAGCGGAAGCGGCGTACCTCAGTGGCAGTTTTGAGCAAGCGAAACACTTGATAGCGATCGTATTGCAGCAGGCAAGAACGTTGCTGGATAAAGTGAGAGCTTATGAGGTGAGTCTGCGCGCCTCTGCGGCTCAGCATAAACCTCAAGAAGCGATAGAAACCGGTCTCCATATTTTGGAGTTATTAGGGGTGGCGTTTCCAGTACGACTGAGTCGAGCAGATACTCTATGGACTCTAGAGGAGACCCAGCGGGCTTTGGCCGAGAAAGACGTTGAGGAACTGATCAAGCTGCCGGAAATGACAGATCCAGACAAGATCGCTGCAATGCGTATTCTCTCTATTATCAGTCACAGCGCCTATGTTGGCTCTCCCGAACTCGTCCATCTTATCGCATGTCGGATGGTCAACTTATCAATTGCCTATGGCAACACTTCACTCTCTGCCCAAGCATACGCCACGTATGGAGGCCTCATCTGTTGCGGAATCCTAGGGGATATGGATATTGGTCACCGCTTTGGGAAGCTTGCTTTGGCCGTGGTTGAACGGTTTCGTGCTAGTAGTCTTAAGGCAAGAACCCTGTTCATGGTGAATAGTTTTATCCGACCCTGGAAAGAACACATCAAGGCCACATTGCCGCCCCTTCTGGAAGGATATCAAAGTGGATTACAGACCGGAGATCTGCTTTCCGCTGCCCTTTGCGCATTTGACTACGGATTTCAGGCGTACTGGAGTGGGCAGGAACTGAGCGGGCTTGAAAGAGATCTGGCAAAATATAGTAACGCCATTAACCAACTTCGCCAGAAACAGCTCCTCTACGTCAATGAACTCTATCGACAGGCTGTCTTGAACTTGCTGGGAAAAGTAGAGAATCCGCGCCGTTTAATCGGGGAGAGTTATAATGAGGAGGAAATGCTGCCTCACCATCTGCAAGCCCATGATCGAAATGCTCTTTGCCAGATCTACCTCAATAAACTCCTCCTCTGTTATTTATTTCATGACTATCCTCAGGCTAGTAAAAACGCAGCCCTGGCGGAAGCGCATCTCGATGGTTTGGTGGCGACAGCGGCCGTTCCCGCCTTCTATTTGTATGATTCTCTGACCAGATTAGCCTTGTTGTCCGGCCTCCAGGAAGAATCTGAACAAACAGGTTTCCTTGAAAAGGTTGCGGCCAATCAGGAAAAGATACAGCTGTGGGCGCGGCATGCTCCCATGAATTATTTGCATAAGTTCTATTTGGTCGAAGCCGAACGTGCTCGCGTCTTAGGCAATGATAGGGAAGCGAGAGAATGTTACGACGAAGCGATCACTATGGCTCAAGCGCATGAGTATGTAAATGAAGAAGCTCTCATCTATGAGCTGGCGGGCAGATTCTATTTTGCTAAAGGGCAGTCTCATCTGGCGCGTTACTATCTGCACGATGCCCATTACGCCTACCTTCGTTGGGGAGCACTCGCTAAGGTGCAGGATCTTGAGAAAAACTATCCACAGTTTTTTGAGACTCAAGTTGCGTCGGGCGTTCATCACCCTGTTGCACTCATCCCGGCCTTCGGCACGGAGCCTCATATGTCCACCACCCTCGATGCACAGAGTGTGCTCAAGGCCTCGCAAGCTATTGCCGGCGAAATCGTTCTTGACAGACTGCTTACAAAATTGATGAGGATCGTTATCGAGAACGCCGGGGCGCAAAGAGGGGTTCTCATCTTAGAAAAAGATGGACAATTGGTGATTGAAGTAGAGGGAACGATCGAGAGGGATGATGTCATTGTGTTACGACCCCTCCTTGTCGAAGAGTGTCCAGACCTCCCTGCTGCCCTTGTCCGCTACGTGGAAAGAACGAAAGAAACCGTGGTTCTTAGCGATGCGACACAGGATACTGTATTGGCTGCTGACCCTTATATCACAAAGAAACGACCGAAATCCGCACTCTGTGCTCCTCTCGTGAGACAAGGAAAGCTCATTGGTATTTTATACCTGGAAAACAATCTAACTACGGGCGCTTTTACCCCTGATCGCGTAGAAGTCTTGAACATGTTGTCGGCTGAGGCGGCGATTTCAATCGAAAATGCCCGTCTTTACCATAGCCTTGAGGAAGCCAACGAACGATTAGCAGACTATAGTAAAAACCTGGAACAAAAGGTCGAAGAGCGGACACGGGCGCTACAGGAGAAGAATTGGGAGCTTGAGATTGCTAATCAACAGGTGCAGGAGGCGTCGCGGCGCAAATCGCAGTTCTTGGCGGGCATGTCTCACGAACTGCGCACCCCAATGAATGCAATTCTTGGATTCACTCGTTTGGTTTTACGACGCGCTGGAGACCTGCTGCCGGAGCGGCAGCGAGACAATCTCGTCAAGGTGAGAGAAAGTGCTGATCACCTCTTGGGCCTCATCAATCAGCTTCTCGATCTTTCTCGACTTGAATCGGGACACATGGAGATCCATCCAGAGCCGCTCGATGTGAAACAGTTGATTGTAGCCTGCTGTGAGTTGGTGTCCCCTCTTGTCAAGCCTGACGTGCAATTGACACAGAAAATTGCCGAGACGATCGGAGAAGCCTGTACAGATGAAGAAGGGTTGCGACACGTTGTCATTAATCTCCTCAGCAACGCGATCAAGTTTACGGATGTTGGGGAAGTGATGGTTCAGGTACAGGCGGAGCGACAATCCCACAATGACGCCACGCTCGTGATTACCGTCGCCGATACTGGAATCGGCATTCCTGCTGACGCACTTGACACCATCTTTGAGGAGTTCCAGCAAGTGGAAGGGGGTACCCAGAAGCGTGAAGGCACGGGATTAGGACTACCGATTGCCAAAAGATGGGTCGAGCTTTTAGGTGGATCAATTGAGGTAGAGAGCGAACTAGGAAAAGGCTCGACGTTTACCGTGAGCATTCCAGTCGTCTACCGAGAGCAAGGAGCCTCGACAGAAAGCATGACCCAATGAAGCGCATTTTGATTGTCGAAGATATAGAATTCAATCGGGATCTGCTCGTCCAGCTTTTGGAGGATAGTTACGAAATCCTTACCGCGGCTGACGGAGCAGCTGGGGTCGCGACCGCCGAACGCGAATATCCCGACTTGATTATCATGGATCTGTCGCTGCCGGTGATTGATGGCTGGGAGGCCACTCGCAGGATCAAAGCCAACCTAGCGCTCCAACATATTCCAATCATCGCTCTCTCATCACATGCGATGCGTGGAGACGAGGAAAGAGCTCGCCAAGCCGGGTGCGACGATTACCTCAGTAAACCGCTGGATGAGGAGCTGTTGTTTGAGAAACTGACGCAGTTCCTAGGAGATAGTTGAGACACTGTCTACCCCTCTTTCTCGCAGATTCTCCTTTATTGTCTGAGGGTTCTTTTTTTTCTTTCTTCCCTGCCGTTTATGGGGAATGAACATTTTGTTCCGTCGTTTATTACGCCTGCTCTATAATGGATGCGGCTGACCTTGGGGTTTCATCTGCACGAGGCTGGATTCATCAAAGGATGGACGGGACAATGCCCGAACGATGCAAAATTCTTATTGTCGATGACGAGCCTCTTAACGTGGATTTCCTGGAGCAGGAGCTCCAGGACCTCGGTTATGAGACGGTCTGCGCCGTCGGTGGACTGGAGGCGTTGGCGAAAGCCGCCGCCGAAGCCCCGGACTTGATCCTCTTGGATCTCATGCTGCCTGACTTGGATGGGTGGACGGTCTGCCGTCTGTTGAAAGAGCAAATCGAAACTCAGCTAATTCCAGTGGTGATGATGACCGCCTTGGGGGCGCGGGAAGACCGTATCCGTGGGATCGAGGCTGGGGCGGACGATTTCCTTACCAAACCAGTGCACTCTCAGGAACTGCTCGCACGCATCAAAACAACGCTCAGGCAAAAATATAATGTAGATCAAAGGCTTAACGAGCTTCGTTCGATCAACACTCACCTGGCGAAGTTCGTTCCGGAAGCCGTCAAGCGTCTTGTCGCCGCCAACCCGAAGGCTCCGGAGCTTGCCTTACGCGAACAAGACGTCTCGATTCTCTTCGTCGATATCAGTGAGTACACGCGGTTGAGTGAGCAACTGTCTCCTCACTCGGTCAATGTGCTGGTAGAACGTTATTTTTCAGCTTTCCTGGATCTTATCCATGAAGCAGACGGTGACATTAATGAAACCGCCGGCGATGGGTTCATGGCCATCTTTATGGATGTCGACGCTCACGTACACGCGCGAAAGGCGGTAGATGCCGCACTCACGTTACTGGCGGCCTCCATGACATTAAACCGCGCAGGCAACGCACCTCCCCTATCGATTCATATGGGAGTCAACTCCGGAATCGCCCTTGTCGGCGCTGTGCGTTTCGAGGGGTTTCGCGGCGCTCGTTGGACATTCACGGCGAGTGGGCCGACAACCAACCTGGCGGCTCGGCTCGCAGAAGCGGCCGAGGCGAATCAGCTCTTGGCCGGTCCAAGGACCGTACGACGCTTGGGGGATCGTTATTGCTTCGAGAAAGTTGGCCGCCAACATTTGAAAAACCTCGCCGACGCGCTTGACGTGTACCGCATCCTCGGCCCGTCTTCGTAAATTGTGCAGGCGCACTGAACAATTTGTTCTGCCGGTTGTTACGCCGAAAAAGTTGAGGGCGAAGTGAAAGCCCTCATTACCAGACGAGTCGTCCTGGCGGAACAGAGGATCCGATCGCAGACAAGCTCGTTCACCAAGCGGACACAATCGTGGATGGAACCGTTTGAGACTCAGTTGCTGAGGCACAACAATGCAAAATACGCCGCACCATAATCAAGAGCAGACTATGAAAGACTACGCCTTCCCGCAACTTCTCTGCTTCGTCAACATAGTTGCGTTAGTGGTGGGGCTTAGTGGTTGTGTGACCATTCCAGGAAAGGGTCAAAGCAAGTATCACTTCATTCTCGGATTCGGAATCGTTGCGGTGTCGGACCCGCAACAAACGGCGATGGTGGCCACCGATGTCCATTCACTTGGAGTGATGATCTCTGACCGTCCGGATGTCAAGCTGGCGATTGGGTATGTATCGAGCGCTGTCGTGACGGTGGCGGAGGGCGCTGAAGATGTGCGGGCCGAGATTACCCGCAAGCCGTGGGGGCCGCTGATCGTCGATACCCAACGCGCCGTGTTGCAAGGTGAATCCGCGTCCATGAAAGAGAAGGAGGGAGGCAAAAATGAAAAGCGAGAGCAATAGCATTGTGTTTAGGAAGCCGCTCTTTATGTTAGCGGCAGGAGTAGCTATGGCGACAGGAGGCTGTGGTCCACAACGACATGCTCTTGTCGCAGTGACGGCCACGAGTATTGGCGTTGAGGTTGCTCAGAACCCGGCGAATCAAACTCCACATGCGAAACTCGGCTATCAGCGTCAGGAGATCGCTCTTGTGCCGACGAATCGGTCCGCAAATGAAGAGGCGGGCAATGGCGCGGGCGGCGCCGCCAGTCACGGCGAGGTGCTGATGGAGTTGCGCTACGGCGGTATTTTCGACCTCGGATCGTCGTCAGGCATTTATCAACGGCTAGCAGTTGGTCCAACAGCTGTTCAACAATCAGGCGCATCTTTAATGTTCAGTCGTGATGCAAGTGGAGCGATATCGGAGCCGGCGCGACAAGCGCTCGAACATCTCAAAGTCATTCCCTCATCGTCACCCGATGTCCGTGCGCAATACCGCAACGTCGTAAGCGCGAGAGAGTGTCATAAGGATGAGGTGGATAAAATCATTAAGCAAGCTGGAGCAGGAACCCTCGATCTGATGCTCGATGGCAAGACGACGACGGCTCAGATGGAACAAATTCTTGCTGTCATTGGGAATCTTTCTCCCTGTCCATAGCTTGCCGTCCTAGCGTGAAAAGGAGGAATTATGGCGATACGTGTGGATACTCATATTGAACGGATCGATCTGGCGACCGAACCGGATGTTGTCGCCGCGATCAAGGAAATTTGTGACCTTCAAGCGTTGCGTGACGAAAGTCGGCGTCTGGCGGCGGCATGCGAGGCGCAAAATCAGCTCATCCTTATCTTTCAGGTCGCAGCCGATACGCGAACCGATTAGCCTTGTTTGATGAACTTCGTAAGAGTGATGAGAAACTATTTGTGATCATTCGCGGACGGCAAAACCTGAAGAGCGATACATAAAGGAGGTTTGTATGTTTCCTCAGCAACTAAAAATGTGCGTCGATAAGATGCTTCCCCCAGAACGACTGATCGAAGCCGCGACACGCGCGTTCGCGGAAAACCCTGATAATTTGCCTGGCCAACCAGCCGCTCCGCGGTTTGGAGTTCCCGCGATGCATGTCCAACCCTTCCGCATGGCGCTGATTGCCGGGAAGAAGTGGCAAAACGGCCGGACCTTGCGAGTGTCCTTCGTCGGGGGACACCAAACCATTCGGCAGAAAGTCATGTCGTATGCGGTCGAGTGGATGAATCATGCGAATGTACGGCTTGAATTCGTAGATGACCCGACAGCGGAAATCCGCATTGCTTTCCAGTTGGGCGATGGGTCATGGTCGTACTTGGGGACCGACGCCTTGACAATCCCAACTCATCTCCCAACCATGAATTATGGGTGGTTGACCTCGACAACCGCCGACGACGAGTATTCGCGGGTGGTGCTGCACGAGTTTGGCCATGCGCTAGGATGTATTCACGAGCATCAGCATCCGCAGGCTGGTATTCCGTGGGACCGAGACGCCGTCTACCGTTATTACTGGCAAACACAAGGATGGTCACGGGCGGAAGTCGATAATAACATCTTCGATCTAGTCCCGGCCTCTCAAACTCAGTTTTCGCGCTTTGATCCGACATCGATCATGTGCTATGCGGTGCCCAACGAGCTGACGGTAGGCGATTACCAGATTGGTTGGAATCGAGCGCTCTCTCCGGGAGACAGAGAATTCATCGGCACAGTCTATCCCAAGACCGCCACAATAGACACCGAGCTTATCGTGAATGCGGCTCCGCTCACACAAAGTATCGGTAGACACCAGGAGGTAGATACTTTCCGTTTTGTTGTAAAAGAGCCAGCAACGTGCACGCTCGAAACCTTTGGACATACGGACGTAGTGATGACGCTAGCCGGTCCGAATGACCCCGCGCGTATTCTCGCGGAAGATGATGACACCGGTGAAGGTCGTAACGCGAAGATTATCGAGAAATTGACTCCGGGGACGTATGCGGTGAAGGTTCGCCACTATTCTCCGCGGGAGACTGGTAACTATCAGATTAGCGTCCGTTCCTTGTCCGAAGGAAACACGGCGCGCGAGGCACAACGAGTGTCCCGCGCATAAGCACCGGTTTATGCTATTGTTGCAGCCGTGAGGTACCCGGCCAAAGCGATCCTGCCAGTCAAACAGGCAGGATCGCTTGGCAAGAGAATCTTGGGAGGGTGCAGTTGGCGCCCCCCATGTGCCCAACGACAAGGAGGTTGTTATGCCTAAACCTTTTCATCAACTGTCTCTCGACGAATTTATCGATCTGCTGGCTCATTTCCCTTTCCAGCGACGTATCGACGCTGTTCACATGCACCACACTTGGCGGCCCAATCACAGTCAGTATAAAGGGTTGGCGAGCATTGAGGCTATGTGGTGGTTCCATACCCAGCAGCAGAAGTGGAGCGATATTGCCCAACACATCACCATCGCGCCCGATGGCGCTATTTGGACGGGACGCGACTGGAACCGACCGCCAGCCAGCGCTAGTGGCCACAATGGTAATAGCCTGAGCGGTCCCTTCATGTTCGAAATGATTGGAGACTTCGATGTTGGGAAGGATCGCTTTGAAGGCCGCCAACGGGAAGCTGCCCTGCAAGTAATCGCTCGCGTCCAGACGCAGTTCAGCCTGCCAGTCGAATCCTTGCGGTTCCATAATGAAATGTCCACGAAATCCTGCCCTGGAACGTCACTCCAGCGTTCAGAAATCATTGACGCCGTGCGTCAAATACGCACCACCCTCGAAGCAAGCCGAGCGGCTCCGCGCGCTCGTGCTGATGGCATGCCTTTTGGCGAGGATGCCCTTGCCGTACGCGGCAAAACCGAGGACATACTTCGCTCCATGACGAACCGCAACGGTGTGGGTGCGGTCGATTCTTTAGCTGCTGAACTTCCTGAAGCGACAATGTCGGAGGTGGAACTCTCGGTTGCCTCAGGACCCGAGAGTTTTACTGAACCAGCGTTAAGTGGAAGACGTGATAGCTCCCGAGATACCGACCTGACCCCTGAGTTGCTCAATATGTTACGCCCGCACGTGATCAATTTGACTCAGGGAAAATTTTCCTCCGATGGACTCTTCTCAACGACGCAAGGCGATGTCGATGCAATTTTTGGAGAGCATCTAGAGGGAGCATTGGCGAAGGCTGGCGGCAAGTTGCGCATCATGTTCTATGCCCATGGTGGACTGGTGGCGGAGAAAGATGGCCTGCAGATCGCCGCTAAGCATGTTTCGTGGTGGAAGAAGAATAACATTTATCCTCTCTACTTTATTTGGGAGACTGGTCTATTTGAGACGATCGGACAGCTCCTGTTTGGCTCTCGGCAACGAATGCGGGACCTGGGAACGCGAGACCTTCAAGATTACACGACCGATCCGCTAATCGAGGCGACCGTGCGGACATTGGGCGGAGTGCATATTTGGTCAGGTATGAAACGCAGCGCTGAGTTATCTGTTGCCGACGATGGCGGCGCGCGCTATGTCGTGCGTAAACTCAAGGCGTTCTGCGACGCCCACCCAAACCAGATTGAACTGCATGCCGTTGGCCACAGTGCGGGTTCTATTTTTCTCTCCCATTTCTTACCAGCCGCCCTTGATTTACAGGTCCCTGTATTTGATTCGCTGCATTTGCTCGCTCCCGCCATCCGGGTCGACGAGTTCCATAAACGACTAACGGCGCATGTTGGGGGTGGAGTACGAACGCTTAATATTTTCACTATGTCAAAAGACTGGGAGAAAGACGACAACTGTGCGGGTATCTACGGCAAGTCGTTGCTCTATTTGATTTATTATGCTTTGGAGCCGGAACGGAAGACGCCGATTTTAGGTTTGGAAGAGTCGCTGCGCGCCGACCCGAGCCTGCAAAAGCTTTTCGGATTGTCCGGCCATCCCCAGGAAAATGGAGAAGTCATCTGGGCCAAGACCAAAGTCAAGAGCGGGCGTAATGCCAGCACATCGACCAGCCATGGCGGCTTTGATGATGATCCGCCGACGATGAACAGTGTAGTGCGTCGTATTCTCCATGTTGGAGATATGGATCCCATCGTTGATTTCGCTGAGGAAGTGAAAGGTACTCGAACCCTGACGGCCTGGAGGGTTCCCCCTGTATGGATAACTCCTGTTACGACTCCTCCATTAGTCGGTGACGAATTGCCTCTCTCGGTTTCCTCACGGTTCCCAGCTTGGACCACGTTTACTTCTCCAGCGCCCACGGCCTGGACGAACGGTTTGAAACGGGGCGCCGGTCATCGTCGCGCCCTCTGTATAGGGATCAATCGCTATCCGTCCGCACCCCTGTCCGGTTGTGTAGCCGACGCTCATGCTTGGTCGCAAACTCTTGTCCAGCTCGGCTTTGAGGCTCCGATCCTGCTCTGCGATGAACAAGCAACCCGCAGCATGATTCTTGATGCCATGAAAAACCTGATTGCGAGCAGTGCGCCAGGAGATGTGGTCGTCCTTCAGTATGCCGGCCACGGCACCCAGCTTCCCGACCTCGATGGTGATGAAGCCGATGGGGATACGCCAGGCCAGGATGAAGCGCTCTGTCCTATTGACTATGAATCCGGCGCCTTTGTCATTGACGATGATATTGCTGAAATTTTTCGCGGCATCCCCAGTGGCGTGAACGTGACCTGCTTTTTTGATTGCTGTCATTCCGGGACTAATACGCGCTTGGCCGTTGGCGCGTCTGCTCAACTAGGGACTATCCGGGATCAACGTCCGCGTTTTATTGCGGCAACGGAGGATATGAAAAAAGCCCACGATCTTTTCCGACAACGGCTTGGATCTGTTCGCGCAGTAACCACCGGCGGCGGTCAGGAGTCGATGCGACAGGTGGTATTTTCTGCCTGCAGGTCGAGTGAGGTTGCTTGGGAAAGCGGAGGCCATGGTGAGTTTACCGTACAGGCAACGGCTCTTCTTCGTCTGGGGATTGATGGAATTTCCCACGAAGAGTTTCAACGGCGAGTAACCGCGGCGTTTGGCGCGAGTCCTCGTCAACATCCGGAACTTGACTGTGCGTCTGAAGCACGCGTGTATGGGTTGCTGCAGCCCTTCATCAATCCGGCTGGCGCGGTAGTATCGGCGGTAATGCCTCCGAGTCCGGGAACAGGCGTTAATGGAGACACAGTCTCTCATCTCATAGCGCTCACGCAGCAGTTGCAGTTGTTGGTGCAAGGACTCAGAAGCTAAGACAAGAGATGGTGGTGGAGGCGTGCTCAGCGTTCCCCACGCATGGCAAGGAGGCAAGGTGATGGCAGTTAACCATGATGGTGAGGGGTCGGCCTTTACGATTGGCCCTGGTGTTGCCCGTGCGGTTCATGGGCAGCCCTACGAGCGCAGGAGCGACGAACCGCTCCTGCGGCCATTGAAAATCTTCACGCTTGATCCCGCTATTTCCCAGTTGGATGGCGCAGTAGCCGTGGTGAATGTCCCCTACGAACCATTGGATCCTGGTCCAGTAGGAAGAGTTTTCGAAGTCGATAACTCCGACGGTCAACACCATATTTCTTATCGTCGCGTGCACCTTGATGATCCGAACGTGTCACTTGCGCATGGCCGTGAACCTTCTCCTTCCGATCCGCAGTTCCATCAGCAAATGGTGTATGCGGTGAGCAGCCTTGTCTATGCCGCGTTTCGTAGCGCGCTTGGCCGACATATTGCCTGGGGATTCAATCTGAATGGAACTGATAAACTGGCGGTGCGGTTACGACTCCGGCCACACGCGAATAATGAACGAAACGCCTATTACGACAAAGAATGCGGAGAAATCTGCTTCGGTTACTTTCGCGCCGATGCACAGGCGGTTGGACGCAACCTACCCGGAGGCTTTGTCTTCACCTGTCTCTCTCATGACATTATCGCCCACGAGGTCACACATGCTCTGCTTGACGGTCTGCGTACGCAGCTTGATTTTCCGAGTGGACCGGATGCGTTGGCTTTTCACGAGGCGTTTGCTGATCTTGTCGCTATCTTTCAGCATTTTAGTTACGAGCAGGTATTGCGGACCGCTATTCGCCGATCCGGCGGACGCTTGGAAGAATCTGATTTACTGACCGCCCTGGCCGGTCAGTTTGGACATACGACCGGATCAGGGAGACCATTACGCAGTGCTGTTGATATTACCGATGATGTGCTCGGACGTTCTCTTTATGAGAAGGAGAGCGAACCGCACGCCCGTGGATCGATTCTAGTGTCAAGCGTGTTTGAAGCGTTTACCACGATCTTCAAGCGCAAGGTAGAACGGTACATTCGCCTAGCCACCAATGGATCTGGGGTGTTGCCAGCCGGGGAACTGTCTCCGGATTTACGGGAAATCTTGGCCGACGAGGCGAGTAAATTGGCCCGTCAGTTCCTTACCATCTGTATTCGCGCAATTGATTACTGTCCTCCCATTGACTTGGAATTCGGTGAATTCTTGCGTGCGGTCATTACGGCGGACGCTGACCTCGTACCGCATGATGAGTGGGGCTATCGTGAAGCGTGGGTCGATGCTTTCCGCCGTCGTCGGATTTATCCTCAAGGGGTGTTTAATCTGTCCGAGCACGCTCTTCGTTGGCAACCTCCTGAGCAATATATGCCGGAGATTCCCGAGTTAAGCTTCGCGCAACTGCAATTCGACGGAGACCCGGGTCGTCCCGCAGGAGTCGCTGAGTTGCGGCGCCAAGCCTGCGCCTTGGGCAGGCAGATCACCCGCCCTGAAAACCTTGAAGCTTTTGGCTTGGCGCATCCTGGTCATCCTCGCTTAGGAGGAGATCAGGTTGACCTCCCGTGCCTTCAATCCATTCGTTCATCGAGGCGAATTGGGCCAGATGGACAGGTGCTGTTCGATCTCGTTGCTGAGGTGACGCAACGCCGAGTTGTCCGTGACAGGAAGAGCGGTGAAGAGTTTGAGTATTACGGTGGGGCTACGCTGATTCTCGGCCCGAAAGGCGAGATCCGTTATGGAATCGTGAAAAACGTCCTAAATGAAGAGCGATTGAATCGGCAACGCGATTTCATGCAAAGAGCTGGCCGTCGCTTTTGGCGGGAAGAAAATGGAAAGAAGACGCCAGTCGCCCAACTCTTTAGACTGGTGCATAGTTGATTTTGCCCATCGCCGCCTCTGCCACAGTTTTTACTGTATCATCGGCGCAGCAAATGTGCCGGTAAGAGTGGCTCGGCGCTCGCCTTGTGAACCTGGCACAGTGGGCAATAAAGAAACGAGCATGGCGAGAGGGGGGGGAGGGGAGCCTACCGTTTGTGTCGTGAGTCGCAAATCAAGCGAGCTCCACTCTAAGGGAAAGCGTAGCGTGATTGCTCCTTGTAACTGTCCAGTGACACCGTCTGCTGTAAGGGTGAGATTGGAAATTTCTACACGCCCATCTTTCAGCGACGCTTGTGAGTGAGCTTGCGCCGT
>JBFWZL010000053.1:0-18278 GCA_050185455.1 Binatia bacterium | reverse complement strand
TCATCCCCACCTCCTCACCCCTAGTCCCCAAAGAGAACCGGTCAACATAGCCTTCATAGATGCGTACTTCTCCCGTGAGTGCTGGGATGAGCACGGTCACGACGCGCGAATACTGATCTCGCAGATGAATGAGAGTGGGGTCGGTATATCCTTGGGGAAGAAAGTACGTATAGACGCGTCCCGTGCTCACACGTCCGACTCCAGGCGCCTGCACATCCGCGAAAGTGATGGCTGACGGCAACTGGACGACGCGAGAGAGGGGAGACTGATCTTCTTTGAACTCGGCGCCATCTGGGGCGGTGACCAAGGTAGTAATCCAGTACGTGTGTTTATCTAAGTCATAATTGAGGCGATACGGACGGTTCTGCAGAGCCGCTTCCCCAGCAAGGTAGCGTACAACCGCGGCCAACCGCTTTGCCGTTGCATCCAACCGCGCGCCGCCAACGTTGCCGAGATGCGGAACGACGGTTGCGATAAGGAGACCGATGATAAAGAGAACGACCGTCAATTCCAACAAAGTAAATCCTGGGCTGGAAACTACGGTTCGTAGATTTGGCCAAGCTGAATCGGAGAATCGGAGAGCGGGAGAAACGGAAACAGGAAGAACCCTTTTTTTTCCCGATTCTCGTTTACAAGTCGCGGCTGTCCACATCGGCATATTTCCCCTCGCCGCCTTCCTCACCATCCGCACCGAGAGATTTGAGGATGAATTTATCGCCATTACTCAGATAAATGTACGAGCGTCCCCATGGATCAAAAGGGACTTTTTCCAGATACCCATCCGGGTTCCAACGAACGGGTATAATCCCAGATTCGGGCTTTGTGACCAAGGCTTTGAGGCCTTGCTCCGTTGTAGGGTAGGAGCCGTTGTCAAGCTTGTAGAGATGCAGCGCCTGCTCGATACCTTTGATATCCGCCGCTGCTTTGGTGCGTCTCGCTTCATCCGAACGGCCGATGATTTTCGGCGCCACCAACGTGACTAACAGGCCCAGAATAAACACCACCACCATGATTTCGATGAGGGTGAAGCCTGACTGTGCTGACGCGACCGGGAGAGCAAGAGGACGATTCTGTTTAATAGAAATTTGATCGAGTGAAAGACGACTATGAAAAGACCAAACCTGAACCCATTTGTAATGCATCCGCATACCAACACCTCCCCATACCATCGGCTACCTTATCAAGACCCTACTAATGCTTCAATGTACTAACTGATTTAATTGAAAGATCGGCAAGAGGACTGCCAGAACAATAAACAGCACTACTCCTCCCATGACGAGAATCGTTAACGGCTCCAGGATGCTGGTCAGACGCGATAATGCTGTCGCTACTTCTTCGTCGTACGCCTCCGCTGCTCGCTGCAGCATGGATTCGAGTTCGCCGCTCCGTTCGCCAACAGTCACCATCTGGACAAACAGTCCCGGAAACACCCCGCTGCGTTTAAGCGGAGCCGCGAGGTTTTCTCCTTCTTGCACGCTGAGACGAGCGTCTGCGAGGGCGCGGCGAAGTCGCGTATTACTGACGAGTTGCGTGACGATATCGAGGGCTGTCAGGATTGGAACGCCACTGGCCAATAACGTACCGAGCGTGCGCGATACTCTTGCGACGTTCAGACGCTGGACAAGACGACCGACCCACGGCAGCTTAAGCACCTGACGGTCCCACCACGCCCGGCCTTTATCCGTCCGCAAGACGCGCGAGAAGCCAAACAGGCTGCCTACGCCGAGCGCTGAGAGTTCCCACCAGTGGTCAGAAAGAAATGAGGAGATGAGGACGAGGGCTTGTGTTGTCAGAGGGAGTTGTTGCCCCGTATCTCTGAAAATTTGCAGTACCTGGGGCACGACATACGCGAGGAGAAACACAAGGATAGCACTGGCGACAATCACCATGAGCAAGGGGTAAGTGAGCGCCGATTGGACTGTGCGGAGCAAGCGCGCTTGTCCTTCCGCGTACTCCGCAAGTCGAGATAATACCGTAGCCAGCGCTCCGCTCGCTTCCCCTGAACGAATCATGTTGACATAAATTGAGGAGAACACCCGAGGATGAGCCTGCAGTGCATCTGCTAGCGAACTGCCTTCGCGGACTTGTTGCCGAACATGAGCGAGCACTCGCTTCAGGGCGGAGCGCTCCACTTGTTCTCCGAGCGTTTCGAGACATTCCACGAGCGGAAGCCCCGCGCCTATCAAGGTTGCCAACTGACGGGTGAACAGCGCCAGCTCTTGTACGGGAACGCGCTCGAAAAGGCGCGGAGATTCCGTCCCAGTATTTGTCGCCTCTCGCGTTTGTCGTGTCGCTTCTTCGTCGAGGGCGGTGGGAAAGATGCCCGACCGTCGCAGAGACACGCGCGCACTCGTGGGACTATCGGCGTCGAGAATCCCGGTGACTGTTCGTCCCTGAGGGGTGAGTCCTTTGTAAGTGTAAACAGGCATGCGAAAAGAAACAGGGAAATGGGGAAACGGGGAAACAGGGAAACGGAGGATTTACTTTCCTCTCCGCTTTTCCCGCTCTCCGCTTCTCCGTTTCCTTTTCAAAGGAGTTCCTCCTGCGTTACTCGCAATACTTCTTCCACCGTGGTGAGTCCGGCTAACACTTTTTCGGCTCCATCATCGCGAAGGGTCGGCATCCCGCCCCCTTTCGCCGCACGAGCGATCGTGGCGGCGTCGGCGCGTTGCATAATAAGCGCCCGGAGCGTATCGTTCAAAAGCAAAAGTTCATGAATGCCTGTGCGCCCGCGATACCCTTTATTGTTGCAAGCGTCACATCCCGAGCCTGGGCGATAAAATGGACGATCCTGAACCGTTTCCGGAAGAAGTCCGACCTCGCGGATTTCTTGTTCTTCCGGGGTGTATGGTTGACGGCAGTTCGGACAAACGCGCCGGACCAGACGTTGCGCCATTACCCCCAGAAGAGAAGAGGAAACCAAAAACGGTTCGATGCCCATATCGAGCAGTCGTGAGACCGCGCCAAACGAGTCATTCGTATGCAAAGTTGAAAAAACCAGATGGCCGGTTAACGCCGCCTGGATCGCGATTTCCGCGGTTTCGACATCGCGGATCTCACCAATCATGATAACATCCGGGTCCTGACGAAGAATGGAGCGTAACCCAGCCGCAAAGGTGAGGTCGATTTTAGGGTTTACCTGCATCTGACCGATGCCACGCAGCTGATATTCAATAGGATCTTCAATCGTAATGATATTCTTGTCGCTGGTATTGATGCTGCTGAGCGCCGCGTACAAAGTCGTCGTTTTGCCTGAACCAGTCGGCCCTGTGACAAGGATGATGCCGTGGCTTTGCCGAATCAAGCGATTCACGACGGACAAATTATTTCCGTTGAGTCCTAATTCTTCGAGTCCGAGCAGTGCCGACGAGCGGTCCAGCAAACGCAACACGACGCGCTCGCCGAACGCCGTGGGAATGACGGAGACGCGGATGTCCACGTCTTTCCCTGCCACTTTGAGACGGATGCGGCCATCTTGCGGGAGCCGTTTTTCTGCAATATCGAGCCCCGCCATGATTTTTATACGTGAAATGAGAAGGGGTTGAATCGCCTTCGGCGGCGAAAAACTATCGTATAAGAGACCGTCAATACGAAGGCGAATCAACAGGTCTTGTTCGAACGGTTCGATATGAATGTCGCTGGCGCGTTCCTTGACCGCTTGAGAAAAAAGCGAGTTGGTGAGGCGAATGATGGGAGCCTCGTCCTTGGCGTCAAGCAGATCTTGCGGCTCTCCCCACACGGCGTTGTCGAGATCAAAGGTTTTTTCGTCAAAGGTATCGAGCAGCTCTTGAGTCGATTGCGCCGCATGATCGTAGGCGCGAGTGAGCGTCTCCTGCAACACAGGTTTAGGAACAAGGACTGGTTCGATAGGCGCACCGAATAAAAGCCGAAGATCATCAAGCGCAAAGATTTCGCGGGGATCGACAATAGCGACCGTAACTCCACGATCATGCTGGACCAGGGGTAATAATTGGTGTTGTTTAGCGAAAAGCAGCGGCACCTTGGCGAGCAGTTCTCCTGCCTGTTCACTGAGTGCAACCGTGTCGCTGTAGGGAAGACTATAGTAGATCGCCTGAGTACGCGCCCACCCAGCGGCGTCAAGCACGCCGAGTTCACTAAGCGCATCGCCTAAGGTCTTATTCTCTTTGAGGCGTTCTTTCACTTTCGCCAGGATGTCGGCTGACACCCCCGCCTCTTGGAGCAGAATATCCTCAACGGACCGCACCACCATCTTCCACCTCGGCAGTCATGGTACCATGTCTTTGCCGGAGGAAAAAGTCGGAGGGAGGGCTGCTGCTCGGTTCTAGAATTGCGGCTTCTGGAGTTCTTGCACGGGGCTGATGTTGGTTAAGAGAAGTCTGCGGGAATCCGCGTGATAAAGCCCCGATAATTTCAGCACCCGTTTACGTGGTTTTTCCTTGAGCAGGAGATCGAGGAGATGCTCTGGACCTCGGATGTACAGGCTCGGCGAACGATGACGTATATCAGAAAGAAATCGTTGGGCCGAGAAGTCCTTAAACGTACTTTCGAGATCTTGCATTTGGAAACGGATCTCAGTGTCCTTGACCTCAAGAGTGATGACATTGGGGCCAGGCTCAACCTGCACCATGCCGATCAATTGAATGACAAAACCTGTGCTAGTGCCGAACTGCGCAGCTGCCGGGACTGGCAAGCACACGAGAAGCAACGCGAGGAGATACGAACTTTTGTGAAAAGGGTTACAAGCCCCAAATGGCGAATCAACAATCGCGCCGATCACGACTTTTGCCTTTTGCCTTTTCATCTTTCCCTCCGTGTTAGGAGAGCACCCCTTTCATTTTCAGCGCCGCGATGTCTTCCGGCGAGTAGCCTAAAACCCGCTGCATGACATCCTCCGTATCTTGACCGAGACAAGGAGCTGGACGACGCACCTGGCAAGGGGTGGCGGAAAACTTCCACGGTACTCCCGCATGTTTGCGCACTCCCACTTCAGTATGAGGAAGCTCTACGAAGAATTCTCGATCATGCAAATGGGCATCTTCGGCGAGTTCCTTGTTCGTGAGAGCGGGATAGGCGGCGACATTGACCGCTTGTAAGCGTGCTGTAATCTCTTCCGCCGTGAAGGTTTCCGTCCATGTCGTGATCAATTTTTCCAATTCGTCTTCGTGTTGTTTGCGCACGGCAAGCGTGGTGAAGCGAGAATCGGCGGCTAACTCCGGACGGTCCATGCCTGAGCAGAAGCGTTGCCATTCGTCTTCATTCGCGATCACGATACTGACCCACCGGTCCTCGCCCTTGCAAGGGAAAAGACCGTGCGGGGCCATGTAGGGATCGCGATTGCCGTTTCGCGGCGGCGGCGCTCCGTTCATCACTTGTGCCATAACGCCTTCTCCCAGCAAAGCGATGGAAGTTTCCAATTGGGACATATCAATATATTGTCCCTCGCCCGTGCGAGCGCGATGCATTAAAGCCGCAAGGACCGCGAAGGCTCCGTGTAACCCGCCATTAGGGTCACCATACGAGAAGCCCACGTGCATGGGCGGAAAGTCCGGGAATCCGGTTAACGAAGACAATCCGCTCAAGGGCGCTTGGGCGGGACCATAGGACACATAACTACTTTCGGGTCCAACCGCGCCATAACCCGACATGGCAATCATGATGATATCCGGCTTGATCTTGCGCAAGACTTCATACCCGAGACCCAGTTTATTCATGACCCCGGCGGCAAAGTTTTCTGAGACGACATCGCTCACC
This sequence comes from Binatia bacterium, assembly GCA_050185455.1. Classification (GTDB taxonomy): domain Bacteria; phylum Desulfobacterota; class Binatia; order Bin18; family Bin18; genus SYOC01. The sequence continues at coordinate 12,545 of JBFWZL010000053.1, read as the reverse complement.
GCCACCAACTTCTTGGCGATTTCAATGGCTTCCGGCTGCTTGAAGTTCAAGCTGAACGACAATTTGCCTTGGTTGAACTGATTATAATAGCCGCTGCGATTGATGCCGCCCTGTTCATCGGCAAAAGGCGGGAGGCGACGGGTGACACAGACCCGATTCGCGCTTTCTATACGAATAACCTCAGCGCCAAGATGGGCCAATTGTAGGGTAGCGAATGGGCCTGCCCAGACCCAGGTGAAATCGGCGATGCGGACTCCGGATAATGGCAATTGTGGTGTCATATTGGTAACTAACAGCAGAGTGACAGGTCTCCTCTTCCCGCAAGGGAAGAGGGGCAGGGTGAGAGGGGGAATTGCGGGAGGTGAGAGGGAATTCCCCCCTATCCTGACCTTTCCCTACACGAGGGAAAGGAACCAAAAGACCATACTTAAATGGACAGGTTGTATAACTCCGCCACGTTATCGTGGAGGATCCAGTTTTTCTCTTCTTCGGTGAGGCCCTGCGTGTGCTTTGCCAGGATGTCCTGCGAATAGGGCCAGGTTGAATCGCTGTGCGGGAAATCATTCGCCCACATCAAGCGGCGCGGATTGCACAGATCTTTCATCTTGAATGCCACCCAGTCATCCTGGAAGGTCAGATAGATGTGCTCGCGGAAGTATTCGCTTGGCATCTTGGAGAGCTTACTTGCGGTTAGCCAGTAACGATGGCGGTCGTAGGCATGGTCCATGCGGTACATATAGTGTGGCGCCCAGCCGGCGTCCGCTTCCACGCACACGATTTTCAGCTTCGGGTTGCGCTCAAACGCACCGCCCAGAATGAACGTGCCCATGATGTCCTGACAACCACGGATGATAGACATAAAGCCGTTCATTTTTGGACCGCGCGGCGGCGCGGCCACAACATCGCCTTTGCTCGTGAGAATGTGGAAGCTCAGCGGCATTTGCAGATCGATTGCCGCCTGGAAGAATGCGTCATAAATCGGATCATCGTAATCGGAAACAGCAGGGTTCCCTGGCATCATGACGCCTTTGAGCCCCAAGGCTTTCATTTTGCGCAGATCTTCAATGCCTTCATCGACCGAGCGCATGGCGGTTTGTCCGAGGCCAATCAAGCGAGTCGGGTGAGCAGCGCTGTATTCCGCGATCCATTCATTGTAAGCGTCAAAGCAGGCTTTTTTGTAATCGAAATCCGGGTGGTTACAGAGCAACATGCCGACGGTGGGATAGATGACTTCGGCGGCGACGCCGTCGCGCTCTTGATCGGCGAGCCGCGCTTGCGGGTCCCAGCCTCCTCGATGGAGATCTTCAAATTTAGCGCCGAACGTCTGTAACTCTTCGGCTTTCTTTCCGGCCGCGGCTACCAACCCCATGGGAATCGGCTGGTTCAGTCCTTCGATGATGAAGAGGTCGCCCTTCTTCTCATCCCGGACTATGTGTGGAGCGGTATCCTTGTATTTTTTATCGATACGGTCCACATAGGTGCCGGGCGGTTCGGTAATATGGGAATCAGAAGAGATGATGGGTTTGAGCATGCATAGCCCTCCTATTGAATTAGCTTTCAGCACTGAGCTCTCAGCCAGATAGCAAGATACATAAACTATGGGCTTTCGACTATGGGGTTGAGGCAAAGTGTTTGTCGTCTTCTGCCGTGAATGTCTTGCTGACTGTTGAGAGCTGACGGCTATTCTTGTATAAACTGCTTCTTCGCCCAGCCCTGATCAAAGGGAGTCCAGAACGAAGACACTACTTTCAGGTTCTTGAATTTCCATTCTCCATTGAGCTTGACGTACTCTTCTTGATAGCGGGCTGCTCCCCAGACTGCCTGCTTCCCTTCGGCAAAGGTGCAGGTTTGGAAGAGATACCAGGACCCCGTGGCGGTATCGCCATTGACCTCGATGAGGGGGTTCATCACGTAATGCAAAGCAAACGGCAGTACTTTAGATGCGCCTTGGAAGAATTTGCGGATTGCTACACGTCCCTCACAGCGACCAAAGACATCGCCGCCATCCCAGACCCCATCTTCGACAAACAGTGAAGCGATGCCGTCCGGATCATACCCGTTGTCACAATAGCCGGTGTACCGAGCTTTGAGTTTCTTAATCGCTTCGATGTCTTCCAGATTCTGCACGCGTTGGGCGAGTTCTTCGAGATTCATGGCCGCCTCCTTTTCTTCGCCCCACGAATGGCTGATTCTCCAAAGAAATGCAAGGCTGCGTATCTGAACGTGTCCCTTGCTTCTTCCGTTCAATCTGCGTTATGTCCTGTCCCGTGGAAGGGTGAAATCAATTTCATGAAAAAGATAGTCGGTCTGGTCGTCCTTTCTTGGATGTTGTGTGATCTTTGCTCTTCCGCCTTTGCCGATCACACCGCGAAAATCGTGCTGTAATTGGGGCATAGCAACGCGGTGAGTGCGATGGCGTGGAGTCTGGATGGGCAGCAGCCGGCATCGGGGAGTGGGGACAACACAATCAAAGTGTGGGCGGCGAGCACGGGGCAGTTACTGGCGACGCTGTTGGAAGCGGCAGAGATTATCCTGCTCCTCATTAGTCCGGAGTTTGTTGCTTCGGAGTACTGTTAAGCGAGAGAAATGCAACGAGCAATGGAACGGCATGATCAGAAGCAAGCACGGGTAATTCCTGTTCTCATTCGCTCGACGGATTGGGCAGGTCTTCCTATTTAGCAAACTGCAAGCCTTACCTTCTGATGACCGAGCAGTAACGACGTGGCCGAATCGGGATAGTGCTTGGCTTACTGTCGCCCAAGGTATTCGCAAGGTGGTTGAGGAATTGCGGAAGCAGTAAACAGTAGAGGCAGCAGAACTCATATCGACGGGGATCAAATCATCTCCTGTCTTCAGGTTGATTCATAGCAACCTTTGACATCTCATCTTCTTTTGCTTGACTAGCCGACGGTATCCGCCTTCGTCACAAACTTGTCATAGAAAATATTGGCCTCTTCTACGCCTAGGCGAGTGAGGGTGACGATGGCGGCGTCAATCATCGCGGTAGGACCGCACATGTAGGCTTCTTTTCCCGCGCCGGTTGCCACCAGTTTCTTGACAACATCGGTAATCAGGCCAGTTTCTCCGGTCCAGGCGTCGTCTGGAGCCGGTTCTGACAGGGCAGGAATAAAGTGGAAATTGGGAAGTTGTCGCTCAAGCGCTTGCAGTTCTTCTAATTGAAACAAATCACGCCGCGCTCGGGCGCCGTAAAAGTACGTGACCGGACGCTCGTTCCGTTTCTCCGCCATGTCGCGCAATAAGGAAAGGATCGGAGCCATGCCTGAGCCGCCGGCAATGAATAGCGCTTCTCTGTTCGTGTCGCGAAGATGAAAGTTGCCGTACGGACCTTGGAGGGTGAGGCGTTGTCCTGCTTTGAGTTTTTGCTCAACGTAGTCGGAAAATAGACCTCCCGGCATCAGTTTGATCATGAGTTCGATTGTCTGATCGTGGCTGGGAGGTTTGGCCATGGAATACGACCGCCACTCGTTCGTGCCTGGAACCAACACGTCGATATATTGGCCAGCTTTGAAGTCGATGGTCGCCGGTTCAATGAGATGGATCTGCATGCCGCGAATATCATGGGTCAGCTGAGAAATGTGCTCGACTTCCGCTTCAAACTGTTGAACAGTAACGCCGGAAAATAATTCCGTTTCGTCGTAGTCCCACAATTCAATGAAGATGTCGCTTTCCGGATAGGCGCAGCAAAGGAGCGAGAAACCCTGCTGCCGCTCGAAGTCGAGCAATGCGTAGGAAGATGCTTCTTCGTTGTCTACATCGCCTTCGACGACCAGTGCTTTACACATGCCGCAACCACCATGTTTACAGCCGTATCGGAGGTTGATCCCTTGACGTATGGCGGCTTGCAGAATGGTTTCGTTGTCTTCGCAGATGAACTGTTTCTCAAACGGGGAGAGGGTGATGGTATAAGGCATGAGAGAGATAGGGATTGGGGGGCAGGGATCGGGGGTTGGTATTGGACCTACAGGACTTGTAAATTTTCTGCTTTTCTACTGAGCCCTGATACCCGTTCCCTGATCCCTCTTATTGTCGCAACGGATCTTTAATCTCAAACTTGAGCCGACGGATGTCGTCAATCGTCCACATCTTATCGGAATTGAGATGAGGTTGGGCGATCAGCGTCTTGCCGTCTGGTCGAATGTAGCCCAGTTCAGTAATGACATCTGCTAGATCCCAGCCATCAAACCGTTCGTACCAGCTTTGATGACCGAGGTAGCGCTGTGGTTCGAGGTCGAACATCCACTCACAGGGCTCGGAGCAGAACGCGCGTTTCTTGCCAGCTTTCTCTACGACTCGGGCCCAACTGATGTCCGGGCGTGGAAATACACATGGCATCTGACAGACCTGGCAGAGCGGCGGCAGGCTAGGAAACAGCTGAGCTGGAATCTGACCTTGCTTGGGGTCTGTCATCGTACTATAGGCTTCCCAAAATTTTCCGTAGTGGGTATTCCAGCCGGAATACTGAGACTCGAACCATTCACGGTCTTTTTCAGTCGGAGCGTCGTAGCGCCAGAAGGCGACGGGCCAGAGTGCATACGCCGCCATGGCTGCTGAGTGGTTGACCCAGTTGATATTCTCTTGCGCTTGCGGCAGCCAGCGCGGGGCTTTCAGTCCAAATTTTTCTAACCGGGCGATGAAGCTACCCACCCAGTCTTCCATGATCCACTGCTGCCACATGTTTTTATACGCCCCGACGCGATTAGTGCTGAAGTAATCTGTCAACGTTCCCAGGAAGGCGTCGATAAAGATGTGTCCGCGCCAAAAGTATTTATCAAGGGCTTCTTGAATCAGCGGCAAATTACGATCATCAGACAAGACGGTCACCAAAGTCGCGTACCCATTCGCCATGTGCCGAGCTTCATCGGATTGGATGCTCAAGAATACGGTAGGCGTTGCCTGGTCGCCATTGGCGGCGGCGGTGTTGGGAAACGCCACGAACAGAGGATTAGTGAAAGCCGTCTCACCGACGACTTGTAAACTAATGGAGCACTCGATGGGGTCGCCGGCGATAAACGTTTCAAAGAAGGCGCGCCCCGCTGAGGCCAGGAAATGGCTGCCGAAACCTTTCTGACTGATATCGAACCCCGCCGGGTCATGGTAGTGCTTCATGTAGTAACGACCCAGGTACATTTCCTGTTGGACATGGCGCACCTCGTCGAGCATTTGCATGAGGTAGCCGTTCCGCAGTTCTTCATTGTCCACCGCGCTAATCAGTAAACCTTGACACTTCCCGGCGGCATACTCAGCGAAGGGCAGAATCGCCATGGCCGGTTTCATCGCTTCGGCGAACCGTTCCGTCACCTGATTAGGGTTATCCATGCGTACGGCGCCATCAAGGAATCCGTACTGGCGATTATCTTTTTCCAGTTCCATCGCCATGTAATCGCGGATCAAGTGGCGGAAAGGGTCTTTCGCTTTTTTGGGAATGTGAAAGCGAGTCTGATATTTAGTCTCCGGCTCAAAGTAAGTGGGAGTCCATTCTAACCCTTTCACTTTGTCGTGCGCTTTGACTAGGTTTCGCGCCATGGTTTTCTCCTTCGTCGGGCCAGTAGTCAGTTAGCAGTTTGAAAAAGGGTAAGTTCGTCTAACCGGGAACTGACTACTGGTTACTGGGGACTTTTTTCTTCCAATTGCAACATCTCCGCATATACGCCAAACTGATGCTCGTCCACCTGGGCTCGACCATAATAACTGCTCATGATGACAAGAAACGACGGAACATCCAACTCCTTTCCCAAGCGTTCTCCGACTTCTCGAACATCAATTTCAATCTTGTCTTCACCTTCAATCATGTAGTAGCAGTTGGTTTTGGTGATACGGAGGTCCGGCCGTTCTTCACGGAGCATTTCCACCGCGACGTCGGCCTCTTCACTGCCCATGAGAACAACTCCCACGGTGTTGCGCGCCGCGACCTTTTTCTCATCAGTCATGTCAGGCAACCTCCAGGCCAAGCTCATTGAGGAGTGCAGCGTACTGTTGTTCCACCCGTCCCTGCGCTTGCGAAAACGTCTGAGGTCGAGCAGTTGGAATCTCAAAAAGAGGCGCCAACGCGAGCGTTGCGTTTTGCACGTATGGACGCCATTTAATGAGCCAGTCTTCGATGACCTTTTTATTGCCAGCGCCGTGTTCTGGGTCGCGTAGCAGAACGTTGACGAACTCTTTTGTCCATTTCAAATTGCGCTGCCAATCATTTTCCGCGGTGGCGAGAATTGTTGGAGTGACGGCGTCACCGTTGCGAGGAGCGAAACGGGAGAAAAATTGCACCCGTGTGAGCACGCCGAACAAGGGTTCTAAGATGAGATTCACGCCAATGATTACTTCCCCCCAGTCTTTTGACGCCATTAACCCTTCGACGGTTTTCCGCGCACCTTGATAGATCGGGTCGTCGAGCCACACGGTTTTGGCGCTCGCATCAGAAAAACCAGACACCGCCTCTGTCAGGTCCATGCCATACAATGTGATGTCCTGGGCGTGACGAATCTTGTCCACCGCATTAAAAATGCACGCATTACCGACAGTGGCGGAAAGCGCTTCGCGTTGAGCGTAAGAAAAGCAACGAAACAAGCCGTATTCGAGGCAGGCGTAAGCGGTGTAGTATTTTCCCAGAATGATTTTTACCCACGTCTCATCAAACTCAGCGAACAACCCTTCGGACCGTGTCGCTTCGACGATGCGGTCCAAGCCGCGTTCTTGTTCAGCTTGGGTTGCGACGTAGGTGCGCTGCCACTGTTTTGATGGGTCCTGAAACGCCCACCAATTCGTACTTTTGAGGGCGGTTGACGCCGGCGTCCATGGGTCTCGTCCGTCAGCGAAGTGGGTAAACCATCCCTGGAAGGCGAAGGCATTAGGGTCTGGTTGGGTGTACAGTGTCAGATCTTCGTATTCTGAGGGATGACGGCCTTTCGGCTTGAAGTAGGTAAACTGCCGACTGCCGGAGAACTCGCTAGGGGTGTCAGCTTTCATGAGAAAAAGCCTCCTGGTAACCCCTTGTACCGTGATGATAGTGACCCGTCAAACTCAGGAAAATTCTTCAGCGAAACGCTGTTCCTGGGACTCCAACGGAGGAAGAAGCGTATCTGGCGTCCTTTTTCGTCGGAGTTTACTGAGCAACGTTGTGCGTTTTACCCCGAGCATTTGCGCAGCGGCTGAGCGATTGCCATTAGTGCGGCGTAGCGCTTCGTCGATTAACCGATTCTCAAACTGTTCGACGGCTTGCTGCAAGTTGAGGTCGCCATTGTCTAAAGTAGGGGTGGGAATTTTCTTTTCGGAAATAAATGTTCTTACTGAAGAAGGTAAATTGTCGATATCGATTTGCCCATTCTCGTCTAACACCACCATGCGCTCGACGATATTCTCTAGTTCGCGAACGTTACCTGGCCAGTCATATTCCCAGAGATGCACGAGTGCTTCCGGAGTGAGCTGAGCATTCCGCCCATATTTCCGGTTCGTCTTTTCGAGGAAATGTTGGAGGAGAAGGGGGATATCGGAACGGCGCGCGCGCAACGGCGGAAGATGGATGGGAATGACTTGTAAGCGATAGAATAAATCTTCCCGGAACGCTCCCTTTTCCACGGCCTTTTCCAGATTTTTATTGGTTGCGGCAATGACGCGGACTTCAACCGGAAAGGCGCGGTCTGCACCGACAGGGCGTACATGTTTGTCTTGCAGCACACGGAGTAATTTCGCTTGTAAAATCAGCGGCATGTCCCCCACTTCGTCAAGGAAGATGGTGCCGCTATCGGCTAGCTGAAATATGCCAGCCCGGGCGGTATGGGCTCCAGTGAAAGCTCCGCGGGTATGACCAAACAATTCGCTTTCCAGCAATTCCTCAGGAATGGCGGCGCAATTAACCGGGACAAAGGGGTGGTCTCGACGAGGACTTCCAGTGTGTAACGCCCGTGCGATTAATTCCTTCCCTGTGCCGCTTTCTCCGATAATCAGTACGGTGGCGTCGGTTGCCGCGACTTGACGCACAATGGCGTCAATCTTCTTCATGAGCAAGTGCTCACCAATAAGGAAGGGGAGGGTCGGTAATGTGCTTGCATTTTTCCCTGATAACATGAGATAAATCCATCTGCTTTGGAGAGAAAACCTCAACTAATTGGACTTTTAATTGGACTTTTCCCGGAGCCCGTAGTCTTTAATTTTTTTCTGCAACATTTGTCTGCTGATACCGAGACCTTTTGCCGTCTTGACGGCATTCCCTTGATGCTGGCGTAAGATTTCGGCGACGTATTCGCGCTCGAAGGTCGTACGCGCCTCTTTCAAAGAAGAACCATTAGCGGAAATCGGCACTTGAAGCGAGTGCTGGTTTTTGAGTCGATCGGAAAGAGCATCGAGTGAGATCATTGCTCCTGATGGGGTTAGGGCCACGGCGCGGGCGAGTTCGCTCTCCAGTTCGCGTATATTTCCTGGCCATTCATACCGCGTCAGCACAGCTAACGTGTCTGAGGAGATGCCTTGGAGCTCTTTTTCTTGTTTCTTTTTATGCTGGTCTAGATAGCGGGCGACTAGCAGAGGGATGTCTTCGCGTCGTTCGCGGAGCGGCGGAAGGGTAATGGGAAACTGATTGATGCGCCAGTACAGATCGCTGCGAAATCGATTATGACGTATCTCGCGTAATAACTCACGATTGGTGGCGGCGATAATGCGGACATCCACGCGACGCAATTGCGTTTCTCCCACGCGTCTGAATTCCCCTTCTTGCAAAGCTCGCAGCAGTTTGGCTTGCATCGCCGGTGAGGTGTCGCCGATTTCATCCAAAAAGAGGGTGCCGTCATGCGCCACTTCGAAGAGTCCCGGTTTATCCGTCATGGCGTTGGTAAACGCTCCTCGTTTGTGGCCAAAGAGTTCGCTCTCCAGCAGGGTTTCGGGTAAAGCGCTGCAATTGACGGCGACAAATGAGCGCTGTTTACGCGGGCCGTTGTAGTGGATCGCGCGCGCGACCAGTTCTTTGCCCGTCCCGGTTTCTCCTTCGAGAAGGACGGCGAGATCAAGCGGAATGGCAGTTTCCATGAGCGAGAAAACTTTGCCCATTGGCCCGTTTGGCGAACCAACAATTTCCGTGAAGCGCTGATTATGGGCAATTTCTTTGTGGAGGGTCGCCACCTCCACTTTAAGCCGCTCTTCCGCCTGGCGCGCCTGTTGATAGAAGTGGGCGTTCTCAATAGCGATGGCCACGGAGCCGCCGAGTGCGTCAAGGAAAGAAAGATCTTCCTCGGTAAATCTGTCGATTTGTTTATTGCGCATGCCAATAGCGCCAAGAGCGCCGTTGCGAGTGCGCAGCGGCACGTACAGCACGTCACGCGTGCGGGCGCCGCTGTGTTGATCTACGCCTTTGTAAAATCGCTTATCGTTCGCGACATTGGGGACAAGCGCGGGTTGGCCGTGTTGAACAACCCACCCGGCGATCCCTTGGTCCGCGGGAAAGCGCAGGTCTTTGAGACGGTGTTCGACCGAAGAGTTGACGTCACTGACTATGGCGAAATAAAGTTCGTGGCGAAGCGCATCCAGAAGGAAGATTGCACAGCTTTCCGCTTGCAAAATATTGCGCGTTTGTGCGGCGATGTATGGGAGCAATTCGTCAAGGTCAATCAACGAATTGAAGGACCGACTCAGTTCAAAGAGGAGGGAGAACTTATCCGCACTGGGCTCCCTTCTGTGGACTTCACTGCATATTTTCCCCCTGCTCTCGGTCATGCACCTCTCCCCACAGGGAATTATTCACAACTGTAGAGGACTGTCAATGCGTGAAAAGCTGTAAACGTTTAGTCCGTCTTAAGTTTACTGGCGCAAGATGAGCTAGATGAGGACCCGGCTTACCAGTTCTTTATAGTGGGTAACCATGGGAGAGTGATAAACCTGAGCCCGAGTGAACATCGGGTTCCCCGCATAAAACCATTCATATTGCAGTTGACGGCTATCAAATCATTCACCCAATATGACCCACGCGAGTTTGAACAATTGCGCATACTCTCACGCTTTTAGATTTTTTCCTTGCGGATATTTCTCTAACCAAGTTCAAGGTTCCAAGTTCTAATCGCCTCCTCCGCTTTGGGTGTTGAACCTGTTGCGCTTTACGAAGCAATCCGCGCTTCAGCTCTAGCTCCCGCTTGCATCCCGGCTGTGGTTTTTTGCTTGGACTTCTGAAAATGAGGCATGACGTACTTTGCGAACAATTCCATGTCGTGAAAAACTGTTTGTTGTGGAAAGCCTCCCCAATCAAACATCACTAAAAGATGGGTGACGCCCACCGCTTCATACTGTTTAATTTTTTCAATGCAACGCTGCGGATCGCCGAAGATCGCCATGGCGTCGAGTTGGTCGATGGTGGCGGTGGCGAGGAATTGGCCCACTTTGGCGAATGTCTCATACCCCTTGACGTTTGGCTTGACCCAGACTTTGGTTGAGCCGCCGAGTTTGCGTTTCATCCCGGCTTCAGCCTCTTTCAGCGCTTGCTCCGTGGTTTCCGCCACATGTGTCCAAAAGACGTGCGGAATATCGTCGGTCGGCTCGCCATGACCTGCTTCGCGATACGCCTGCCGATGCCGTCTGAGTTGGTCAGCGACTGCTTCTGGCGATGGGCCGGACGCAAACGGTACGGCGCTGAAGGCGTAGCCTCTTCGTGCCGCCTCTTCGGCGGAGCCGGGAGAAGCCGCCGCCACCCAAATCGGCGGCGTGGGTTTTTGTACCGGGCGCGGTAGGAGGGCGATATCTTCGTAGTGAAAGAACTTTCCTGAATAGGAAAACTGTTCTTGCGTCCATGCTAGGCGGATAATTTCCAGGCACTCCCAGAACCGCTCCTTGGTTGTTTCCGTTGCGACATTGAACCCAGCGAACTCATGTGGTTGATACCCACGACCCGCACCCAAAAACGCGCGTCCGTGACTAATCAGATCAAGCGCCGCAATGTCTTCCGCCAGACGGATGGGGTCGTTGACCGGCAACACGCTGACTCCCGTCCCCAAGCGCAGTTTTTTTGTACGCTGGGCGATGGCGGCCAGGAGCATTTGCGGCGAAGGGAAGGCGCGCTGACTCGCTTGGAAATGATGTTCACCCACCCAAAACCCTTCAAAGCCGAGCGTTTCCGCGTATTCGGCTTCTTCGATCACTTCCTGATAGAATTGCTCATGCGGGCGAAGATGTTCGTAGTTGTCTCCTAGTGTAAGGATTGAGAAACGCATGCTGCCCTCCTTATCCGTCGCTGGTTCAAATCTGCTGAAACGGAGAAACGGTGAGGGGGAGAAGCGAAGAAATCTCTAACCCCGATTCCCCGGTTCTTGGCGAGGTTAGTGCCGCATGCTGGCGATGATGTCGGCTAACCCTTTATCATCTTTGGCGAACTCAAGCTTTTCCATACCAAGATATGCGTTTGGCAGCTCATCCATTTCTGTGATGTCGTTATCGAGATAAACTTCGAGTTCGTTGTCGTCCGGATCCCGAAAATAAATGCTCTTACTGACGCCGTGATTGACTGTGAACGATACGGGCGTCCCTTTTTCTTTCAATTCTTTGTAGGCGGCGATGAGGTCGTCCTCGGTGCGGAGTCGAAAGGCGATATGAAGCATGCCGGTTTGGTTCGGTTTCGGCGCCTCGGCCTTTGCTCCAATCTCGAAAAGAGCGATTTCATGATGATCGCGACCATTGAAGGACAGGAACACGGCTCGTAACTGCGGCACGTCTTTCATGACGCGCATCCCCAGTGTCTCAGTGTAAAACTTTTTCGATTGTTCCAGATTGCGAACTTTGAGAACCACGTGAGCAATACGTTCAGGGTGAAGCATACAGCCTCCTTTTTGCTTGAATCATCAATTCACTGATCCATTTACTCGTTTAGGCGCTTTGCTGCAATGCGGCAATTTCCTAATGGCTCACTCACTCAAGGGCTCAATGACACAATCATTTAGTGTGGGCCCGTCTTATGCTTTGAGCCCTACCTCCCGTGCGAATCGCGCCATCATCTCCATAAGCTGGGAAAATTCGGATGTCCACGCCCGAAAAGAAAGGTACACGTGCTGTACGCCAAGGTCGGTATAGCGTGGGATGTCTTGAATGACTTGGTCCAGGCTCGGGGTGGCCAATGGGAGCATGTTGATTTGCAATTCTTCGGGTTTCCGTCCGGCTTTGTTCGTCAACTCTTGTAGGGTTGCCAATGGCGCTTTGAGATCATCCGGTCCTTTTCCCATGGCGATCCAACCATCGCCCCGGCGTGCAACACGTTGCAGGGCGCCTTTGGTCACACCGCCGACCAAAATTTTTGGCCGTGGCTTCTGGAGCGGCTGAGGAATGAATTTAATATTGCTGAACTGAAAGTGTTTACCCGAATAGCTCGGTACATCTTCGGTCCACAACGCTTTCAAAGCGTCAATCGTTTCGTCGGTGCGGCTTCCACGTTCCTTAATTGTCTGTCCGAGAGCGGTAAACTCTTGCTCCAGCCAGCCCGCACCAACGCCAACGACTAAACGTCCCCCACTGAGCACATCGATAGTGGCGAGAACTTTGGCCGTGTAAATAGGGTGGCGATAAGG
>JBFWZL010000052.1:0-18376 GCA_050185455.1 Binatia bacterium | reverse complement strand
CTCAAGCGCAGACAGGGGAAAGGGGGGGTGCTTGGACTTAAAGGCGAGCGGCCCGCGCGGAATTTCCATGCCGTAAGCGAAGCGGCGGGCGCGTCGGCCAAAGAGCGCGTCAAATAATGAAAAATCACATACGTCGCTGAGTACAGATTCCTGACTAACTGGTTGTGTCATAGTCTCATCCCTATGGCTTACTTCATGCCGCCTGCGACCGGTACCCGGAGCCCAGGTTCATGTCGAAGTCTTCGCCCCACTCGTAGGGCAGATCGATTAAGGCGCCACCTTCCTGGACGGTCTCCACCGCATGCAGCGCATCGAGCAGGATCGCCCTCTGCTGGACTCGATCAAAAGGTAGGCCAAAGGGATTCCCCATGGGAAAGTTCACAAACACCGTGCGCGGCGCCTTCACCTGCGCACTTAAGTCTCTGCCGGTGGAGACCACCACCGTAGGGATGCCGGCTTCTTCTACCACCCGCGCTACCAGACCCACGGTCTGGTGATCGAGCGGTCACGCAGGGACCAGGACAAAGACATCCACCCCCTCTTGGCGCAGCCGCCGGGCTAGCGCTGGAGCGGCCTCGGTCAACACCGCCGAGCGCGTGTAGGTCCGTCCCATAAAGCCGCTATAGTGGCGCGGCGCAACCTCGCCGATCACCCCTTCAGCGGTCAACTCACGCAACCGTTCGAGCGGAAAAATGCAGTTGATGTCACGATCAGCATCCTGGTGGTTATAGTAGGCGTCGGTAATTACAAAGAAATCGGCCGGCGTCTCTTGGGGGATGGCGTCAACGCGTAAGTCATTGCGTGCCAGCGGGTTGAATGGCGGGACATTCTGACACGAGACTCCGCCCGAAGTCAGCAGTGAAACCCGACACTGACTGAGAGGTTTTGTCAGCGGTGTGAGTGGCGCAGTGTCATACACTGACCATTTGTACGGTGAAAATCCCTGGCTGCGATAGAAAGCGTTGAGCCGTTCGACATAGCGAATGGGTTCCATAGCGTGTCCTCTTTTACCCTGGAAGAGCAACAACCTCGACGGTGGTGTTTGGGGTCGCAACTGCGACCGATCCGTACAGCGGTCACCGCCGTTTGTACGTTTCAACCAGCTCTTTCGCTTGCGCAGTGTTGAGGCCGACAAGTTCAAAGCGCATACGCGCCCGGTCAAGGACCGCTGGGCCTTCACGGACCGCTTCCGTGTCAATCGCGCATTCAGCCGTGACGTCCGCCTTCTGCAATGGGAGACTAGAAGCCCGCGCCAACCGCTCCATCATCAGCACGGCGCAAACCGTCAGCCCGGACAAAAAGAGTTCTGCCGCGTTGATCGCTTCTCCGGGACCGCCATGAGCAGCCAGATCGTCCGCCACAAACTGGTTGTGACGGGCGCTGTTCAACGCCCGCCCGGGCGTGCCGCTGCTGTAGGTCCGCACTTGTGCGGTGATATATCGTTCGCTCATGTCACACCTCCTTAGTGGATTGGTCAGAGTACAAAGCGCGTGCCCACACTGTTTTGCACGAACGCCTGGGGCAGCTCACGGGCAATAGTATGCACCGCTTTCCAGCCGGTGCAGTGGGCCGGGACGATCAATGCCGGGTTCAGTTCCTTGAGGGCGGCAACCGTGGGGGCAATGATCGGCTCAAACAGCATGCCGGAAAGATGAAACCCACCGATCACGGCGTGCACTTTCTGGACGCCGGTGAGTTCCTGTGCCTGGCGGATGGTGTTGATCGCGCCCGCATGGCCACAGCCGGTGAGCACCACTAGCCCCTTATCCTTGACGTTGACCACGATTGCCTGGTCGTCATGGATATAGGGGTCCTTTTGCCACTCATCGGCGAGTAACGCGTAGTGAAGGGGAAAGCCGGTCTCAAAATCAGTCGTCCGATGCACCTGGCCGGTCACCAGCACCGACTTGCCCAGGACGTAGGAGGGGCCGCGCTCCTCGATAAACTCAATGCCGTCCTGCGACAGAATACGCCGGTCCGGCGGCGGCAGATTGATTTCGTGGCCGTCGGGGAAAATCACTTTGCGTTGCAGGAACGCATCAGGATGCAGCAACAGCGGCATCCTGCGCTCGCCCAAGCGTTCGACCATGCCCATCAGCCCGCGAGTGTGATCCGCATGGCCATGACTCAGGACGATTGCATGCAGTTCCTTGGGTTTGATTTCGAGCACATCCATGTTGTGAATGAGCCCCTGCTTGCTGAGCCCGGCGTCGAAGAGCAGCGATTCGGACGTATTCCCGCTGCTAACCGTGACTAGAGCGGCGAAGCCATGCTCCGCCACCAGGCTCTCACGTTCAAAGGCGTCCGGCGTTACGGGCAGGCGTTTCACCTTGTCGTTCCCAGCGAGCAACAGGTCAACGGTATTGTCGAGAATGGTGAGGATCTCAACCTTGTCAACTTCCGTAAGCGACATAGTAGCCATAGGAGCACTCTTTCCCTGTTACGTCATCTGATACAGCCGCACGGCGTTTTCACCGATGATTTTCTGCTGCGCACGTGCGGATAATCCCGCCACGCTGTCCTTCACTTCTTGCAGCACGCCGGGGAAGGTGCAGTCGAAATGGGGGTAGTCCGAGCCCCAGACGATGCAGTCTTCGACCCCCAGTTCTACCAGTGACTTCATCAGCTGCCCATCGTTGGCGTCCAACGAAATGAAACACTGCGCGCGGAAATATTCCCTGGGCTTCTTTTTCAGCCACGGCGCAAAGCGCCCCATTTTTTCGTAATGGTCGTCCATGCGCTGCAGCCAGTAGGCGAGCCAGCCCGCGCCTGATTCAAAGAACGCCACTCGCACCTTGGGAAACTTCTCCAAGACTCCACCACAGATAATGTCCATGCAAGCGGCCATCTGCTCAAAGGGGTGGCAGATCATGTGGTTGAAGAACGGATTGGTGTAGCGGCCTTTGCTGAAGCTCTCCATGCTGCTGCCAAACCCGCCGTGGAGGATCACCGCAACATTGCACTCTTGGGCGGCTGCCCAGAACGGCTCGTATGCCGGATCGTTGAGTCGGCGGTTGTTGTACGGCTCGGGACGAATGATAACCGCTGGCATGCCCAGCTTGGCGACACGACGGGTCTCAGTCGCGGCTTCAACAGGATCCTGCAGCGGCACGGGCGCCGCGCCGTGGAGCCGGTCCGGCTGCACCCGGCAGAAGTCGGTCATCCAGTTGTTGTAGGCGCGGCAGGCGGCCGCCGCGACCTGGGGATTCTGAATATCGCCAAACATGAGCCACAGCGAGGGATAGAGGAACGCGACCTCGATCCCTTCCTGATCCATGATGGCGAGACGAGCCTGGGGATCATATCCGCCGGCCGGCACATCGTCCCAGGTCAGCGTCTTGGAGCGTCCGGCGTCAGTCAGAGCCTTGGGGATGCAGGCCGCTGCGAAATTGAGCGTGCCATCGCCCAGCACTTTCCCCTCGATCTTCAGTTTATCCAGACCGTCTTGGCCACGAACCAACTGAATCATGCGGTCGCGATAAGCCGGTTCTGCATAGTCCTGCCACACCGACCGAGGCTCATCGACGTGTCCGTCGGCATCAATAATGGTGGCTGTCACGACATTCCCTCCTTATTATGTGTCTACTAACGAAAATAGGGGGCGACCTCGCGGGCGAAAAGATCAAGCGCATGTCCTGCCCGGTCCATATCCCGCGCGCCCGCGTGCAGGTAAAAAGCCAGGTGCTCAATACCAAACTCCCGGCGCAATTCTTCGATCCGTCTGCGGCAATCCGCTGGCGTCCCCACAATCGCCCGCTCTTCGATCTCCTCTGGGAAGGTATCAAGCTGTCGCAGCAGCGCGTTGGCCTGGGCTTTGATCTCGGCAGGCGTGTCCTTACCCGGGACCGGAATATATCTGCGCACGAGCTGCATATAACGACCGCCGACCTCTCGTCCCTCATTGACCGCTGTCCGGTAGTCTTGATCCACAAAGAGAAAGAACACAAACATGCTCTTGACATGGGCGGGATTATGGCCGTGCTCGCGCAGCAGCGTGCGGTAGCGCTCAACCTGCGCCTTGACGTGGGGAAAGGGGCCGCTCAGAAAAGGGACGACCAGAATGTTCTGGCCTGTCATGCCCGCTCGTTCGAACGATTCTGGACTGAGCGTGCCAATCCAGATCGGCGGATGGGGTTTTTGTAGCGGTTTGGGTGACAAGGACAGTTCCGGATAGTGGTAGAACTGGCCCTGGTGGGAGAACCGCTCCTGCGTCCAGGCTTTGGTGATGACCTCTAGCGCCTCGTTCATTCGCGCCCGAGTTTCCGCTGGATTGACCCCGAACCCGGAAAAATGGGCGGGAATGAGCCCGCGGCCTACGCCGAAATCCACCCGCCCACCGCTGAGGATGTCGAGCATGGCGAAGTCTTCAGCCGTGCGCAGAGGATTGTCAAACGGCAGCAGGCTGACTGCCGTGCCCAGGCGAATCTTTTGCGTGCGTTGGGCCACGGCCGTCAGAAAGATCTGCGGCCGGGGACAAATGCCAAAAGAATAAAAATGCTCTTCCCCGATCCAGACGCTGTCCAAGCCCAACGCATCAGCCTGGGTGATGAGGTCAAGCGTCTTGCGGTAATAGTCCACTTCCTTCTGCCGCTCAGGAAAGAAGTCAAACAAACTAAACAGGCCAAAGCGCATGATTTCTCTTCTCCTCACTCTCTGCCCAAGGAAAAGCCCCTCTCCTTCCTCAGGAAGCCCAGATAAATGAGCAAAGGTCATACCGTTGCGAGAGAAAAGGGAGGGAGCCGAAAAAGGTTGATATATCAACCCCTTGGCTAGGGTGAAACGGAACGATTCTGTGACCGCGTGCGCACAGTGCAGAACGGACGCACAGCAGCAACACCACTCTTGCACAGAAACAGGGGATGCTGACGAGTGTCAGCAATACGCTCTGCTCTATGGGCTGTCTCAGCCACGCCGGCGCGCACCGGCACGGTCGGCAGCCTGCGTGATCACCTCGTACGGCTGACAGCCGACAACACCGTAACGACCGATGACGAGCGTGGGGATGCCTGTCACGCCTATCTGGGTGGCTTCCTCTCGTATTGCATCGACGCGTTGGAGATACCGTTCCGCACCCATCGCCTGCAGGGCGGCCCCGGGTTCCAGTCCGGCACGGAGCGCGATATCCCGCAGGTCCTGCTCATCTTCCAGATTCTTTCCTTCCCGCCAATGCGCGTGCATGGCGGCGTCACGCAACGCCTCCAGCTTCCCTAGCTCTCGCGCATATTCAGCGATGGCCAGCGCGCGCCGGGTATTGGGCATATGGTCGGGAAGCTCCAGGTCGGTCACGCCAAAGGACGTGGAGAACTCACGCAAGCCGCGTTTCAGTTGCGGCAACCGTTCGGGCGGAACACGCTCGGCAATGGGTCTTCCCCCTGGCGGTGTTTCCGGGTGCAGCTCAAAGCCGCGCCAGTCAATCTCGACAACATATTCGTTTTGCAACCTGACCAGGTTGCTCTGCTCCGCAATGAAGCAATACGGTCACACAAAGTCCGAATACAGCCGTACCGTGAACGGTCCGGCTCCTGTTTCTTGGGTTTTCATTGCTACGATTTCTCCTTTCACGTTGGAAAGATCACGCTGCTCATTGCCAAGCAGTATCACGGATAGATTGCATGCTTGAACCCCACCCGGTAGTTCCGGCTCGCCAGCACCACTTCCAGCATCCGACACAGAAACGCGCGGGTTTGCCGTGGGTCAATGATGTCATCAATGGTAAATTCTTCGGCTGCCCCTTCCGGCGCGTACTCTTGCGCGAAAAGTTCCATGTACCGGGTGCGCTCGGCTTCCGGGTCCGCCGCTGTCTTGATCTCCTGACCGTAGATGACGTTCACTGCTGGTTCCGCCGCCATGAGGCTGAGGGAGGCCGTCGGCCAGGCGGCAATAGCATCGGGTAGCATCGCCTTACCGCCGAGGATCCAATATGCCAGACCATACGCTTTGCGCAGGACCATCGTGATTTTAGGCACGGTGACACGGCGATGGGCGTGTAACGCCCGCGCCACCCACTTGAGCATTGAGCGCCGCTCCCATTCCTTGCCGATCATGAAGCCGGGACAGTCCACCAAGAACAACAGCGGAATGTGGAACGCATCGCAGAGTTCCATGAAATGAATGATTTTGTACGTAGCCGTGTCATCCAGCACCCCTGCCATGTGCAACGGTTGAGAGCCAATGATGCCGACAACGTGGCCGTTGAGCCGAGCCAGACAGGTGGCGACACCCTGACCGTAGTCCCGCTTCACCGCCAGGTACTGCCCTTCATCAACGAGGCTGCGGATCACGGCGTAGATATCGTAAGGTTTGCGTAAGTTGGTGGGAACAATATCTAACAACTCGTCACAACTCCGGTCGGGGCTGTCTTCCGTGGGCCGCCGCGGTGGCAACTCGTAACAGCTTGACGGAAAGTAGGAGAGATACTCGCGGATGACATGCAGGCAGTCCGCATCATCTTTCGCTTCATAGTCCGCCTGTCCCGTCAGGGCGCAATGCAGTTGGCTGCTGCCGAGTTCCTCACGCGATGCCGTCTCTCCGACTGCACCGAGGACCACAGGCGGCCCGGCCACCGCCATGAAGCTGGTCGGTTGAACCATCGGCACGAAGTCCGAGAGCATAGCGATAAACGCCGCGCCGCCCACCGAGTTGCCCATGGCGGCAGTGACCTGGGGAATCACTCCTGAGAGATCTACCACATGTCCAAATCCGGTAGTATGCGGATCAAAATTGAGTCCGGCCCACTTGCGCGAGCCCATCTGATCTTGGATGCGTCCGGCTGAAGCTTCCATCAAAGAAATCATCGGAAACCGTTGTTGCAAGGCCATGCGTTGCACCTGCTCGCTCTTGCGCCAGCCTGAGGCTCCCCTGGCGCCGCTTACTACCGTCGCGTCATCGGCGCTGACAAAGACTCGCCGCCCGTCAATGGTTCCCGCGCCAACGAGTACCCCAGCAGCTCGCGCAACCTTGGGCGTCTTGCCCGGCACCTCCACCACGCTCTGCGCCAAAATCCCCAGTTCGACAAAACTACCGGGATCGAGCAACAAGTCTAGCCGTTCTCTACAAGTCAGTTTGCCGCGGGCATGTTGTTTCGCTACCGCCTCGGCGCCGCCCATCTCCGTGGCCAGCGCCTTCGCGGCGGCAAGCTTTTGGAGCCGACGCAGATGTTCCTCTCGCATGGTTCTCCTCTCTGCCTCAGGCCTCAGCGTCCTTGCCGAGCACCTGGGTCGCAATGATGTTGCGCAACACCTGGGCCGTCCCTCCGCCGATGGTAAACATGCGTGCATCGCGCACCATACGTTCCAGGGGAAACTCGCGTGAGTACCCTCTGCCCCCGAAGATCTGCAGCGCCTGGTTGGTGACCTGGATCGCCATCTCCGCCGCAAACGTCTTGGCAATGGCCGCCTCATGCCGGTCGGGGAACTCCTGCCCGGCGTTCGCCGCCGCCCGGTAGATCAGCAGCCGGGCGGCATCAAGCTGGATGGTCATATCCGCCATCATCCACTGCAAGCCCTGAAACGTGGCGATGGGGCGACCGAATTGTTTGCGCTCCTTGGCAAACCGCACCGCCTCTTCATAGGCGCCTTGCGCCAGCCCTAGCGCGACAGTGGCTGCGCCGACACGCTGGCCGTTATAGGCGGACATGAGCTGCTTAAAGCCGCTGGCTCCAATAAGCAGGTTCTCCCGTGGCACCCGACAGTGCTCAAAGAGCAACTCGCCTTCTGGCAGCCCGCGGAGTCCCATCATGGGCTCGCGCTTGCCGATGCGAAAACCCGGCATGCCTTTCTCCACCAGGAGTCCGCCGATCCCAGCCGCTCCTGGTATACCATCAAAACGGGCAAAGACCAGATACAGCCGGGAGGCGCCAGCACCGGTGATTAACCACTTTTGCCCGTTCAGGATGTAATAATCGCCCTCGGCGACCGCTCGGGTCTGCATCTCTGTTGCTGCCGAGCCAGCCTCCTTCTCGGTGATGGCAATTGCCGGTTTTTCCCCTTGGCACACCCACGGCAGGTATTTCGCCTTCTGGGCGTCACTACCCAGGTGGGTAAGGGCGCCGACCGTGCCCAGGTTGCCTTCGACCACGATGCGAGCGGTCGTACCGCAGGTCCGTGCGATTTGCTCGATCACCAACACGGCATCAAGCACCGGCCGCCCACCGCCGCCGTACTGTGAAGGAATCGTCAGCCCCATGAAACGCTCACGCACCAGAGTCTGGACATTGTCCAGCGGAAATTCTTCCGTCTGATCGACACGGGCGGCCCGCGGGCGCAACTCCGCGTCAGCCACACTCCGGGCACGGTGCTGCAGCTCCTGTTGCTCAGGGGTCAGGGTGAACAGCATAACTCCTCCTCAGTGGCCCGCGCCGAACTGGGCGAGCACGTTTGCATCTGCTCCCATGTCTTGCCACAGGCGCCGCGCCTGTGCTCCGACCGTAGCCGCCTGCTCGCTCTCACCTTTTTGGGCGTAGGCTCTTTCCAGAGCGAAAAGCGCTAGGGGGCGATCTGGGCGACGCTGCCGTTTTGCCCCGATCAACGTGACAGCGAGGTCGTAGGCTCCTGAGCGCAGGCAGGCATCGGTAAGAATGTCAGTAAAGATCTCCCGTTGGGCGTGGCTGCCGCCGATGTTGAAAATACGGTCTGTGATGGGATGGAGTCGTTCGACCGTGCCCGCATAGTCTCCTTTGGCGTAGGCAATCAATCCCTCGATCAATGGTAGACCGACCTCACCCAGCACGCCAGGACGCTCAGGTCGCACCCGGGCGCGCAAGTTTTCCAGATATGCGGTCGCCCACTCGAAGTGGCGAGCCCCTGTGAGTCCGAGGGCAACGTGCATTTGGTTGAAAAGGTATGTCGGAGTTTTCTGCAACGTGTCCAGCGAAGGCAACAGCGCCTGCCATGCCGCGGGGGTATCGCATCCGGTCAGATTCAAGCGCCAGAGGAGGGTCACCGCATCCACAAAATTCGGCGGCGTCAGCGTGGCCGGATCGGGAAATTGTTCGTGGTATAACGCCAGCGTCTGTTGGTAGCGCCCCTGCTCCCAGAGAAACAGCGCCAAATGCCAGACGATGTGGGTGCGGAAGAAGCCGATCTCCTTACACCCTTTGAGCCCCTCGCTGAGGAGGCGCGTACCGGTGGCCAAGTCGCCGGTCTCGTAGTAGACATGCGCCAGGGCGTGCAATGCCCAGACATCGTCCGCATTGAGCGCGCGTGCCTGTTGGCCTAGCTCCAGGGCGCGGGCGAAGTCACGCGTCTCTTCGAGGGCGAACCTGTACATGCCCAAGATGTACGGGTCGTTGTCATACGCGTGCAGGGCTGACGCGCTCAGGTCGCGCATTTTGTCTGCGGCTCCCTGCATGAAGTAAACGAAATACAACCGCTGGATGAGACCGATTTCCCGCGGGCGCGCCTGAATCGCCGCCTGCATGCGGTCCACCGCTTCTCGTCCTTTGCCCTGTCCCCAGGCGTGTAACGTTTCTACCACGTCGCGTTCGCGGTCGGTGAGCGCGGTAATGTCCCGACACGCCTGGGCGAAGCAGTCTCGCGCCTTGGCCGCCATCTCTTCCGTTTCTTCCTGGAAATAGGAAACCCCCAAGGCGCTCCACGCCATGTAGAATGACGGATCAAGTGCCAGCGCCTTGAGAAAGCAGTCTGCTGTATCCTTGCGAAACCCCAGGAGTCCCCGGATGCCTTGGTCGTACCAATGTAGGGCTTCGCGGGAGCGAGTGGTGATTGGTAGGCCATAGGAGTCGGCTAAAACCATCGGTGGAGCAGTTGCCATACGCGTCTCCTCTCTGTGATCAGATTAGCTGAGAGAAACCAGTCGAGTATGCTGTGTGCGCTCTTGTGTGCTCAGAGCAGGAGCTTTCTTGCACGTTTTGCACAGAGCGGTACCACAGCCAAACTGTAATGGTGAAAATCTCTTGATCTTTCAAGGCATTGTCTCGTTGACGGCGTTTTACCATAACGGCATGCTTGTTGCCTATAAGGAACACTGTTGCAAACCCTTTGCCAGAGCAGTTCAAGGGCCATTAAGGAGGGGGAAATGGAACCTGCTGGCCAGAAGAACAGCCATTACACGCAGGGCTCGATGCGTCAGGTCATTGAGCGTGAGCCGCTGATGCTCGGCCTGATGTTTCCCCAGGGCCACGGGGCATGGACGGCCTCACGGATTCCCATCGAGACGAGCATCGACTGGAGCTATTTGCAAGAGCTGGCCTTGCTCGCCGACCGCAGTGGACTCGATTACATTTTCATGGGTAACGGCTACTACGCCAAGGGCGGCTACGGCGGTATTGGTCGGGTACGCGCCGCTGGCCTTGATGCCACGACCGTGGCGATGGCGCTGGCCAGCGTCACTCAGCGTCTGCTCCTAATCTCGACGATTCACACTGCGTATCACGCCGTGCATCCACTCTTTTTTGCCAAGATGGGAGCGACCCTGGACTACATCAGTAACGGTCGTTGGGGACCAAACTTGGTGGCTGGTATCTCTGAACTCAACGCCCACCACTTCGGCGTGCCGTGGCTCGATCACGACGAGCGTTATGCGTTCGCGGATGAGTTCACGACCGTGCTCACGCGCATTTGGAGTGACCCCGAGCCGGTGACGTTTCAGGGCAAATACGTGAAGACTGAAAGCGCGTGGATGGAACCCAAGCCCGCGCGCGTACCGCTCATGGTGAATGCCGGCGTCTCTGACGTCGGGCTGGAGTTTGCCGCTCGACACTGCGACTGGGTCTTCGATGCTTTTGGACTTGACGGAGACGCGCCTGAGACGAGCGCGATACGAGCGCGCATCGCGCGCATCAAAGGCTTTGGTCACCGCTCCGGCAAGGAACTCAAAGTCGCTGTGTGTGTGTACGTGATCTGCCGAGAGACGGAGGCAGAGGCGGAACGGGCGTTTGCCGAGATCGCTGCGCATGCTGACCTGGAGGCGATTCAGGCGATGCGCTCGCCCGGCGGTCTTGTGGACCCCAAAGGCTCCGAGGCGTTTCGCCGCATGAGTCGGGCGTCTCTGGGCAATGCCGCCATCTGGAATATGTACAAAGTTCAGGGCAATCCCGAGCAGGTGGCTGAGGGATTGGCTGCCCTCAAAGCCCAGGGCATCGACTGCCTTAACCTGGTGTTCTGCGACTATGTCAGCGAGTTGCGGTTCTTCGTTGAGCGAGTCCTCCCGTTGCTGAAACAGGCCGGTTTGCGGCTGGAACAGAACAACATCCCTTGAAACGCTGGAGAATTCTCACAAACAGAGAGGGAATGAACACGACTCTTTGATTCCGAAGAAGGAGGAACCTGGCAGTGTCAACAACGCATCACAGCAAATCCGCAGCGATTCGCGCCCGCGTGAACCATCCCATTATCGATTCCGATGGCCATACCGTGGAATTCGAACCGGCCTTCCTCGATTACCTACGACAGGTTGGTGGTCCCACGGTCGTTGAGCGCTACCTGACGCACAGAGGCAAGATGGCGGAAACGGCCCTGTCGCCCAGTCAGAGTCGTTTCTCAGAGGCAGAACGGCGCGAGCGCCGACCGTTGCGCTATCCGTGGTGGACGGTGCCCACGAAAAACACCCTGGACCGTGCGACGGCGACTCTCCCCAGATTGCTGTATGAACGGATGGAGGAGCTGGGTCTCGACTTCAGCGTGCTCTATCCGACAGCGGGACTGTTCTTTCCGCACTCTGGCGACGAGGAGTTGCGACGGGCGAGTTGTCGGGCGCTCAATATGTTTCATGCCGACTACTTCCGCGCCTACGCCGATCGCATGACGCCCGCCGCCGCCATTCCCATGCACACGCCGCAAGAAGCCCTCGAGGAGCTGGAATACGCCGTGAAGGTGCTGGGCTTGAAAGCCGTCATGATGGCGGGGTACGTGCGCCGTCCGATTCGCGCTCTTGCCCGCAAAAACCCAGAGGCAGCGCGGCATGCCCTATGGTTGGATACCTTCGGCCTGGACAGTGAGTATGACTACGATCCCGTGTGGGCGAAATGCGTCGAATTGAAGGTCCCGCCTTCGTTTCATTCGGTCAGCATCGGGCTGGGAAGCCGCACCTCGATTTCCAATTATATGTACAACCATATCGGCCACTTTGCCGCGGCGGGTGATGCGCTGTGTAAGTCCTTATTCTTTGGCGGGGTGACGCGGCGGTTTCCTACGCTGAAGTTGGCTTTCCTAGAGTGTGGCGCCGGGTGGGGGTGTAGTCTCTACGCCGATCTCATCGGCCATTGGAAAAAACGGAACGCCCAGGCGATGGACAATTACAATCCCGCTCATCTGAACCGCGAGCATCTGCTCGACCTCTATCGACGCTATGGCGACCGGCTCGTGCAGAATCACCTCGGCGAGGTGCTGACCGACCTCAGCCCACGAGAAAAGGGAGGCGATCCGGCGTTGCTGGACGATTGGCGGCAGTGCGGGATCACCAAGGCCGCGGACTTCCGTGAGGCGTTCGTGCCCCATTTCTATTTCGGCTGCGAAGCGGACGA
The DNA here is from genome assembly GCA_050185455.1 of Binatia bacterium. GTDB lineage: Bacteria > Desulfobacterota > Binatia > Bin18 > Bin18 > SYOC01. The sequence continues at coordinate 5,895 of JBFWZL010000052.1, read as the reverse complement.
TCCCATGAACGCCCGTGCGTTTCAGGGCAATCCGTTTGGTGCTCGCTTACAGGCGATTTTCAGTTCCGATATCGGCCATTGGGACGTGCCGGATATGCGGGAGGTCGTCGAGGAGGCGTATGAACTCGTGGAAGAAGGACTCATCACGGAGAGTGATTTTCGTGATTTCATGTTTGTCAACCCAGTGACGTTGTGGACGGGCATGAATCCCGACTTCTTTAAGGGAACCGTGGTGGAGAAAGCGGTCGATAAGCTGCGGGCGGAAGAGAACCCTGACGAAGCCAGTCATTGAAGCAAAAGTGGGAGTCAAGGGAGGAAAAACAATCGAGGAGGCGGATATGGAACGCAGTGTAAACGACTCAACAATGCGCATTGGTCTGTTTCACCCGACCGCGCCTTCGGTGCATGTCGCGTCACGCATCGTGAACGACCTCAACCCCAATGTCCTCGATCTCGACGCGCACATCCGCCTCGCCCAGACCTGCGAAGCGTTGGGATTCGACTTTTTGTTCATGGCGGACAACTGGGCCTCGCCAAGCGCGGACGCCACGCGGGTCGGCCAGATGGACCCCAACTTGATGGGACCGATCCTGGCGGCGGCGCTGTTTGCCGTGGCCCGTCAGATCGGTATCGTCACCACGGTTCATACCTCGTGGTTTCACCCAGTGGTGGTGGCACGCATGGGCGCCAACCTCGATACCTTGAGTAAAGGACGCTGGGGGATCAATGTTGTCACTGGCGCGGGCATGGCGGAAGAGCTGCTGCGGAGCGCCACGGAGCGCACGGATCACGACGAGCGCTATGCCATGGCCGAGGAAGCGCTTGCCATTGCCAAGCAGATGTGGCGTGGGGAGGAGTGCCGCTTCGAGGGGCAGCACTACACCGTGCACGGACGCCTGGTGGGACCGACGACGGTACAGCGACCGCATCCCGTCATCTTTAGTGCCGGGGCGTCGCCAGGTGGCCGGCGCTTTGCCGCGCGCAACGCCGACTGGATGTTTATCCCTGGGCGCATGTCCCAGGCTGACGCGATTGAACGGATTCGGTTGATCCGTGAGCAGAGTACGCTGGCAAACCGACCGGCCCACAGTGTCAAATTCATGCGCCATGTGAGCATGCTTGTCCGTGAAACCGCTGACGAGGCGCGGCGGGTCTCGGACTGGATTACCTCGGCCATCGATCTGCCGGCGGCGCACGCCTACGTCAAGTCGATCAGTCAGAACATCTCGACCTATGGCGACATCTATAAGCAGTATGCAACGGATGACGACGTGGTGCGGGTGATCGGCGTATCGAGCGGCGCTATCCGCATCCACGGCGCGCCCCGACAGGTCGCCGAGCAAATCAAGGAACTCTATGACACGCAGGAGTGTCGCGGCATCGCGCTGACGTTTCCCCTGTGGCATGTCGAGGAGATTACACGCTTTGGTCGGCTGGTATTGCCCATCCTGGAGGAGATGGGCCTGTGGATCTCGCCGCACAGGCGTGGCTGGAGCTGGTAAAGAGACACACTTTGACAAAAGGAGGGTAAAAGTATGAAGCACGGATTTTCGATTCTTGATGCCGATCTCCATGTGATCGAACCGTATGATCTCTACCTGAAATACATGGACCCGAAGTGGGGCGACCGCATCCCGCGCGCTGAGCCGCGCAAGCTCAACGTCGGCGAGCTGCACGACTTCACCACCGCCGACGGCAGCCCGGCGCGCAAGCCGTGGCGGGAGGCGCCTCCGCAGGCGGCACTCACCGCGTCTTCACGCCGCATTAACCAGCGTAAAGAGCAGATCGCTCCCTACTATACCGAAGCGGTGGAGCAGCAGTTCGATCCGGCCTCGCAGCTCAAGGCGATGGACCGCGAGGGGATCGATGTAGCGGTGCTCTTCCGCACCTTCCCTCTGCATGCCGACGAGAGTCAGGAGCCGGAGTACGCCAACGCCCTCTGTCAGGCGTGGAACGACTGGATCACCGACTTCTGTAAAGAGAATCCCCGGCGCATGAAAGCGGCGGGGCTCATCACGCTCCATGATGTCAACTTGGCGATTGTCGAAGCGCGGCGGGCCGTGAAAGAGCTGGGCCACGTCGGGCTGTGCATGATCCCGCAACCGGTGAACGGCCGCCACGTGCAAGACGGCTACTTTGATCCGCTCTGGACCGCAATCGAAGAACTGGGCGTACCGGTCTGCTTCCATCCTACTGCGGGCAACAACCAACCGTGCGCCGAAAACGTCTTCATGGGACACCCGGCAGCGGCGATCTTAATGTCCACCTTTGCCCAGCCGCTAGGCAATGTGATGGGGGTGGCGGAGTTTATTCTGGGCGGCATTCTGGAGCGCCACCCTCGCCTCACGGTGGGCTTCTTAGAGGGCAACAGCAGCTGGCTGCCCTGGCTGCTCTATCGGCTGGATGAGCGCTGGGAGATCTTTGGGGCGGATTCCCCAATCACACTCTCGCTCAAGCCGAGCGAGTATTTCCTGCGGCAGTGTTTCGCGCATATTGATGTCGAAGAGTACCCGGCGGTGGATGTGCTTCGTCGGTTTGGGGCGGACAACTTTTTCTTCTCGACCGATTACCCGCACGCCGACTGTTCGTTCCCGCACGCGACCGAGAAGTTTCTGGCGTTAGAAGGGATCGACGCGGCATCGAAACGCAAGATCCTGTGGGACAATCCAGCCCGTATGTACAACCTGTGATGATTGCGTGAACAAAACAGGGAAGTGCTCAGCTATCAGCTTTCAGTAGTCAGCCAGACGGGAAAACGTAGAAGATTTTGTCTACCTCCTGACATGAGTCTGAACCCCCAGGGTGCGCATCTCCTTGTTTTCGCTGAAAGCTGATGGCTGATGGCTGATGGCTGAACGCTTACCATTGTTGAACCGAGTGTCAGTATTTGCACGAAAGGAAGATCATAATGTCTATGCCAGCGACCGCGGCAGTCCAATCGTTTGCCATTGGCAACATCCGTCTGACGAAAGTAGTGGATAGTCTGGAGTCTACCAGTCCACGATTTCTCTACGTTGATACGCAACGCAGTGATTTCGACCCTCACCTGAAGTGGCTGCAACCCCATTTTCTTGATGCCGAGAAAAACATCTTGTTGAGCATCCATACCTTTCTCGTCCGCACCACCCATCATACGATATTGATCGACACCTGTATCGGCAACGACAAGGAAGCGCCGGCCTTCCCACAATGGACTGGGCGTAAAGGATCCTATCTCCGAGACCTGGCTGCCGTCGGCTGTGCGCCGGAAGCAGTGGACTACGTGTTCTGCACCCACATGCACATCGATCATACCGGCTGGAATACGCGGCTGCAGGACGGACGCTGGGTTCCGACCTTTCCCAACGCCACGTACCTGTTCAACAAACGGGAATGGGAGCATTGGCAAGACGCCCAGGACGCGATGGATCAGGCCGTCGTCCGCCAGAATCTCCTGCCGATTATCGAGGCGGGCCGGGCAGAGTGGGTGGACAACGCGTGGGGAATCGACGACGAAGTCACGCTCGTCCCGACGCCGGGCCATACGCCAGGTCACTGCAGCGTCCAGTTGCGCTCTCGCGGCCAGACGGCCATGATCACCGGTGACATGATGGTGCATCCGGTGCAAATTGCCGAGCCGCAGTGGAGTCAGCGGGCCGATACGGATAAAGCGCTCGCCATCGCGACCCGAACCCGATTCGTCAATCAGCATTGTGATACGGACACCTTGATTTTGGGCACGCACTTCAACACTCCCACGGGGGTGTACATCGTGAGTGCAGGGGAACAGAAACGCATCAAATGGTAAGCGAGAAAGAAACGTTCCGGCTGGCCGGCTAGCCGGTCAGCGTCAGTGTCGGAAGAAAGGACCCTGTATGAGAAGTGAAACCACAGTCAGTGGAAAAATACAACACGGCGTGTCCGCCGCACCGATGCGACTGGGCTTTTGGGTGCCGGTGTATGGAAACTGGATCGTTTCTAAACATCCTGAGACCCAGAATGCGTCGTTTGCCTACACCCGCAAGCTTACCCTTCTGGCGGAGGACATCGGCTTTGCCACTGTGCTGCTGGCCGAGCATACCTTCAATCCCTTCGATGCAACGGCTGACCAGCTTGATGCCTGGACAGTCGCCGCGGGGTTGGCCACGATCACCACACACATTGAACTGATGCCGGCGGTGCGAGCAGCGTTTAAGCATCCGGTGATCGTGGCCAAAATGGCCGAGAGTATCGACCAGATGAGTGGAGGCCGCGCTGCGCTGAACCTGGTGTCCGGCTGGTGGCAGCAGGAGAGCGACGCGATGGGGCTGCCGACCCTGCCTCATGAAGACCGCTACCACCGCTCCGAGGAGTTCCTCACCGTTCTCAAAGGGTTGTGGACGCAACAGCACTTCAGTTTTACCGGGCGCTTCTACCAGATCACCGATGTCACGCTGGCTCCCGCTCCCGTGAGTCAGCCACATCCCACAATTTATCTCGGTGGGGAGTCGGACGAAGCTCAACGCCTGGCCGCCAAATTCGCGGATGTGTACCTCATCAACGGCCGTCCCGTGGCCGAAACGAAAACGTTGGTCGATCGCGTCCGGGCGTTAGCGGACGCGGAAGGACGAGACATCCAATTTGGCATCAGTGCGTTTGCCATTGCTCGAGAGACCAGAGAGGCCGCGCACGCGGAGCATGCGCGCTTATATGCCCTGCGCCATGAGGAAGCGATTCCCGGTGTGGATCCCCAGGTAGTGATGATCCGCACCTACGCCTACTCCCGTGGCTATGTGGGCTCCAACGGGGGCACCGCCGCTGGGCTCGTGGGCACGCCGCAGGACATTGCCGAGCGGCTCCAGGAATTCCTCGACATCGGGGTGACGACGTTCCTGTTGCAGTTTCATCCCATGTTGGAAGAAATGGCGCGCTTTGGTGAACAGGTTGTGCCCTTACTGGCGAAAGCAGGGATGTGGGTCCACCCCACCCGGAATAGTTATCAGCAAAACAATAGCGAAAGGAGTGTTGCATGAATCATGGTGTATCTTTTCTCGTGTGTGCTCTGTTGTTCACGGTCTCGTTCGCGCTCGCGGATCATCAGCATGCGCCTACCCCTGCCGCGACAGCTCCACCTCCATTGTTCGATGATGTGGGAACGCTTCAGCATCCGGTCACAACCGCAAATCCACAAGCGCAGCGCTACTTCGATCAAGGGCTGCGCTTCATCTATGCCTTCAACCATGATGAAGCCACGCGTGCCTTCAAGGAAGCTGCGCGGCTTGATCCGAACTGTGCCATGGCGTATTGGGGTATCGCACTGACGTTGGGGCCCAATTACAACCTCCCTGTCGATGCCGAACGTGACCGCGCCGCCTACGAGGCGCTCCAAAAGGCGCTTTCCTTAGCTCCTCAAGCCAGCGAGGCCGAGCGCGCGTATATCGAGGCGGTAGCGAAACGGCATTCCTCCGATCCTAAGGCCGACCGCAAGGCATTGGACCAAACCTATGCCAATGCGATGCGCGAGGTCGCGAAGCGGTATCCTGCTGATCTCGACGCCGCCACGCTCTTCGCCGAGGCACTGATGAATGTGCGTCCGTGGGATCTGTGGACGCACGGCGGTCAGCCACAGCCAGGGACGGAAGAAATCGTCTCAACGCTGGAGTCGGTGTTACAACGGAATCCCGATCATCCTGGCGCCATTCACTACTACATCCATACCGTCGAAGCCTCGCCGCAGCCTGAGCGCGCCGCGCCCTTTGCTGATCGCTTAGGCAAGCTGACGCCTGGAGCGGGACACCTGGTCCACATGCCGTCGCACATCTATATACGCGTCGGACACTATCATGATGCCGCCGAGAGCAATGCCAAAGCTGCGGCCATCGATGCCGCGTACATCGAGAAGTACAACATTCAGGGCGCGTACCGGATGATGTACTA